>DATMPZ010000014.1:0-123424 GCA_035567335.1 Solirubrobacteraceae bacterium
CCGCACCAAGGTGATCGGCCGCTTCCCTGGCGAGACCAGCTGCCTCACCCTCGTCTGGGCAGTGCTCGACCTCTACATGACGCACGCCACCAACGGCGTCAGGTTCACCCAACTCGAGCGCCAACGCCTCAAGCGGATCAAATACGAAGGCAACGAACCAACAACCCCCGAGGAGGTAAGCGCCGCATAAACTGAACACCACCGGGAACCCGAGCCACGGCGAACTTACAGCAGCTCCGGGACGCGACCACCCTAAGCGAATGCCCCCGCTTCTCCGGGCAACCGAGCGTCGTCACCGGGGCAATCCGACGCTCGCTACGGACGGAGGCTGTCGTGTAATGTCTGGCGGGTTGTCGGGGTAGCGCCGCTCGCTGGTGGCGGGGTGGCCCGCGGTTGTCTGATCGAGGTTTGGGCTCGCTGGGGCGTTTCAGGCGATCGTGGGTGTTGTCTGGTGGCGGTGGAGCTTTAGGAGGTTGTGGGTGGTGGTTATCAGTCGCCATTCTGAGCGACAGGCGGCTCTGCCGCGGCGTTGGAAGCGGTCCGCTCGGCGGTTGTGCTTGATGTGCGCGAAGACCGGCTCGATCATCGCTTGGCGCTGCTTGTAGAGCGCGTGGCCGGCCTCGCTTTCCAACACGCGTCGCATAAACGCGTAGAGACCTCGGTCGCGTCCGGGCCTGGGCGTTGTGCGCTTGAGCGCCTCCGGGCAGACGAGCGTCTGGATGCCCTGGTCGACGGCTCATAAGCCGCGCGACCATGACCGTCAAGGCGGTAATCGCCATAGAACGCGGCGAGATCCATCTCCTTGACGGCATCCATGATCGTCCACACCAAGTGATCCCCCGGCAGCCAGTCCCGCAGATCCGGAGGCATCAAAAACGCCTGATCCCGCTGACACTCAATGAAATTCTGGGGCATACCAGAAGTCTCATAAGCCCAAGGTTGCAGGTTCGATTCCTGCACGGCCCATTTTCGAAAGGTATCGCGGTCCTAATCGAACCACCGCGTGCTTCGGGCGTGTGCGCCTCCGGTTCAGTTCATCGAGACGAGACTGCTTGCGGAATACGCGACGCGGGCGTGCCGACGATCCGCATGAGACCCGGCCGAGGGCGGAGAATCGTCATGTGAGCGCGTATGGGCGGAAGCTGACACCGTAGCGGTCGGTGTGATCTGTGGCGTGGAGGAGTGGTCGCCTGTCGCTGGTGACCAGGTCCAGGATGCCGTCGCTGCGAAACGGTGGTTTGGCCCCGATGTCCTCGAGGATCCTCAGGCCAAGCCGGACGAGCCTCCAGGGAAGCTGTACAAAACGGGGTTGCCTGCCGGTCTTCAGTGCCTGCAAGCGCAGAAATTCTCCGAATTCGAGGCAGTCTGCAGATGTGGCTACATACAGCTTGCCGGCGCCCGCGGGCCAGCGGTCGAGCAGGCCTTCCACCAGCGCCGCGAGATCGTCCTCGTGCGTGAGGTATAACCTGAGCTCTCGGGGCACAGGCAGCGGTACCACGGGTAGGCGTTCGACCGCTCTTTCCAGAGCGCCAGCCGACGCGGCGCCCTGCGGGCCCCACACACGCCCGGGGCGGACGATCGCCGAGTCTGCGGCCAACGCCGCCTGCTCGCAGGCGAGCTTGGCGCGACCGTACAGCGAGCTTGCCGTGGGGAACGCCGCGACGCTGCTCACATACACGATGCGATCTATTCCGGCCTCCCGCGCGGCTGCAAACAGGCGTCTTGATCCCTCCACGTTGACGCGCTCGATGTCGATCCAGCGGTTCAGACTGAAGTCATAGGCCAGGTGTACCAGCGCGTCGGCGCCCGCCAGAGCTTGCGGAGCGACTGTCTGGCCGAGCTCGAAGTGCGCCTCGGTGAACCCGGATTGTTTCTGACCAGACCGCCGCCGGCAGAGCGCTCTCACCTCCCAGCCGGCGTTCGCCAGTCTGCCTGCCACGCAGGAACCGACATATCCACTCGCGCCCGTGATCGCGCAGATGCCCTGCATCGACCGAGTATGGCATTCCACAGATCAGTGCACATCCGAGTCACGTGCACGCGAGATGACGTCTCCGACCACGTCGCCGGATCAGGCGTTCTTGGCATCGAGGCGCAGGCCGCGATGAAGGTGATCGGCAAGCCGCAGAGCCAAGACGACGATCATGAAGGTGGAGTTGGCCTGTCCTGACGTCACAAATGCGGAGCTGCTCGCGACGAACAGGTCCTCGAAGCCGTGCACCCCGAGGTGCGGATTCAACACCCCGTCCTCGGGTCGGTCTGACATGCGCGTCGTGCCTGCCTGGTGGTAGCCGTCGAACAGCTGCTCGCAAAGACCCTCCTCCAGGTCGTCGAAGAGGTATTCCAAATGCCCGAGGCCAAATCGGCGGAGATAGCGATCGAAGTGCTCGTGGGCCCGGATAGCGCTGCGAATGTCATCATCGGCGAAGTACAGATTGGTCCGCATTCGGGGCATCCCGAGCGCATCTGTCTCGCTGCTCGGCGCGATGCGGCTGTCGGGATGTGGCAGGTGCTCGCCGTGGTAGTAGAGCGGGTAGACGTTTGCAGGGCTCGGCACGACGAACCCGGGCACTTTGCGTCCTGGCTTGACAAAGCGTTCATATCCGAATGTCAAGGCGAACCGTATCGCCCGCGGAAGGTGACGCGCAATGTTACGGATGTGCAACCATGTCGAGGTCGGGCTGCCGGTGTCGAGCTTGCTTCGCCGGACACCTTCGCTGATGACGTAGGGGCCGAGCGGTGACGCCAGGATCAAATATATGACGGACAGGATCTCGTTGCCGTGGGATGGGTCTCTCATATCCGGGTTTTCGAGCCACATCGCGATATTCGGCAGATCGTGTTCGACCAGATAGTCCTGCGAAAAGGTGAAGCGTCGACGTACGTAAACGTCGTCGGGGTCGCGCTCGAAGCCGTATATCGTCGCTTCTGGTGGAGTGCTGAAGTGGACCCGAGCAATCGAGGCGCCGACATGGCACATGTACCAACGGCCCAGATGCCCGGACTGATTGCCGATGCCGCAAGGGTGATGGCGGGTCGAGGCAAACAGCAGACGAGTGGATTCGACGCCGCCGGCCGCGATCACATACCGCCTTGCGCGTAGTTGCACCTCATTGCCGGCCAGCGTTCGTGCGGCGAGATGCTCCACGCTCCGGCCGTCAGGGTTGCAGACGATCTCGGTGCACGTGAGGTCGCTTACGAGCGTGACGAGTGGGGAGCTCTCGAGCCTTGCGCCGTAGAGTCGGCCAAAGTTCGTCGGCAATGACCAACGCTCCACCGACGTGGCGCGAACGTCGCCGCCGGGCCAGCCTGGGATCAGGCTATCCCCGGCCAGGTTGGGGATCTGGCCGACGTCGAACGCCGGCTGCCCGCACCTGAACCACTGACAGGCTCGTGGGAAGTATTTCTCCATCTCGGCATAGCTGACGGGCCAACGAGCGTCGCCGACGATCTCACGGTGCTGAAAGTCCACGGGATCGAAGGGCACGCAGCGCCCAGACCACAGATTGGAGGCGCCTCCGATCTGACGGCGTGTGGCCTGTGACATCGGGGCGTGTAAAGCGTCGCCTCCGACCGTGTCACCGAGGCGCTGGACATCGCGGCTGTAGGAGTCACCTCCGCTCTCGATCAGCAGAACCTGGTGACCGGCGTCCGCGAGCTCGAGCGCAAGCGTGGTGCCCGCCGGACCGGAGCCGACGATGGCGATCTCCGCTGTGAGCGTCGCGCGTAGTGGTAGGCATGTCGCGTCGATATGCATGAAGGTCAGCCGCTGGCAAGATGGTCTATGCAGGCTGCCGAAACGGTACCGCTCACCAACGAGGACGGCAAATCCGCTCTCGCTGGCTCGGCTATCCCGCGCCGTGCTTCGGGATCGAGGCTGCGGCTGTTTCGTGTCTGATCCGTCCGCTGCCGTAAGCGGGGCCCGTAGCGGTCCCGCCTGCGTTCAGGTGAGCTTCATGTAGCGCTGAAATGCTTTGGGTGTCGTGCGAGTTCTGATTGTCGAGGACAAGGTAAAGCTGACTACGGTCCTGCGCCGGGCTTGCGCAAGGAGGGGCTGTTCCGCCGACATCGCCGCGACAGGGGAGGACGCCGCGCAGCACATCTCGCTCGGCGAGTCCGGGCAGCGTCTCCCCGTCCCTCGCGCCGACGACGAGCTACAAGCCGGCCTCTTTGGAAGGGCGTTCCCGCGAGTGGCCCCGGCAGAGCGGCCCCGGCAGAGTGACTCCTTGCCGGCCGCCAGATGTCATCGACTCGAAGTCGAACCGCCCAAGGGTCTAGGCATGCGGACCTTGCGGCTGGCATCAGCGCTTGGAGCCGGGTTCGCCTGTGGCTTGGTCCTCGGCTGCAGCGCTCCCGCGCACGCGCCGTCCCCGACGGCGGGCATCCGCTCTACCCGCCCCGCTCTCGCAACTCCCCGTCGTGCCCAGATCTTGCTTGGCAGGTCGGTCGGAGGCAGACATATCCGCGCCTTCGAGGCAGGCGGCGCCCCCACAGACCCCGTCGTGCTGGTCATCGGCTGCATCCATGGCAACGAGCCCGCCGGCATCGCCGTGGTCCGCCGGCTGCAGGCGCTGCCTCCTACCCCCGGTGTGCAGCTGTGGAGCGTGCCGAACCTCAACCCCGATGGCGTCCACGCAGGCACTCGCCAGAATGCCAACGGGGTCGACCTGAACCGCAACTTTCCGTTTCGCTGGCAGCCCATCGGCGTGCCGGGAGACCAGCAATACTCAGGGCCGCACGCCCTGTCGGAGCCGGAGTCGCGCATCGCGTATCGACTGATACTACGGCTGCGCCCCCGGGTAACGATCTGGTTTCACCAGCCCCTTGGCGTGGTGGACGAATCCGGGGGAAGCCCGCAGATCGAGCGGCGTTTCGCCCGGCAGGCGATGCTCCCGCTTCGGCGCCTTCCGAGATATCCCGGAAGCGCCGTGGGATGGCAGAACCACCAGCTGGCGGGGACCACCGCGTTCGTCGTCGAGCTTCCCGCTGGAGCGCTCGCCGCTGCCCAGGTCAATCGGCTGGCCGGCGCTGTGGAGGACCTGGCGCTCCACCTGGTCCACCTAACCAGATCGGCTAACGCCGAGGTCTTCCGGCCGCGCTGGCGCAGAGATCTCGGCGTCGCGTCGACCCATGGCGCACGCCGGCCGGCGTCGTAAGGGCTGCTGTAAACTGGCTCCCATGTTCCCGGTGCTAGAGGAGACAGACCCCGATATCGCGGCGCTGCTCATCCGCGAGGATCGGCGGCAGGCGGAGTCGCTGTTTCTCATTCCCTCTGAGAACTACTGCTCGGCTGCGGTGCTCGAAGCCAACGGCACCGTGCTCGCGAACAAGTACAGCGAGGGATATCCCGGCAAGCGCTACTACGAGGGCAACGACATCATCGACGAAGTCGAGCTCCTTGCGCAGGCGCGCGCCAGGGAGTTGTTCGGCGTCGAGCACGCGAACGTCCAGCCCTATTCCGGCTCGCCGGCCAACCTGGCGATCTACCTGGCGTTCCTGGCGCCCGGGGACACGGTGATGGGGCTCGCGTTGCCCGCGGGCGGACACCTCACGCATGGCTGGTCGGTTTCGGCGACGGGCATCTGGTTCAACGCCGTCCACTATGGCGTCAGCGCCGACACGGGCCGGGTGGACATGGAGGAGGTGCGAGAGCTGGCGCGCGAGCACCGTCCGAAGCTGCTGTTCTGCGGGGGGACGGCCGTGCCTCGCACGATCGACTTCGAGGCGTTCGCGGCGATCGCCGGAGAGGTCGATGCGCTGATGGTCGCCGACGTGTCGCACATCGCGGGGCTGATAGTCGGCGGTGCCCACCCCTCCCCGGTGCCGCACGCGGATGTGATCATGACGACCACACACAAGACCCTGCGTGGGCCCCGGGGCGCGATCTTGATGTGCCGCGAGCAACACGCCAGAGCGCTGGATCGCGCGGTGTTCCCGGGGCTGCAGGGTGGGCCGCATCAGCACCAGACCGCCGCGATCGCGGTCGCGCTCGGCGAAGCGCTGACCCCGGCGTTCGGCGACTACGCCCACCAGATCGTCGCCAACGCCAAAGCGCTCGCGGAGGCTCTGTCGGAGCGTGGATTTACGCTCGTGTCCGGCGGCACCGACAACCATCTGATCCTGCTCGACATGACCTCGAAGGGGCTGACAGGCAAGGAGGCTTCGCGGGCGCTGGCGCAGGCGGGGATCGTGACGAACGCGAACGCGATCCCGTTCGATCCGCGCAAGCCGTTCGACCCCTCTGGCGTGCGGATCGGCACACCGGCGGCGACCTCGCGGGGGCTGAGACCCGAGCATATGGAGGAGATCGCTCGCTGGCTGGATGAGGTCGTCGAGGCGGCGCGTGGCGGCGATAGCGATGTGCTCGCGCGCGTAAAGGCAGAGGTCAACGATCTCATGGAGCGCTATCCGGCGCCCGGCTGCAGATCCTCGGCGGCCGCGCCGGCGGCCCTGCCGCACTGACGGCTTCCACCCTATCGCCGCAGGGATTGGCCGGCGGCGCTGCCAGCCGGGCGTCGAGCGCAAGTCGGGGATGCGCGGTCCGGGGATGCGCGGTCTGCGCCGCTCAGTCCGGTGAGCTGCCGTTGCGCGCCATGAGCGTGGCCTGGCCGGCGTCGGTCCAGATCGTCTGCTCGCGCCCTGGCCCGACGCCCACCAGCGTGACGGGCGCGCCGGCGTGCTCGGCGACGAACCGCAGGTAGTCCCGCGCCGCGCCCGGCAGGTCTGAGAGCATGCGGCACTCGCCCAGCTCCTCGCTCCACCCGGGCAGCTCGGTCAGCTCGGCGCTCGTGTGGTGCAGCACCGACTGGTGGTAGGGGAAGTCGTCGAACTCCGCACCCTCGGCGCCGCGATAGCTCGTGCACACCTGAATGCGGTCGAACCCCGAGAGCACGTCGAGCTTGGTGATGGCCAGCGCGGTCATCGTGTTCAGTCTCGCGGCGTAGCGCAGCGCGACGAGGTCGAGCCAGCCCGTGCGGCGCGGACGCCCGGTCGTGGTGCCGAACTCGCCGCCGCGCCGGCGAATCGTCTCGCCGGTCTCGTCGTGCAGCTCTGAGGGAAACGGTCCGGCGCCGACGCGGGTGGTGTAGGCCTTGGAGATGCCCCAGATCTCATCGATGTTCTTCGGCCCCACGCCAGTGCCGACGCAGGCGGCGCCCGCCAGCGGGTTGGAGGAGGTCACGAACGGGTACGTGCCATGGTCGATGTCGAGCATCGCGCCCTGCGCGCCCTCGAATATCACCTTCTCGCCGGCGTCGAGCAGATCCCACATCAGCTTGGCTGTGTCCGCGATGTGCTGCTCCAGGCGGTGCCCGTAGGTCAGGTATTCCTCGGTCATCGCGTGCAGGTCGAGCGTGGGGTCCTTTTCGAACGGTCGCAGCGACAGTCGCTTGGGCTCCATCGCGGCGACGATCTTCTTCTTGAGGATCTTCTCGTCGAGCAGGTCCTGCACGCGGATGCCAAGCCGCGCCGCCTTGTCGGCGTAGCACGGGCCGATGCCCCGCCGGGTCGTGCCGATCTGCAGGCTGCCGAGCTTGGCCTCGCCGGCCGAGTCGAGCAGCAGGTGGTAGGGCATGATCAGATGCGCGTTGGCCGAGATCCGCAGCCCGCTCACGTCCACCCGGCGCGCGCGCAGCGCGTCCAGCTCCTCGATCAGCACCTTCGGGTCGATCACGACACCGTTGCCGATCACGCAGCGCTTGCCCGGATACAGGATCCCCGAGGGGATCAGGTGCAGCTTCCACTCCACCCCGTCGCGCACGATCGTGTGCCCGGCGTTGTTGCCGCCCTGAAAGCGCACGACCGCGTCGGCCTGCTCGGCGAGCAGGTCGGTGATCTTGCCCTTTCCCTCATCGCCCCACTGGGCGCCGACTATCACGATTCCGGGCATGGCCGTTGAAGTGTAGGGGGGCCTCTCGGCTCTCAGGCGGTGCGCGCCACAACCTCGAACTCGCGCCGGCGCTTGTCCGCGCCGAAAAGCCCCAGCGGGTCTCCGCACATCTCCTCCAGTCGCGACACCGTCCGCGGGCCGATCTGCTCGGACAGCTTCTCCGGCGTGAGGTTGCTCGTGGCGAGGATCGCCCGCTGCGCCTCGTAGCGGGCGTTGACGATCGAGTAGAGCTGCTCGAGCACCCAGTCGGTTTTGCTCTCCGCTCCGAGATCGTCGATGTGCAGCAGATCCACCATCGCCAGTCGATCGAGGAAGTCGAGCTTGCCCACGTCCGAGTCGATCGCCTCGCGGATCAGGTTCAGCAGGCGTGGCAGCGAATAGATCGCGACCGATCTTCCCGCTTGCAGCGCGGCTCGGGAGACGAGCATCGCAAGCGTGGTCTTGCCGGTGCCCACGTCTCCGACCAGCCACAACCCCTTGCCCGCGTCGATATTTGCGTCGATCGTCTGGGTGTACCTGCGTATCACCCGAATCTGCTCCGGCGCGATCCGCGCGATGTCGCTGACCGGCGGACGCTCGAACGACACGTCCTGATACTTGCGCGGTATCCGCCCGGCGAGGCTCTTGGTCCGCGCCGCGGCGATGCGCGCGGCTCGGCAGCGGCAGTCGGTGGCCGTGTTCGTGGTCTCGTCGATCTCAAAGCCGCTGCCGTCGCACTCTCCAAAAGGACAACTTTCGTGGCTCATGACGCCCCCACGGGCTCGCAGGCCATGCCGGCCGATTGGAGATCCCGTCGATCTCCAATCGGTAAGAGGACGCGAGGGAGCGCTTTGGCGAACTTGACCGATCGAAGATCGGCCGGCGAGCCGGCACCGACGACGAAGTCGTTGGTGAGGACGCCGATCCGGCGCCGGCCTGCGAGCTCGTGGGTCACTGTGAGAACCGCTCCCCGGCATAGCTCAGGAACTTGGGGTACTCCTTCTGGAAGGTCAAGGTGACTTTGCCGACGGCGCCGTTGCGGTGCTTGGAGATGATCAGGTCGGCCTCGCCCGGGCGCTCGGAGTCCTCGTCGTAGTACTCGTCGCGGTAGATGAACATCACCAGGTCGGAGTCCTGCTCGAGGTTGCCGCTCTCGCGCAGGTCAGACAGCTGGGGCACCTTCGGCGAGCGCTGCTCGACCGCGCGCGAGAGCTGCGAGAGCGCGATCACCGGCACGCCCAGCTCGCGCGCGAGGATCTTCAGCCCGCGGCTCAGCTCGCCCACGGCCGTCACGCGGCTGTCATAGCGGCTGTCGGTGCGCATCAGCTGCAGGTAGTCGATGATGATCAGCCCCAGCCCGCCCTCGCACTGGCTGTGCAGCCGCCGTGCCTTCGCGCGTATCTCCAGCAGCCCGACATCGCTGGAGTCGTCCACCCACAGCGGCGCCGCCGCCAGGCGCTGCGAGGCCTTGAGGATCTTCGGCCAGCGCTGCTCGGCCACCCGTCCCTTGCGCAGCTCCTCGCCCTTGATGCGCGCCTGCGAGGCGACGAACCGTTGCGCCAGCTCGGCCTCGGCCATCTCCAGGCTGAACAGCGCCACCGGCTTTTTGTGTTCGACCGCCGCGTTCTCGGCGATGTTGCACACCAGCGCCGACTTGCCCATCGCCGGGCGGGCGGCGATGATGATCAGGTTGCCCGGCTGAAACCCGCCCGTGATCTCGTCGAGGTCCTTGAACCCCGAGGGCGTGCCCGTCAGCGAGGTGCCCTCGATCGACAGCCGGTGGAGCTTGTCGAGCTCCTCGTGCAGCACCTCCTCGATCGCGCGGAAGTCCTGCTGGCGGTCGTCGCGGGCGACCTCGAGCATCGCCTTCTCCGCCTGCTCGACGAGCTCGCGCGGCGCCGCGGAGTGGCCGAGCACGCTCTCTTGGATCTCGAAGGACGCGCTCAGCAACCGCCTGAGCAGCGCGTTCTCGCGCACGATCTGCGCGTAGCGGCGAGCATGCCCGGCGGCGGGCACCACCCCCGTCAGCTCGTCCACCGCCGCGGGGCCGCCGACGTCCTGCAGCTTGCCGAGCCGGCGCAGCCGGTCGGTGACCGTCAGCACGTCCACCGGCTCAGACTCGTTGTACAGCGCGAGCATCGCCGCGTAGATCGCGCCGTGGCGCTCGCGGTAGAAGTCCTCCGGACGCAGCCCCTCTTCGATCACGAGCGCATACAGCGCCCGATCGGACAGCAGGATCGCGCCGAGCACCGACTGCTCGGCGTCGAGATTATGCGGAGGCGCGATCGCGGATCCACCCGCCGCCTCCCGGCCACGTGAGGTCGCGCTCCCCGCACCGTTGGTCGTGGCGACTACGGCGCTCATGATGACTTGCGCGAGTCTAGATCGACGCCTGTCGCCGCCCGGGGGAGCTCCCCGCTATATCCGACCGAATTGCCCTCCACGAACGCATGTTCCCAGGGCCGGCGGACAGTGCGCTGCTTCTTGGCCGCGACCATCACTCAACGGGGAAGGGCCGGACCTCCCCTCGACCCCCTCCCATGTTTCGTCACGGGGAAGAGCCGGTCAACGCTCCCTGATCGCTTCTTCGCGACGACCATCACTCAGCAGGGGGAGGGCAGGGCCCTCCCCTGACCCCCTCCCGCCGCTCGTCGTGACGGACTCGTCCCCGATCACTTCTTCGCGACGACCATCGTCTTGATCGTCGCGGTCACGCCCTCGACCACGTCGACCACGACCATGTAGGTGCCGACGTTCTTGATCGGCTCGGGCATATGCACGCCCCGTTTGTCGATCTTCAGGCCTCGCGCTTCGCGGATCGCGGTCGCGATGTCCTGCGCCGTCACCGATCCGAACAGCCGCCCATCGGCGCCCGCCTGCTGGGGGATCGTCAGCACGGTGCGGTTCAGCAGGTTGACGTTCTCCTGGGCTTTCTCGATCGCATTGCGCTCGGCCCGCTCGGCCGCCTCCTGGCGCTGGCGGATCGCTTCGATCGCGCCCTTGGTCGCCGGCTGGGCGAGTCGGCGCGGCACGAGGTAATTGCGCAGGTATCCCTTCGAGACGTCGATCACTTGGCCCTGCTCGCCGAGCTGCTCGACGTCCTGCAGGAGTATCGCTTCCGGCATCTCGGCTCGTCCTCGGTCTCGCTGCCGGCGCCCCGCGCCTAGCGTTCCCGTTCGCGATCGCCGCGTTCGCGGCGCGGGCTGTCGTCGCGGCCGCCCTCGTTCACGTACGGCAGCAGCGCCAGCTCGCGCGCGCGCTTGACGGCCCTGGCGATCTGGTTCTGATGGCGCCGGCACGCGCCCGTGATCCGCCGCGAGCGGATCTTGCCCTTCTCGGAGACGAACTTGCGCAGCGTGCCCACGTCCTTGTAGTCCACCTGCTCGATCTTGTCGCGGCAGTGCTGGCACGGCTTGCGCCGCCCGCTGCCGGGACCGCCCTTCTTGTCTCGCCGGCGCACCGGCTTGCCGCGACCGCGCTTTGCCACTTCGAATGCCTCGCTATGTCTGCTTGGGGATTGGGGGACTAGAACGGGATGTCGTCGTCGCCGGCTCCACCGGCGGCGACGGGCGCAGCGGGCTGGAAGTCCCCTTCGTGCACGGGAACGTCGCTGCCCTGTGAGACCCCGTTGCCCGCGCCGCCTCCGCCGCTTCCGGCGTCCTCGCGCGAGCCCAGGAACTGCACCGAGTCGGCGATTATATCGGTCGCCTGCCGTTTCGTGCCGTCCTGCGCCTCCCACTCGCGCCACTCCAGGCGCCCGTCGATCGCGACCGGCCGTCCCTTGGACAGGTAGCGCGCGGCGTTCTCACCCTGCGCCCCCCACACGGTCACGTTGAAATAGTTGGGCTTGTCGACCCATTCGCCGGTGCTCCCGTCCTTGCGCCGCGTGTTGCACGCGATGCGCAGGCTGCACACCGAGGTGCCGCTCGGCAGCGAGCGCAGCTCGGGATCGGCGGTCAGATTGCCGGTCATCACGACTCTGTTGATGTTGGTGGCGGCCACGGCTCTTCCTTTCTATCTGTGTTCGTATCCCAAGGGCTTATCCTGTACGCAGCCCGGGGCCGCGACCGAGTCTAGCCCCGCCTGCGGGCGTCTCTTCGTCCGTCGCCGCCGGAGGTCGCTTATTGCGAGGAACGCCGCGCGCGCGAGGAGGTCCGGAAGACCTCGTCCCAGTACGGCGCGCTGATGCCGAACCCCTTGGTCTCGTCCTGAAAGTGGTGGCGCATGTGCCGCTCGCGCAGCATCCTGCCCAGGCGCCCGCGCGGGCTGAAGTGGTGGACGTAGTAATGGATCATGTCGTACGCCAGATATCCGGCGAAGAATCCCGCTCCCAGCCCCGGCGCGTAGGAGCTGCCGAACGCCGGATACAGCAGCCCGAACACGACCGCTCCCAGCGGCACGCTCACGGCGGGCGGCATCACCAGGCGCAGCGGGTCGTTCGGGTGCTCGTGGTGGACGCCGTGAATGATCCAGTGCAGCCGCGCCCCGACGCCGTGGTCGGGCTCGAAGTGGAACACGATCCGGTGCAGCCAGTACTCGAACAGCGTCCACAGCGCATACCCGCCGACCGCCAGCCCGAGCGTCGCCGCGAGGCTCACGCCGGACAGGCTCCATGCCGTAAGCGCCGCGATCCCCGGCCCGAAGATGATCACCGGCACCAGCGGGTGCACCCGCGAGCAGGCATCCAGCAGCCGCGACTCGAACATCGGCGGCGAATCCCTGAGCACATCGGTCCTGCTCACCGTCCCCTGCTCGCTGGTGTCCTGCGCCCAAGCCATCTGCCGAGTGTATTACCCGCCGGGCAAGCGGGCTACGCCGGCTCGCCGACGGCGACCTCGGGCGGAGCCTCCGCCGGGGGCGGCGGCGCATCCTGCGCCTCGGCCTGTCGAGGAGGATGCGCGGCGACGGCGCTCGCGCCGGCTCGCATGTCGGGCGCGTCGGGCGTGCCCGGCGCGAGCTTGATGATCCGGAATCTCAGGATTCCGTCGGTGATCCGCAACGTCCGGTCCAGCTCATGCAGCAGCTCGGGGGAGCTCGCGTGGAATTGCAGCAGGTGATACTCGGCGTCGGTGTGGCGCTCGATCGGATACGCCAGCGCGCGATCGCCCCAGTCATCCTCGCGCACCACCTCGCCCGCCGCCGCGATCGCAGCGCGTGTGTCCGCGAGGATCTTCGTGCGGAGCGCCTCCTCGGCCTGGGGGTCGAGCAGCAGCACGAGGTCGTAGGTGGGCGCGGGCAACGTCATGCGACGGCACAGCCTAGCGGGTCGGGCGATCAAGCCCCGTATGGGTGCTGTTCCAACCGGCGCATGCGCCGGTTGGCGGAATCGCGCATGCGCGATTCCGGGGACGGCCGCATGCGGCCGTCCCTGCGAGCGGTGCATGCACCGCTCGACGAGACCGCGCATGCGCGGTCTCGTGGGGTCGCACATGTGCGACCCCAGGCAGGGGCACATGTGCCCCTGCCGACCTCGCCGCTTGCGGCGAGGTCCTCCAAATCAGCTTTTATAAGCATGCGGCGAGGCCTATCCTTGGCCAGCCTTTTTGTTGGCCATGCGGCTGCGGTTTCCGCATGGGGGCAAGTCCCTCGACTCACCGCCCCTTCGCGCGGATGTCCGCCAGCTGCTCGTCGATCCAGTCGCCCGGATCGCGCGAGGTCACTATCTCCGCCAGCCCGCGCGCCCGCCGCCGGCGCTCGTCTGGGGCCATCGTCAGCGCCGCGTAGATCGAGTCGGCCAGCTCCTGGATGTCGAACGGATTCACCGACAGCGCATACTCCCCCAACTCCTCGTGCGCGCCGGTGTTCTCCGAGAGGATCGACACGCCCTCGCGCTCGTTGACGATCGGACCCTCCTTGGCGACCAGGTTCATGCCGTCGAACATCGCGTTGACGAGCAGCACGTCGTAGTGCTTGTAAGCCGCCATCGCCTCGTCGAGATCGTCGCGCAGCTTCAGCTGGATCGGCATCCAGTCAGGCGTGCCGTGGCGGTGGTTGACGACCGCCACGAGCGCCTCGATCCGCTCCAGGTACTCGGCGTACTGAGGGACATCCGTGCGCGAGGGCATCAGCTGCGCCATGAACGTCACCCGCTCGGAGAACTCGGGGTGCTGCTCCAGGAACAGGTCGAACGCCGAGAAGCCGCGCAGCACGTTCTTGCTCAGATCGGCGCGGTCCACGCGCAGGAGCAGATGGTCGCGGCGGCGGCGCATCAGCTCGGCCTCATGCTCGGCCACGCGCGGGCTCTGCGCGAGCGTCCGCGCCGCCACATGGTCGATCGGCAGCGGATACGCGCGCACCCACACCTCGCGCTCGCCGTAGCGCACGATGCCGCGCTCGAAATCCACCTCCAGATCCATCAGATCGCGGCAGCACTGCAGGAAGTTGCGCCGGTAGGAGCGGGTATGAAACCCGACGATGTCATTGGCGAGCAGCCCCGCGTAGATCTCCTCGCGGATCCGCGTCGGCAGCACCCGCCAGGCGTCGGACTGCGTCCAGGGGATGTGGATGAAGTGGTGCAAAAACGCGTCCGGGCGCGCGCGGCGCACGAGGTCGGGCAGCGTGTACAGGTGATAGTCATGCACCATCACCACCGGCTCCTCGACTCCCTGAAGCTCCTCCACGACCGCCCGCGCGAGGTCCTCGTTGACGGCGTTGTAGCCGAACTCGAACGCCTCGATCTCCTCGCGACGGATGTCCGGCGCGTTGGACAGGTCCCACAGGTAGTGCTGGATGAACCACAGCATCGGGTTGGCGAACACGTTGTAAAACCGGTCGTAGGACTCCTCGTCTGAGACGACCAGCCGCACTTTGAACTCGCCCCCCGCGGGCGAGATCACCGGGAAGGCCCGGCCGCCCGCGGCGCGCGAGGCCTCGGCGTCGTGCTCTGACATCGCCGAGGCGATCCAGATGGCGTCGCGGTGCGAGGCCAGCCCCGTCAGCGCCGTCACCAGCCCGCCCGACCCGCGCTGGACCTCGCCGCCGGCGTGGAACGTCACCGGGCCGCGGTTGCTCACCAGCACGAGCGGGCCTCGCTGCGCCGGCTGATCGCTCATGACTGCGCGAGCTCCGCGAATATCTTCAGATAGTCGCGCAGGTAGCGTGGCATCAGGAAGTGGGTGCGCACGTGCTCCTTGCCGCGCCTGCCCAGAAACTTGCCCAGCGCCGGATCCTTGAGGATCTCCAGCACGCGCTCCGCGCACTGCTCGACGCTCGAGACGAGATAGCCCGTGACGCCGTCCTCGACCTGCAGGGGGATGCCGCCGACGTTGCCCCCGATGAACGGCTTGGCCTTCCAGATGGCCTCCGACACCGTCAACCCGAACCCCTCGCGGATGGACTTCTGGATGACCACGTCGGCGTGTGACTGAAACGCGTTTACCTCGATCGCGCCGACGTTGTTGAAGTTGTTGAGGATATGTATGTCCGGATCGCCGTCGGCGTGGGCGATCGTCGCGTTGAAGAAGTCCCACCCCTCGGGGTCGTCTGAGGCCATCGAGCCGACGAGCGCGAGCTGCACGTCGGGCAGCGCCTGCTTGACCTCGCGGTAGGCGTCGATCACGCCGAGCGGGTCCTTCCAGGGGTCGAAGCGCGAGACCTGACAGATCAGCGGCCGGTCGACGTCGATCCCGAACTGGCCGCACACGAACGACGCGTCCTCGGGCGACAGCGCCATGTTCTTCGGCGTCAGCGGGTCGATCGCCGGTGGCACGACGTTGACGGTGCCGCTCATCCCCGCGGGCACGTATTCGCGCATGTGAAACAGCGTCTCGGGATAGTCCGCGATGTAGGGGAGCAACTGGGCGATCGTCTGCGGGTTGGGCGTGGACAGGTCGATGTGGCAGCGCCACACCCACCCGGCGGCCTTCTCCGGCACGAGGCTGTACAGCGCCGCGGGCTGGGGATCGTGGATGAGGCACACGTCCCAGCCGCCGGACAGCTCGCGCGCGTTCATCTCGTTGTAGCGTCGCCAGGTGTCCCACTGCTCGGGGTCGAGGTCCTGCGGCGCCCCCTGCAGGGCGTTGTGCATCAGCTTGGTCGCGTTGAAGAACTCCTCGCGCCCGTAGATCACCTGCCACTCGCAGTCGAGCCCGACGTCGCGCATCAGCGGCACGAGCGTGTACAGGATCTCCGACACGCCCCCGCCGAACGCGGTCGCGGAGATGTGCACGACCCGCTGACCCCGCAATGGCTCGGCGAGCTCGCGGATCTCCTCGATCAGCTCCCGCCCGCAGATGTGTGTGTAGTCGGCGAGCGTCTTGTTGCCTGCGGCCACGGGCTGGAGCACGCGCGGACGATACCTGACGGTGGCGCTGCTGCCGTGCTGACGGTGGCGCTGCCGTCGTGCTGACGGTGACAGCTGCTGCCGTGCCCTACACGGTGTGGTCGGGCCGCGCGCGGCGGCGTGCGCCGCGCTCCGGCGCACCCGCGGCACGGGCTCGCGCGCGTTGGAGGAGCCTGCCCGCCCGACGAGTGCCCAAACCCCTACTGTCTGTGCGGAACGATGCTCAACGGACGCATATACCGCGCGGCGTTTGCCCCGTTTGCGATCGCGCTGGCGATCGCCGCGTTCTCGCTCACCCCCCGCCCGGCGCCGCTTCACTCCTCGCTCGCCCCGGATGCGTTCGACGGCCGGCGCGCGCTGGTGCAAGCGCGGCAGCTCGCCGTCGAATTCCCGCGGCGGCGCCCGGGCGCCGCCGGCGACGAACGGCTGGCCGAGCGCGTCGCCCACACGATCGAAGGGCTCGGAGGCACCGCCGGAGGGGGGTTCTCGGTGCGCATAAGGCAGGTTCGCGCGCAGACGATCGACGGCGAGCAGACGCTGCAAACGGTGATCGCTCAGCGTCCGGGCGCCACGAGCGAGAGCCCGATCGCGATCGTCGCCCATCGCGACGCCGCGGCGCCCTTCTCTGCAGCTCAGCTGTCCGGGACGGCCGCGCTGATCGAGCTCGCGCGCGTGTTCGCCGCGCGGGAGACCCGGCGCACGATCGTGCTCGTGTCGAGCAGCGGCGGCTCGGGCGGCGACGCCGGCGCGGCGGACTTCGCCGCGCATGCCCTGTCCGGTGGCGCCGACGCGACGATCGTGCTCGGCGACCTCGCCTCTACGCGTGTTCGCACCACTACTATGCCGCTCGTCATCCCCTACTCCGATGGCTACGGCAGCGCGCCGGATCAGCTGCAGCGCACGGTCGCGGATGCGATCTCACACGAATCCGGCATGCGCCTGGGCGCTCCGAGCGCGATCGGCCAGCTCGCGCACCTGGCGTTCGCCTTCGCCCCCGGCGAACAGGGAGCGTTCGCCGCCGCCGGGCTGCCGGCGGTGCTCGTGCAGGCTTCCGGCGAACGCGAACCCGGCGCCCGCGTGCAGGTGAGCGTGCAGCGCATGGAAGGTCTCGGCCGAGGCGTGCTCAGCGCGATCGACGCGCTCGACGTCGCGCCCGACGTCCCCTCCACGTTCCAGACCGGTCTCGTGCTCACCCACCAGATCGTCCCTGCGTGGGCGTTGCGCCTGCTGATCGGCTCCCTGCTGCTTCCCGTGGCGGCTGTGCTGCTCGACGGTCTGGCTCGCGCCCGCCGCCGCCGGCAGCCGTTCGCGCGCTGGGCGGCATGGACGCTCACGTGCGCGCTGCCATTTGCGGCGTGCGCCCTGTTCGCGATCCTGCTGGGCGCCCTCGGCGCGATCGCCGCCACGCCATCCATCCCCGTGCCCGCGGCCGTGCTCGGGTTCGACGGCGCCGCGGCCACCGCGGCGCTGTCGTGCGCGGCCGTGCTCGGGCTCGCCTGGCTCGGGTGGCCCACGCTGATACGGCGCCTGGGCCTTTTGGTACGCCCTACGCCCGAGGCGCCCGGAGCCGACGCCGCCGGCATCGCGACGCTGCTCGTGCTGCTGGCGCTCACGTGCGTCGTGTGGGTGTTCAACCCCTACACGGTCCTGCTGGTCGTGCCCGGGTTGCATCTGCTGCTGGTGATCGCCTCGCCCGAGCGTCGCCCGCGGCCGATCGCGGGACTGGCGCTGCTCGCCCTGGCGCTGGTCCCGCTCGGGCTGCTCATCGCCTTCTACGCCCATCAGCTCGGCTATGGCCCCGGCGGGCTCGTCTGGGCCGCGGTGCTGCTGCTCGCGGGCGGACACGTCGGCGTGCTCGCGGCGGCGATCTGGAGCGTCGCCGGCGGCTGCGGCGTGGCGATCGCCCTCCTGGCCTTGACACCACCCGCGGATCCGCTCGGCAGCGGCAGCGACGAGCATCCGGAGATAACGATTCGAGGCCCGCTGTCCTACGCCGGCCCGGGATCGCTCGGCGGTACGGAGTCCGCTCTGCGACGGTAGGGGTAGCGCTCGGACGCTGCCGGCACCCGGCTCCGCGAGGGCCGGCGCGCCGGTCTATTCCTCCCCGCTCCGCCGCCGCGGTCGTGACTCGGCGACGCCTGCCGATCCGGCCAATCCCCTGCTTTTTTTGCGCTCCGTCCTCACCCGTGACGGGCGGCCTACCAGTGGTGCTCGTACCCGCGCAGCGGCGCCTGCACGCCCCGCTCGTCCCGCAGGCAGGCGCCCGGTGGGTCTGCTCCGCCCGCCGGTCCGGCGGGCCCGACCGAGCCGATCCAGGTCACGCCGGCGTCCGACACCTCGCCGACGGCGTCCTGTGCGCGCTCGCGCAGGTCGGGCGGAACGCACACGCACAGCTCGTAGTCTTCCCCGGCCGTAGCCGCCTGCTCCCAGTTCGCCACGCCCTCGTCCAGCGGCAGTCGCTCCAGCTCGATCCCCAGGCGTACGCCGCTGCGCTCGCCGAGGTGCCGCGCGTCGGTGGCCAGCCCGTCGGAGATGTCGATCATCGCGCTCGCGCCGGCCTGCGCCAGCGCCCGGCCCTCGCGCAGGCGGGGCGGCGGCCGCCGCGCTCGCCCCCCGAGCCTTCCGGTCACGCCCACGAGATCGCCGACCCGCGCCCCGTCGCGCCCCACGAGCTCACGCTCCTCGTCGGCCCAGCCGACGACCGTTACGCACACCGTCAGTACGGGCGCCGCGACCACGTCGCCCCCCGCGACGGCGGTGTTGGTGCGGGCGGCCAGCTCCAGCGCCCCCCGCATCAGCTCCAGCGCCCCCCGCTCGCCCGCAGCGGGCGAGACACCCAGCGCGACGTACGCCTCGCCCGCTCGCGCTACGCCCATCGCCGCGAGATCCGACAGCGCCCCGGCCAGCGCTCTCCAGCCGACGTCGGCCGGATCGTCGCAGCCGTCGTCCAACCGAAAGTGCACGCCCTCGACCATCGCGTCCACCGAGGTCACGCACAGCGCGCCCCCCACGCGCACCACCGCGGCGTCGTCGCCCATCCCGCGCACGAGCCGCTCCGACGGGCGTAGCGCCAACTCCAGCTCGGCCGCGATCGATTCGATCAGAGAGCGCTCCATGTTCGACTACGGGCTCGAGGCAGCCGGGCCGTGGATGAGACACCGATTAAAGATCGACGAGACCTGCAATCGGCCGGCACGCGAGCGGAGGCGTGCTGCCGATTGTCCGGGATCGGCCGGCACGCCGAGCATCGCGGATCGATAGTAGATCATCGAGATCTCCGATCGTCCAGCATCTCGCCGCGGAACGGCTGCCTCTCAGCGGTGCCGGTAGACGATCCGGGCGCGGTCGAGGTCGTACGGGGAGAGCTCGCAGCGGACGCGATCTCCCGGGAGGATCCTGATCCGGAAGCGGCGCATCTTACCGGCGACGTGCCCGAGCACGACGTGGTCGTTGTCGAGCTTCACCCTGAACATCGCGTTCGGGAGCGCCTCGATGACCTCGCCCTCGAATTCGACCTTGTCTTCCTTTGCCACCTATCAGCTTCCGATCCGGCCTCGCTCCACCGCGTGGGCGCAGCCCGTGTGTATGTTCCGATCCCCAACCTACCAGCGTGGCGCATTCGCCGGTTGCCGACGAGGACGCGTTGGCGCGGTCATGGATGCGGTTCGGCGCCGCCGGTGGGGGCGGGTTCCGGGGTTTTGTGTTCGACCGGTGGTCCGCCATGCGGTTCGTGCGGTTCGTGAGATTCGTGCGGTTCGTTTGGTTCGTTTGGTGCGTGCCCCGGCGGCGTCACGGCTTCGGGGCCTTCATATCTGCGACCGCCAGGCGTGCCGTGACGCGTGCCCGGCTGTTTGCCGTGTTTCTTTTGCGGCGCTTCGCCGGTCGAGGATTCGTTTTCGCTCGAGCGCCCGGTGCTCGCAAAGCGTCCGAAGAACGGCTGGTAGGAGATCGGTTCTTTGGGCGCCGGGAATTCCACGCACGGCTTGCCTGCGGTCACGGCCGCCATGTACGCGTGCCAGATTTCCGCCGGCAGGTATCCGCCCTGCTGGGGCTGGCCGTGGACGCTGGTCATCGACACGCGCCTGGTCGGATAGCCCATCCACACGACCGTCGAGTAGTTCGGCGTGTACCCGTCCAGCCAGGCGTCCACGAGTTCGCTGGTAGTGCCCGTCTTGGCGGCCGTCGGGCAGTTGATCGCCGAGCGCGTGGCGGTGCCGCCGAGCACGTTCTGGTGGAGGATGTTCGTCTCCTCGGCCGTCACCCCTTCATTCAGCGCCTTCGTGCGCCGCGGCGTGCCCCAAGTGCCGTCTACGTGGCCGTTGGGAAACACGACCCTGGTGATCGCGATCGGTTCGTTGCGCCAGCCGCCGTCGGCCAGCGTCGCGTAGACGTCGGCCATTTCCAGCGGCGTAACCCCGAGCGTGAGCCCGCCGAGCGCCTCCGCGGGGAAGCTCGACAAATGGGTTTTGACGCCCATCTTGTAGGCCATCTGGGTGATCGTTTCCTCACCGAGGTCGGCCCCCAGCTGGGCGTAGACGGTGTTGTCGGATTTGAGCGTCCCCTGGACCAGATTGATCGCGCCGTTCTGCTCGCCGCCGAACGTTTTCACTTCGTATGTCGGATAGCCGGTCAGCCATCCCGGCTGGAGCGTGTGGGAGTCATAGATCGTGGAGTTCGGGTCGATCCCCCGCGAGAGCGCGTCGGCGAGGTCGATCGCCTTGAACGTCGAGCCCGGCTGGCGGTGTCCGTCGGCGGCGAGGTTGTACTGGGACTTCTCATAGCTCTGGGACTCCGCCATCGCCTCGATGTAGCCGTTGTGCGGGTCGATCGTGACGATCGCCGAGGCGGGGTCTTCGGGCTGGTTGAGCACTTCCGCGATCGCCTTGCGCGCGAGCCGCTGCATGTGCAGGTCGATCGTCGTGTACACCTTCAACCCGCCCTGTTCGACCGTCTTGCGCCCGTAGCGGTGGACGAGCTGCTCGTGCACGTATTCGAAGAAGAAGTCCTCCTGGCGCTGGCGGTAGAACGTGCCGAGATGCACCTGCAGCGGCGCGTGCTCGGCCGCGGAGGCCTGCGCCGCGGTGATGTAGCGCAGTTCCGCCATCTTCGCGAGCACCTCGTTGCGCCGCTGCCGGGCCACGCCGGCGTCGCGGAACGGGTTGTACTGCGAGGGCGCCTGCGGCAGGCCGGCGAGCAGCGCCGACTGCTCGAGGTTCAGCTGCGAGGCGGGCTTGTCGAAGAAGATGCGCGCCGCGGCCTGCACCCCGATCGCCGTCTGCCCGCCCACCGTCCCGTATGGGACGCTGTTGAGATAGCTCGTCAGGATCGAGCGCTTGGAGTGGTGTTCGCTGTAGTCGATCGCGAGCTTCGCCTCGACGATCTTCTGTTTGAGCGTGTGCTGATCGCCTCCCAGATACACGTTGCGCACCAGCTGCATCGCGATCGTCGAGCCGCCCTGCAGCGGCGCTCCGTGGGTGATGTCCTTGACGGCCGCGCGAAATATGCCGGTGAGGTCGACGCCGTTGTTCTTGTAGAATCGCTGGTCCTCGATCGCGACCGTCGCGTTCTTCAGATCGGTGGGGATTTCGTTCCAGCCGACGGGACTGCGCAGATTGTCGGATTGGATGAACCCCAGCCGCGTGCCGTCCGCGGCGAACACCTGCGAGGAGCCGTCGCTGATGATCGGATGCAGCGTCCCCAGCGCGGGCGCGGTTGCGGCGACGTGCAGAACGTAGCCGACGGCGGCGATCGCCCCGAGCACGAGCACGGTCGCGAGCAACCCGCCGCCGACCAGCAGGATGCGCGTTGGTCCGGCGCGGTTGTGCCTGCGCCGACGTTGTCTTGCTTGCCTGGACATCGCTCGCCTGCAGCCGAGGGTACCGCGCCTCGAGTCCGTGCCGCACCGCTGCAATCGCGCGCGTCATGACACTCGCATCGCAGCGGCCGTCTACGCTCTCCCACGTGATGAGTCCGGACACAGCCGAGTTCGCCGTCGTGGAGGCCGCCCCCGGTCGAGCCGGCTACGGCGCGGCGACCGCCACAGCCCCCGCGCCGGTGCGCTCCCGCAGGCGTATCGCCATGCCCCGTGTGCTGCGACGCTTTCCGGCAGAGGCATGGTTGGCCCGACTGACCCAGCCCCGCGGGCTGTGTGCCCCCGATCTTCGATCGGTCGACCCCGCGCGGATGGTGGCCGTACGCGAGAGTTGGCGCGCGCTGTGGGTGTCGCGGCTGCTCGTGTGGGTCGCGGGCGCCGGCACCGTCGCGACGCTCGGCTTCGGACCCATTCGCGGCGCGTTCGACCCGCCGGGCGTGACCCGCGGGTTCGGCTGGCTGGGCGATCTGCTGGTGGCCCCCGCCGCGCGCTGGGACTCGGCCTGGTATCTGGTGATCGCCCACTACGGCTACCGACCGGAGCTCGGCTCCTATACCGCCGCGCGCGACGCCTTCTTTCCGCTGTACCCGTTCGGCCTGCACGCGCTGTCGGACCTCGGGCTGCAGGCGGTGCTGGCCGGCGTGCTGTTCTCGCTGGCGGCGTTCGCCATGGCGCTGTACGCCCTCCACCGCCTGACCACGCTGGAGCTGGCCGGGTCCGGACGAGCGGGCAGCGGCGACATCGCGGGCCTGGCGGTGCTCGTGACCGCGCTTGCGCCGATGGCGTTCTACTTCTCGGCCGTCTACTCCGAGTCGCTGTACCTTGCGCTGTCGGTCGGACTGTTCCTGTGCGCGCGCCGGGGGCGCTGGGCATGGGCGGGCGTGCTCGGCGCGCTCGCGGTCGCCACGCGCAGCACCGGCCTGGTGCTCGCGCTGCCGGCGCTGATGCTCTACCTGTACGGACCGCGCGCGGACCGCCCGCCCGACTTCGACCGCGGGCGGTCGTCTCTTCCGCCCGGCGAGGGGCGCGCGCACGCGATTCACGCCCTCGGGCGTCGGCTCCGGGTGGCCGGGCCTCGATACAGGCCGCGCGCCGACGTCCTGTGGCTGGCGCTGCTGCCGGCGGGGCTCGGCCTGTACATGGTCTACCTCTGGCTGGCTGGCGGCGACACGCTGGCGCCGTTCCACGCCCAGGGCGTCTGGGGGCGGCATTTCGCCGGACCCTACGTCGGCGTGTGGGACGGCATGCGCGCCGCGTTCGAGGGCGCCCGCCAGCTGCTGTCGGGCCAGCGCGCACACGTCTACTACCCGGCCGCCACGGGCAGCCCGTTCGTGAGCGCCGGGCACAACCTGATGCTGCTCGCCTTCCTGCTCGCGGCCGTGCCGCTGCTCGTGCTGGCGCTGCGTGTGCTGCCGCTCGCCTACGGCGTCTACGCGATCGTCGCGCTGGCGCTGCCGCTCTCCTATCCGGTGGCGGCGCAGCCCCTGATGTCGCTGCCGCGCTTCCTCGTCGTGCTGTTCCCGTTGAGCATGGCGCTCGCCGTGTGGCTGGCCGCACACCCGCGTGCGCGCATTCCTGCGCTGGCGACGTCCTCGGTGTCGATGGCGTTCTTCGTCGCCCAGTTCGCCACCTGGCACTGGGTCGCGTAGGCGATGGACGACGCGACGGCCCCCCCGGACCGGCGGCAGGACAACCCGCTCGGCGAGGAGGACACCCCGTCGGCGGGCGATCTCAAGGACGGCGGAGGTCTCGCCGGGTCCCCGCCGCCGGCGAGCGATCTTCGCCGCTCGCCGGACATGGCCTGGTCGCCGTGGACGGCGCCGGCCGCCTTGATCGGCGGTCTCGTGCTGGCGGCGGTGCTTGGGCTGATCGTGGACCTGCCCGCGACGCTCCTGCTTGGAGTGAGCATCACCAGAAGTCACACCCCTCCCGGGATCGAGCTCGCCGACACGATCGTCCAGGACGCGGCGTTCGTGCTGGCCGCGGTGTACTGCGCCAATATCGGCGGGACCGTGGTGCGGGCGTGGCAGTTCGGGTTGCGCCCGCCCGGCGTCGGTTGGAAATCGGCGATCGGCTACATCGCGCTGTTGACGGTGCTCTTCCTGATCCTGAGCGCGATCTGGGCGGCCGTGTTCAACCCGGAACCGGAGAAGCTGCTCGAACAGCTCGGAGCCAACGAAGCCACCTCGCTGCTGCTTCTCAGCGCGGCTCTGACCTGTGTCGTCGCGCCGATCTGCGAGGAGCTCCTGTTCCGGGGATACGTGTTCACCGCGCTGCGCGGCTGGCGCGGAACCTGGCCCGCCGCCGTGATCACGGGGGCGGTGTTCGGTTTGGTGCATCTCGGCTCGGCGCCGGCGCTGGATCTCGTTCCGCTCGCCGTGCTCGGGTTCGGTCTGTGTCTGCTGTACCGCTACACAGGTTCGCTGTATCCGTGCATCGTCGCGCACTCGCTGAACAACTCACTGGCGTTCGCCTCGCTCGAGGGCTGGGGCTGGCAGGCGCCCCTGCTGATGATCGCCGCGCTTGCATCGATCGCGGCGCTCGTGCTGGCGGCCAAGCGCATCGGCCTGATCACGCCAGAGGCGTCAGCCGTCGCCGCCGGCGCATAGGATTTCGTCAATGCTCGCGTCTGCGCCACCGCCTGCTCCCGTCCCGATTGCGGGTCATGTCAAGCTGGTGCTGCAGCACGTCGGCGGCCGCCCCCTGTTCGCCCTGCTCGGCCGGCGCATCGTGGTGCGCGGCATCGTCACGCCCTATGTCGGTGGGCAGAAAGTCAAGGTCAGCTTCTACCGCGACGGACGCAAGGTCAAGGTGAAAAGCGTCAGCGTGTCGGCGATCGGCAACGGCGCCGGGCAGTTTCACGTCAACTATCTCAGCGGCTTTCCCGGGCTCGTGCAGGCGCGCGCCGCGCACTACGCCACCGCTCAGCAGAGCGCGTTCAGCGGCCGCTCGCAGAGCGTGCAGTACGTGACTCCGAACCTCGGCCCCGGCGGTCAGGGTCCGTCCGTGCGCCTGCTGCAGTCAGAGCTCGACGTGCTGCACTACGCGGTGCCGCTGAGCGGCGTCTTCGACGAAGGGACCGGCCGCGCGCTGATCGCATTTCGCAAGCTGACGAGTCTCGCCCGCGTCCCCTATGCGGGCACACAGGTGTGGAGCCGCCTGCAGCACGGCGCGGGCGCCTTTCACGTGCGCTACGCGCGGGACGGCAGACACGTCGAGGCGGACCTGACCCGACAGGTGCTGGCCGAGATCGAACCGGGCGGGCGCGTGCGCACGATCTACACGATGAGCTCGGGCAAGCCCTCCACGCCCACGGTGATCGGGCACTTCCAGGTGTACTCCAAGACGCCGGGCGTCAACTCCGAGGGGATGGTCGACTCCAACTATTTCATCCGCGGCTACGCGATCCACGGATACGCCGAAGTGCCTACATACGCCGCCAGCCACGGCTGTCTGCGCGTGCCGATCCCCGACGCTCCCGCGATCTACTCCTGGGTGCAGACCGGCACAGCCGTCGATGTCTACAACGAGTCCGGTGGCGGCTCACACAACGTCAACAGCCACGCCGGCCCCTGACGCGCGGACGCTCCCCCGCGCCGGCCTCCACGCTGAAAGCGCGAACCTAGACGAACCTAGACCTAGACGCGGACCCGTAGAAAGCGCGCAAGAAACGCGAGGCCGAAGCCGTACACCAGCAGCGCGAGCACGGTCTTGACGATGTGGATCGTCCATTCGCTGTGCGATCCCGACACGGCGCCGGCGAACGGCGAAGTGAGCGCGTTCGAGGCGTCGTCGAGCACCCTGTGCGCGGTGCTTTCCTGCTTGGTCGTCGACGCGTTGGCTTCCCCCGAGCGGTCCGCCGGCGGCCGGCCTTCGGCCAGCTCGTTCTGCTGGTGGGTCGATGCCGTGCTCGTCTGGTCGACGGCGAACACCGCGAACCAGGCGATCACGATCAGGCAGATGATGCGGCTCGCGAGCCGCAACAGTCTGCTGATGGAGGACACGCCCAGGGCCATGAGGCTAGATTAGACCCGTACATGGACGCCCTGGCCGAATGTAGGAGCGAGTCCTCGCGCCGCGCTCGCGAGCTGCTCGTGGAGCTGCTGCGCGAGCATGCCCTGACGATCGGTGACGTCACGCTGACGAGCGGACGCACGGTGCAGTACTACGTGGACGCCAAGCGCGCGATTCTGCTGCCGCAGGCGTTCATGGCGCTCGGCCTGCTGGTGGCCGAGCAGGCCCGGGCATGCCTCGCGAGCGCGGTGGGGGGCGTGCCTGTGAGCGCGATCCCCGTGGCCTGCGCCGCGCTCGCCGCGCCCGCGCCGCCGGCGCGAGTGTTCATCGTGCGCAAGCAGCGCAAGGATCACGGGTTGCAGCGCTGGATCGAGGGGCCGGCGCTCGATGCCGGCGAGCGCTGCCTGATCGTCGAGGACGTCGTCACGACCGGAGGCTCCACCATTGAGGCCGTGCAGCGGGTGCGCAGCGAGGGCCTGACGGTCGCCGGCGTCGTGAGCGTGCTCGATCGCCTGGCGGGCGGCGGCGAGGCGATCCAGACCGCGCTCGGCGACGATGCTCGGTATGTGGCGCTGAGCACGATCGACGAGGTCTACCCCGATCGCCCGGACCGTGACTGACACGATCGTTCGCGCCGCCGAGCCCGGGGACGTGCCCGCGTTGCTCGAGCTGTTCGGCGAGCTGGCCGAGTACGAGCACTTGACACACGAGCTACGCGCCACCCAGCAGGGGCTGGAGGCGGCGCTGTTCGGTCGGAGCCCTGCGGCCGAGGCGTTGATCGCCGAGCGCGATGCGGACTTCGGCGGCCCGGAGGTACTGGGGTATGCGCTGTTCTTCCCGACGTTCTCCAGCTTCCTGACCAGCACGGGAGTATGGCTTGAGGATCTGTTCGTGCGCCCGCAGTATCGCGGCGAGGGCGTGGGCCGGGCGCTGCTGTCGGCCGTGGCCGCGCGCGTGCGCGAGCAGGGCGGGGAGCGCCTGGAGTGGGCGGCGCTGGACTGGAACGAGCTTGCGCTCGGGTTCTACCGGCGCATGGGCGCCACGACCGCGAGCGAGTGGATCACCCACCGGCTGGACGGCGCGGCGCTGGAGCGCGTGGCGGGTGGGCCTGGCGATCCTCCCACGGCGCTTTGACCGGGCGACGCGCCCTCGCCTGTAGCCTTCTCGGACATCCGCCTCACGTGGACGGCTTGCGCCCTCGTAGTCCAATGGATAAGACGACCGCCTCCTAAGCGGTAGATCCAGGTTCGACTCCTGGCGGGGGCACTGGGCCTCGTTACGGCTCGGTAAGCAGCTCGGTTGCTTCTGCAGGGCCGGGATCGAGCCCGGATTCGAGGGAGGCGGTGACTTCGGCGAGCAGGCGGAACGATCGTCGCCAGCCGACCACTCGCCAGGTCAACGCGTGGGCGCTGTCGTCTTCCGGTATGGCTTGAACGACCCAGGGCCGGCCGAGGAGTGTTCGTCCGGCGATGCCCGTCGCCACGAGCAGTCCGAGCAAGATCAGCTCAATGCCGAACAGCAGCAACGGGATCACGACGATCGCCACGACCACGACAGCGAGAAGCACGAGGACGGCCACGCCAAGGTCGTCAAGGCCACCGAGGTCAGGAACCGTGAAGACGGCTTCCGCAGTATCCCCCGGGCGTATCTTCCCCCTGCGCGCCTTGCGCCACCGAGGCATCCGGCGGGTGCTCCAACGGCGCCCGACTCGCCATTCCTGCCCGGACGGCGTTCGTACCGAGTGCGGTCCGATGCGAACCCTCGCTGCGCGACCCTCTGACCCGCGTCAGGGCTCCAGATCGAGCTTCAGCTCGCAAGTGTCGACGGACGCGCGGGTGCCCGGAGTCTCGGAGGCGTCCATTGCGCTGAACACCCGCGCGGCTGCGCTCATGTCCTCTGCTGTGGCGAAACTCTGGAGGACCACTGTCGTGCCCTGCTGCTCGTCGTGCAGCACCTGCAAGCCCGTGGTCGTCACGCCGGGGGGCGGTCCGCCGGACTCCTCGATGCGCGCCAGCATCGTCTCCATCCGCCCTGCGTCTACGCCGGTGAACCTCACGACACGTACGTACGACATTCGAATCTCCTCCCGTTCGGTGGCAGCCACTAACATACACCCGCCAACGCGCCTCTGGAGGGATCTAGACGGACCACGTCGCTGATTGGCGGGCGGTGCGAGCATGTGACTCCATGCGCTCATACACCGAGCTCAGCCGCATCGTCGGCGCCGAGCACGTGCTCGAAGCGCCTCCGCCGCGATCGCCGTACAACCAGGACGCCTCGCGCCGCGTGGAGCTGCAGGGCCGGGCGGACGCGGTCGTGCTCCCCGGCAGCGCCGAGGAGGTCGCGGCCGTGGTGCGCTGGTGCTACGCCCACGACACACCGATCGTCCCGCGCGGCGGCGGCACGGGGCTGACCGGCGGCGCGGTGCCGACGGAGGGCGGCGTGGTGTGCTCGCTGGAGCGGCTGCGCGCGGTGCGCGAGCTCGCCCCCGGGCTGTGGCGGATTCATCCCGAGGCGGGCGTCAGCACGCGCCACGTGCAGCGGCTGGCGCGCGAGAACGGGCTGATGTTCGCGCCGGATCCGGGCGCGGGCGAGCAGTCGCAGATCGGCGGCAACGTCGCCACCAACGCCGGCGGGCCGCACGCGCTGAAGTACGGCGTGACGGGCGCGTGGGTGACAGGCCTGGAGGCGGTGCTGGCGCCGGGAGAGCTGGTGCGGATCGGCGGCTGGGCGCGCAAGGACGTGGCGGGGTATGACCTCAAGAGCCTGCTCGTCGGGTCCGAGGGGACGCTCGGCGTGATCACGTCCGTGCGGCTGCGCCTGCTGCCGGCGCCCGCGGCGGCGATCGCGCTCGTCGTATTCCTGCGCACCCTCGCCGAGGGGTGTCAGGCGATGCTCGACATCCCGGCCGCGGGCATCCAGCCTTCGGCGCTCGAGTTTCTGGACGGCGCCACGCTTCAGATCGTCGCGGGCGCCTACCCGGGGCGCGTGCCCGCGGACGCCGGGTTTGCGCTGCTCGTCGAGGTCGACGGCTCGCGCGCGCAGGCGCAGGCGCAGCGGCGGGCGCTGCTGGAGGTGCTCGCGGGCGCGACGGTCGCGACCCACGAGCCGGCGGATGCCGCCGCGCTGTGGCGCTGGCGCGACGGCTTCAACCCCGCGGCGACGGCCGCGCGCGGGGGCAAGGTCTCCGAGGACGTGGCGGTCCCCGTCGAGCGGTTGGTCGAGGGGCTGGAACGGTTCGCCGAGATCGCCGCGCGGCACGGGCTGCGCTCGTGCGCGTGGGGGCACGGGGGCGAGGGCAACGTGCACGCGACCGTGCTGGTCGATCCGGCGAGCCCGCCCGAGCTGGACGCGGCGCGGGCGATCGGCGAGGAGCTGTTCGCGCTCGTGGGCGTGCTCGGCGGGTCGATCGCCGCCGAGCACGGCGCCGGCCGGCTCAAGCGCGGGCTGCTGGACACGCAGTGGGACGAGCGCGCCGTCGAGTTGCACGAGCAGATCAAGCGCGTGTTCGACCCCAAGGGCCTGCTCAACCCGGGCGCGAAGCTGGCGCGCCTCCCGCCGCAATGAGCGAGCGAGCTCGTCCTGAGGAGCTCTGGCGCTATTTCAGCGCAGTGGTCACGACTGTCACGATCACCACGACTGCGGCCACCGCCACGACCGTCAGCATCACCGCGACCTCTGCGATGTCCGCGAGACGGTTCAACCCACTGAGGACCCTGGTGATCGCCTTACGCGGCACGGGTTACTCGGCGCCGTCCGCCACAACATCGTCCTCATTGGCGCCCCCTTCCTGGCCGTCTTCCTCCCCCGCATACAGCGACTCCCGCGCCAGCTCCTGGCCGCGGCTCCCGAACAGCTTGATCTCCAACAGGTCTCCGCGGTAGTCGTCCGGCGCGATCAGCGTGAAGCGCTCCTCGATCAGCTCGCACTGATCGACGGCCAGATCGGCGAGCTCGGCGGTGGCGAGGCGCCCGCCGCCGATCAACGGGCGTCCCCACACGAGCGTCATCGCGGCAACCGCGCCGGAGTGCCCGCGCCAGGAGCCGATCGTCTCCTCGCACAGGTCGAGCGTCCAGTCGGGGTTGCGCTCGGCCGTCTCGTCGGTGAAGTCGGCGTGAGCGTAGAAGTCGGTCGGCTCCGCACCCTCGCCGGCGGGGACGAAGCGGACGTAGCCGAACAGCTCATACCCGCGTGAGGTGATCGTGCTCGCGGGGACATACGTCCGCCCGTGCCAGGTCCGATCCGGATACCACGCGACGTCGCCGGACTCGCCGAGATCCTCGCCCTCGGCCTCGAGCGCCGAGCACGCCGCGAGGAACTCGGCGCTCAGCCGATCGGCCCAGCGTCCGTAGGGCAGCAGCTCCTGGGGGGGCTCGGCGGCGAAGCGGGGGAGGAAGCGTTCCTCGGGCGGCACCCCCGCAGCCTATCCCGAGTTGTTCCGGGTGGCGCATGCGCCACCCGGCCAGACGGTGCATGCACCGTCTGGTGAGACCGCGCATGCGCGGTCTCCAGGCAGGGTCGCATGCGACCCTGCCGGCCACGCCGCATGCGGCGTGGCCCCCGTACTCACATGTCTCGCAAAAGCGACGCCGCGTGCTCGGGCGCGACGATGTTCAGGTTCAGCCCCGTCGACAGCTCCAGCCCCGCGAGATGGGTCAGGCGGGGGGCGATGTCGATGCGCCAGCAGAACTGCTGCACGCCGCGCGGCGCCGTGCGCACCCACAGGTTCAGCGGCGGGCTGGAGCCGAGCAGGCGCGCGAGCCGGCACAGCCCGTCGTGCAGCAGCGCTGCGCCGGCGCCGTCGGTCTCAAAGCGCGCGCGCGGCCGTCGCGGGGCGAGCATCAGCTGAAACGGCAGTCGCGAGGCGTACGGCGCGAGCAGCACCGCCTCGTCGTCGATCGCGACGATCCGCTCGCCGCGCCGGACCTCCTCGGCGATCACGTCCTCCAGCAGCGTATGCCCCATCGTGCGCGCTGTGTGGGCGCCGGCGCGCTCGCGCTCGCGGGCGACCTCGGCGGGGACGAAGTCAAGCGCGTACAGCTGGGCGTGGGTGTGGGGCAGCGACGCGCCGCCCTCGCGGCGCTCGTTGACGATCAGCTGCACGTATGCGCAGTCGTCGTGGTGCGCGCGCATCCGCTCCCGCCACACCTGCACCGCCGCGGCCACCTGCTCGCGCGGCAGCTCGGCCAGCGACTGCACCGGCTGGGGACCGTTGACGATCACCTCGTGCGCGCCGAGCGCCGCGCGCGCGACGAACAGCTCGGAGCCGTCCTCACCGCGATGCTCGCCCTCCGGCTCGGCGGCTTCGGGCGACAGCGCCGGGTACAGGTTCGGGACGACCCGCACCGTCCATCCGGGCGAGTCGGGGCCCCCGCCGTCGGGGCGCAGCGCATACAGCTCCGGCGGCGTGCGCTCCTCGTGGCCCTCGGCGAACGGGTCGCGCTGCGCGTCGATCGGCTCGGGTGGCTCGCAGCGCGGCTCCCCGCCGGGTCGGCGCGAGCGCTCGCCGGCGACGATCGTGCGATGCCCGCTGAGCGGGTCGATGCGGATTTCGGGCACGCTCGCCGTCCAGGGACTACGAGTCCAGCGCGTAGCGGCGCACGTCGCGTTCGAGGCGAGCGGCGCTCGGGTAGGGGCCCTGGTGGATGTACTGGCGCCCGGCGCGGTCGTAGAACACCGTGACGGGCGTGAACGAGGAGTAAGCGATCGCGGTGCCCAGGCGTCCGCTCTGGTCGTAATAGCTCGGGTAGGCGACCGGCAACGCGCGCAGGAACGCGCTCCCGTCGGCCAGGCTCGTGTCGCCGGAGTCGATGCCGAGGAATGCGACCGACCGTCCGAGCGAGGTGGAGGCATGCTGAAATGCGATGCGCTCGGACTGGCATGGCACGCACCACGAGGCCCACTTGTTGATCACCAGCGGGTAGCCGTGCAGCGCGGCCAGTCGCGCGCGCAGGGCTGGGGCGCCGCCGGACAGGAGCTGCCCGGCCTGGGCATGCAGCGCGGCCAGCGGCGCGGGCGAGCCCGCCAGCTGCGTCTGCACCTGGGCGAGCGTAAGTCGCGAGGTCGAGACGCTCGAGGGTGAGGAGGAGCTCGCGAGCTGGATCAGACCGACGGCGAGCAGCGCGATGAGGGCGACGATGGCGAGTGTCACGAGCAGGCGGGCGGGGGCGATCCCGGTCATCGGGGCTGATGGTGGCATACGCGCCGGGTATTCGCTCCCCTTCAAATCCACCGCATCGTGCTATATGCTGGAGACACGTCAGGCCGGTTCGCTGTGAGCATCCGGCGACGTCGCCGGCACGGGCCGGCAACCTGAGCCTCGCCGAGACCACTGCGTGCGGCGGCTCCGTCTCGTAGTCCCAGAGCCCTTAGATGGCCGAGTCCACTTCAGTGGCCCTCGCGGCCGCGCCAACGCCGAGTTCCGCCGAGATCGCTCGCGCGGAGGAGTTCGTGCGCGATCGCTTCCTGCACGAGGGCGAGGACGCCGCGGTCGCGCTGGCGCCGGGCTCCCCCCGCCGGCGCGCGCTGGAGCGGGCGCTGGCGGAGCTGGACACGGGCGCCCGGCACCCCTCCACGGAATGGCGCAGGAACTACTCGCTGCTGCTGGGGCTGGAGCGACTGCTCTCAGACGACGAGCCCAAGCTGGCGGACGGCACCGTGCTGTCGGCCCACCAGGTCGATGCGCTGTCGGGCACGCTGACGGCGCTGCTGGCCGAGGCGCAGCGCACGAGCGACAACGGCGACGGCCGCGCCGCGACGGCGGGCTACTACTATGCCTCACCCGAGCTCTTGGCATCGGCCGCGATCCTCGGCCCCGACGAGGTCACCGCGGGTGCCGCGGTGAGCGGCGGCGAGGACGCGGACGCTCCGGACGGGCGCGCGGACGGGGACTACGACGACGAAGACGACCCCGAGGCGGGTGCGGACGAGGACGAGGACCAGGACGACGACGACGAGGACGACGAGCTGGGCCCGGTCCAGCGCGCCGCCCCCGACGAGGACGAGGAGGACGACGAGGAGGACGACGAGGAGTTCGCCGAGGAGCTCCTCGGCGAGGACGGCGGCGGGGAGGCCGAGGAGGGCTCCTCCGAAGGCGAGTCCGACGAGGAGCCCCGGGACTGGATCGACGACGACGAGGACGACGGGGAATCCCTGGCCGAGCGCCCCGAGGACCCCAACGCGGCCAAGCGCTTCTGGTTCGAGCACGCCACCGGCGCCGGCAAGACGGTCGCGGCGCTCGGGTTCGTGGAGGGGTCGCAGACGGGCGGCATCCTGATCCTCACCCACCGGCGCAACCTCGTCGACCAGTTTCACGGCGAGCTGCGCGAGCGCGGGTACTCCAGGCGCATCTCCCGCCCGCTGCTGCTGGGCGAGGATTCCGTCAAGGGGCCGGTGACGGTCGAGACATACCAGTGGTTCGTGCGCAACGCCGGCAAGATCTCGGGCGCCTACACGATCGTGATCTGCGACGAGGCGCACACCGCGCTGGGGGAGAAGACGAGCGGCGCGATCCGCAGGTGGACGGGGCCGATCTTCATCGGCATGACCGCCACGGGGGCGCTGATCGCGCGGCACGTCACCGATCTGTTCCCGACGCAGACCTCGCGCTTCGATCTCGCCCAGGCGGCGCGGCGCGGGGTGATCTCGCCGCTGCGGTGCGTGCGCATCTCCCCCGGCGTGGGGGTCAGGACGATCGCGAAGGTGCCGCTGCGGCGCGGCGAGGTGGACACCGAGTTCGACCAGGAGGAGCTGGCGAAGCTGCTCGACCAGCAGCCGTTCAACATGGCGGCGGCGAACCTGTACAAAACGAGGTTCAACGGGGTGCCGGGGGTCGTGTATGCGGCGGGCGTGCAGCACGCCTACAACCTCGCGGAGGCGTTCCGCGCGGAGGGGATCAAGGCGCAGGGCGTCTCGGGTGAGACCCCCAAGCGCGAGCTGGCGGAGATCCTCGCGCGCTATGAGCGCGGCGACATCGACGTGCTGATCAACGCGCAGCTGCTCGCCGAGGGCTGGAACAGCCCGCGGGCGACCGTCTGCGTGCATCTCGCGCCGACGGCCTCCAAGCGCATCTACCAGCAGCGCGTCGGGCGCGTCACCCGCCGCCATCCCGGCAAGGAGGCGGGGCTGGTCGTGGACTTCGTGCACCCGGCCACCAAGAACGACGACCCGGTCGTGACGCTGCACTCGCTGCTCGACCGCGACGTGTATCGGGGCGGGGCGATCGTCGTCGGCCCGGTCAGGCGCGGGCGCGGGCGGCGCATGCGCGTGGAGCGCCGCGTGCTGCCCGTGTGCGCGGAGGAGGAGCGGCGCTTCGAAGTGTTCGAGCGCGAGCTGTGGCGGATCGCGGTGGAGAACCTCGACTACGGCGAGCAGCACGTGTGGGCGGCGCTGGCGGGCGCGCGCGTGGCGCCGGCGGGCTGGCGCCGGGCGCGGGCGATGCTGCACTTCGACAGCGCCGGCGAGCTCAAGAGCCGCTTTCTGATCACCGCCGTGCAGCGCAACAAGAACCCGCAGCTGCGGCTGCGCGCGCTGGCGGACATCGCCGCGCTGCGCGATCCCGACGCGTTCGACACCGCCATCGACATCGTCGGCGGCTGGCCGCGCGAGGAGCGCCGCGAGGCGAGCAAGATCATGCTGCGCGCGCTCGTCGAGCGCCGCATCGGCCGCCGCGACCAGGCGACCGCCTGGATCTGGCGGCTGGCGGGGTACACGCGCGAGGTCCACGAGGAGTACGCCGTGCAGCGCTGGCCGGAGACCAAGCGCCTCCTGGGGCTGCTCGTGAACTCCTCCGGCGGCGCGCACGCGCGCAACGCGAGGCGGCTGATCCACGCGGCGCGCAAGCAGGACCGGCGCCTGGCCGCGGCGCTCTTGGCGGCCGCGCTCGCGCACACGCCCGAGGCCGAGGAGGCGCTGCGCGGCGCGCGCACGCGGATGGCGCGCAAGCCGCCGGCACTGGCGCGCGAGCTGTTGCGCAACTTCCCCAAACGCCGCGCCCGCAACAACCGGCGCAAGCGCGGCAAGGGTGTTGGTGCGCAAGCCCCCGGCGCAAGCGGCGCAAGCGGCGCGGACGGCGCGGCGACCGCGGCCACGGTGACGGACGGCGATCCTCAGGATGAGGCCGGCAGCGCGAACAGCGCGGGCGAGCGGGCAGCGCCGAAGTCCTCGAGCAGGCGGCGTGGCGGCACGGGCAAAGGCGGCAAGCAAGGCCAAGCGCCGAGCGAGGCGGTGCTCGACGAGGCGCTGACGAGCGGGACGGCGACGGGACCTGCGAGCGCGAACGGCAGCGGTCTCGCGCCCGCTGAAGAGGGCAAGCTCGATCGCAACGTCGCCGAGGCGCTGGAGCACGCCGAGGAGTAGCGACGCCGGGCGCGACCCAGGTCCGCCTGCACGGGGGAGTCAGGAGCTCGTCAGATGGACCTCGCCCGCGTCGAGCGTCGTGTTGCCCCCACCGCCGGGCAGGGCGACCACGAGCCGGCCCTCGCCGTCGATGCCCTCGGCGCGGCCGTGCCCGCCGGACCAGCCGATCTCCCGCCCGCGCAGGGCGTCGCGCGCGCGGTAGGCGGCGAGCAGCTCCTGCGTCGGTTCGGCCAGGCGCCGGTCGAGCGCGGCGAGCAGGCGCGCGAGCGCCGGCTCGATCGCGTCGGGGGACTCGCCCAGCGTGGCTGCCGTGGCCCGCAGCTCGGCGGGCAGCTCGTGCAGGCGCACGGCGACGTTCAGGCCGACGCCGAGCAGCGCCCAGCCTTCCTGGGGACGGCCCTCGGCGAGGATGCCCGCGAGCTTGGCGAGGTCCCCCGCGCTGGTAGTGGTGCCCTCCCCCGGCGCGTGGACGACGACGATGTCATTGGGCCACTTGACCCGGGCCTCATCGCCGGCGACGTCGCAGACGGCCACAGCCGCGATCAGCGGCAGCAGCGGTGGGGGATTCCGCAACACGAGCGACATCAGCAGCGAGCTGTCCGGCGGCGCGGACCAGCGCCGCCCCTGACGGCCGCGCCCGGCCGTCTGCGCGGAGGCAGTGACGAGCGTCCCGTGCGGCGCCCCGGCGATCGCCAGCGCGCGCGCCCGGTCGTTGGTCGAGTCGGTGCTGCGCAGGTGCAGGCGGGGGTGGCCGAGCGATGGGGACATGCTTCACGATGCTGGCACGTCGCGGGCGTACTCCCAAGTCGTTTTCTTTTGGGAAACCCGGGGAGCCGGTTCACCGACCACCGCTGTCGGCGCCGGTTACCGCACCTGTCGGCTGTGCGCATGCGTTAATTTCGATTGCCCCTTGACAACTTAGCCCGCAGGGTCTATGTTGTTCGTGTCATGGCATCCCACGGTGGGCTGCCGGGCACCGATAGGTCGGGTTTGGGGCATAGGTCCACTGGATCGGTTTCAAGCGCTTTAGCAGAGGATGGCAGTAAAGGGAGAGGTGCCGGATCGCATGAAGAGGGGTCGTTCACGCATGAGTTCGTTGGGGACGGATGTGATGGGAGTGGCTACGCGCCCGTATGGGCCCGTAGGTAGATGCGTCAGCAGCGCTGACACATCTCTCTCTCTCTCTCTCTCTCTCTTGTCCTGCTAGCACCCTTCGTCTAGCAGCCGATCTTCCCCATCCTGCGCGGCGCTCGCGAGGGTTGGTCGGTGACGGGCTGAATCCGGCTTTCGCCCCAGCGCAGCGGTCGCGATTCGCACACGCGCGCGCAGGGCGCCGCCCACGCGTCGCACGGGGGGTGTGCGATGCCCGCTAGGCCGACCAGGCGTGGCTCCACCGTTCCCGCCCCGGTTTCGCGCGCGCGGGCGGCGGCGAGGATCGGCGCGCGGCGTGACGCTTTGAAGCGGCGCGCGCGCGATGGCGCAGTCTCGCCGCGGGTGCAGGTGTCTGAGATGCAGCGCGCAAGGTTGCTGAGCGCGGCTGTGGCGACGGTCGAGGAGTTGGGTTATGCGCGCGCGTCGGTCGCGCACATCACATCGCGTGCGCGTATCTCGCGGCGCACGTTCTATGACCTGTTCGAGAATCGCGAGGATTGCCTTTTGGCGGTCATGGAGGACGCCGCCGGGCGGGTCGAGCGCGAGCTGGCTGTCGCGGGTCTTACCGAGTTGCCCTGGCGTGAGCGCGTTCGCGCGGGGTTGTGGACGATTCTGTGTTTCTTCGATCGTGAGCCCGAACTGGCGCGGGTGTGCGTGGTTCAGGGCACGCGCGGAGGACAGCGGGTATTGGAGCGTCGCGAGGAGCTGTTCGGGCGTTTGGCGGCGGTCCTGGAGGAGGGTCGTGGCGCGATCGCGCGTGCGGCGGAGGTCCCGCCGTTGACCGCGGAGGGCCTGGTCGGCGCGGCCGTCGCGATCCTCCACAAGCGTCTGTTGGCGCGCGAGCGCGAGCCGCTGAGTGGCCTCTTGGGGGAGTTGATGAGCCTGATCGTGCTGCCGTACCTGGGGCCTGCGGCGGCTCGGCGCGAGCGGGCGCTGCCTGCGCCAGGTCTGGTTCCGGTCGTGTCCTCGCGGACGCGGCGCGCCGTGCGGGTCTCCCGCGAGGACCCGTTGGCGGACATCCCGATGCGTCTGACTTATCGCACCGCGCGCGTGTTGGAGGTCGTCGCCGAAGAGCCCGGTGTGAGCAATCGCCTTGTCGCCGAGCGCGCGGGGGTCTCAGACCAGGGACAGGTCTCGAAGCTCCTGGCGCGCCTGGAGCGCCTGGGGTTGCTGCACAACACCGGTGCGGGGCATTCGCGCGGTGAGCGCAACGCGTGGCGTTTGACTGACAGGGGCGTGCAGGTGACCCAAGCGATCGGCGGGTATGCGCACGACAACGGGGAGGTCTCGTCGTGATGCGTCCGAAGAGAGCGAATGCCGGGTCGCGCGTGTGCGCGCTTGTATCCTTCGTCGTACTGTCCGCCACGGTCCTAACGGCCGCGCCCGCCCTCGGTCTCTCCGGGGGCCGTGTGTATGAGATGGTGAGCCCGGTGTACACCGGGGGGTTCGGCGCTTCGCTCATTGAAGCGGTGTCGACGAACGGGGAAAGTGTCGCCTTCTACTCAGGGGGACATTTCCTGGACGCGCCTGGAGGTCTAACAGCTCTCAACGGCTTTGGCTACCTTGCACGCCGTGCTGGGTCCGGGTGGTCGACCGTCCCCTCAATGCCGCCGGTCTCGCTGCTGCCGTTGCCGCGGGGTGACGTGAGTCCGTCGCTGGACCTGGTCCTTGGGCTCGGTCTCCCCGGCGTTAACGTGGCGAACCAACCAAATGAAATAGACCTTCTGCTTCACCCGACAGCCCTACCGGATTCCGAGCCGGGCTGGAACCGCATCGGAGCGATCAAACCACCAGCCACGGCAACCCAGGTCACTCCGCGCGCGGTCCAGGCTTCAAGCGCCGGGTTCTGTCATACGCTGCTTTTCAGCGACGGAAACGAACCTCTCGTGGACGAAGCCGTCGGGGCGCCGAGCGAGCTTTACGAGTTCGATCGTGGCTGTGACGGCGGCGCGAGCTCATTGGCGCTTGTGGGACGGAACAACCGAGCGAAGCTGATCAGCCGTGCGTGCAATACGACGATCGGCGCGGACAAGTACACGCCGGCGGGGTATGGGGATAGTGCCTTCAATGCGGTGAGTGCGGATGGTGGTGAGGTGTTCTTCACCGTCTGTCTACAGACAAGCGGGCAGCGCTTTGGGTACGAATTGCCGCATCAATTGTTTGTGCGTCTTAGTGGGTCGCGGACGCTTGAAGTGTCGAGGCCGTTGGAAGCGGGCCAGCCGTTTGGCGGCTGTGTCGGGGAAGGCGCGGGAAAAGTGGCTGGGGAAGTGCCGTGTGAAGGCGCCCTAGCACGGGCGAGCGCCGATTTTGCGGGCGCGTCGCAGGACGGCTCGAACGTGTATTTCACGACCAGCGCTCCGTTGACGGGGGAAGACAAAGACTCTGGGAACGATCTGTATCTGGCGAACGTCGGTTGTCCGAGCGGCAAGCCCGGGTGCGGCGCGGCCGAACGGGAAGTGACGTCGCTGAGGCAGGTCTCGCACGACCCGAGCGTGGGCGGGGCGGCGGCGGTGCAGGGAGTCGTGCGGGTCGCGCCTGACGGATCGCGGGTGTATTTCGTCGCGGGCGGCGACTTGCTCACGGGTGCCGCGCGGGGGGTGCTTGAAGGCGAAGGTCGTCCTGTGCCCCAGATTGGCGCGGCCAACCTGTATGTGTATGACGCCAACACCGGGACGACCGGATTCGTCGGTGGTCTTTGCTCTGGGGCCGGAATGTCGGGGGCTGTGGAAGATGCTCGGTGTCCGAGCCCTACGGGCACCGACTCGACTCTCTGGACCTACCTGCCTGAAGCCGAGGCGCAGACGGCGGGCGGCGACGGCCGGTTCTTGGTGTTCGCGACCTACGCGCAGCTGCTCGCGAGCGATTCGAACGTGGCGCGTGATGTGTACCGGTATGACGCGGCGACGGGCCGGCTTGATCGTGTCTCGGGCGGCGAAAACGGGTTCGACGACAACGGGAACCGCACGATCCTGAACGAACAGGGCGTGGCGCTTGGCGCGACGATCCGCCCGGGCCATCTCGGGGGGCCGAACAAAGAACAGTTTGAAATGGACAATCGTGCGATCAGCGAAGACGGCTCGCGGATCGTGTTCATCTCCGCCGAGCCATTGTCCCCCTCCGCGAGCAACGGCCTCGCGAACGTGTACGAATGGCACGAAACCCGCGGGGGCGGCGAAGGGAGCGTCTCGCTGATATCCGGCGGAAGCGGACCCGCACCTGTGGAAGACGTCGTGATTTCCACGTCGGGGAACGATGTGTTCTTCGTGACCGCGCAGGGTCTGGTGCCGCAGGACACCAACGAAGAGCCCGACGTCTACGACGCGCGCCTGAACGGCGGCTTCCCACCGGTCCCAGCGCCCCCACAACCGTGTGATGGGGACGCGTGCCAGGGACCGCTGACGAACCCCGCGCCGCTGCTCGTACCCGGTAGCGCCGCGCAGGCTCCCGGCGAGAACATCCTCGCCCCCGCCTCGAACACAGCGTCTAATGCGAGCACAACCCTTCACGCGAGCACCAAGTCCGCGCGCTGCCGGAAAGGCTACGTGAAGAGGAAAGGCAGATGCGTCAAGCCCAAGCTGAAACGACAAGGCAAAAGGGCAAGTCGCAGGGGGATCAAGTAGCCATGCGTGTCCGCCTAACCCCGCACCTCGCCAGTCGTTTTCTGCACTGGATGGCGGCTCTCGTAGCGATATCCGCCTGCGCCCTGATTCTCATGCTCCCAGGCTCGGCCGGTGCAGCTGAAGCGAAGCCGTTTGGGATCACGAACTTCACGATGCAGACAATCGAAGCCACCGAAGAACGACCGGTCATTGGTGAAGATGGCAAGATAGGCTTGGAATTCGTCAACAAGCCGTATGCCTTCACGCAAGCTGGCGGCCACCCGTGGTCGTTGACCACCACGGGCGAATTCACAAGCGAACTACTGGGGCAGAACGCAGAAGGCATCACGTATGTGAGCCCTACCCGGGATCCTAAGGACGCTGTCGCCGAACTACCGGTTGGCTTGTTGGGTAATCCGCAGGCTACGCCGCGCTGCCCGCTTTCGCTGCTTACACAGGAACGTCATCTGTGTCCGCCCGACACACAGATCGGATGGTTTCTGATCACGGACGGTCAGACCGGGAAGCTGGAGCTAGGCCCGATCATCAACGTTGTGCCCTCGGCCGGGGAGTCGGCAGAGTTCGCGTTGGACCTTTCTGTCGGATATACCCTGCTGCTGACGGCGCATCTTGTGCGCACGGAGAACCCTGCGACGCGTAAGAAGGAATACCGGCTTACGATCGCCAGCAACGCGATCCCGCTGGTTTCGCTCGTTCGGTTCGAATTGACGTTTTGGGGCGTGCCGGCGGATCCGAGCCACGAAGCTTTGCGGGGGCGGCGCTGCGACAAAAAAGCTTCCCCCGAACCGCTGCAATGTATTGAAGGTACGGGTTTCAAGCCTGCGGGTGTGTCGCCGGTGTCGTTTTTGTCGTTGGGTTCGGATTGTTCTGGGGGTCCGTTGCGGGCGACGTTACGTGCCGATTCGTGGCAGGAACCGGGGAGTGTTCGTGAAGGGCGTTACAAGGGTTATGCGGAAGCGACGACGACGATGCCGGCCTTGACGGGTTGTAACCTGTTGTCGTTTGAGCCGACGCTCGAAGTGCAACCGGATACGTTGGTGGCGGACGCGCCGGTGGGGTTGGGTGTGAACCTGCAGGTGCCGCAGAGCGAGCAGCCGGCGGCAAAAGCGACGCCGCATCTGCGCGATGCGGTCGTGACGCTGCCCGAGGGCCTCTCGATCAGCCCGGGGATCGTGGACGGAATCCAGGCTTGTGACGAAGCGGGCGCTTCGGGGATCAACTTCGAGGGCAGGGAATCCGAAGAAGAAGGGCTCTCTGGGGAACTGCAGCTGGCACCAGGTCATTGCCCGGCCGCCTCGACGGTGGGGATGGCCGAAGCGATCACGCCGCTGTTGCCCGAACCGGTCAAGGGGCACGTGTATCTGGCCAGGCCCAAGTGTGGCGGCGCGGGCCAGGTGGCGTGTACCGAACAGGATGCGTTGGATGGGAATCTGTATCAGCTGTATCTGGAACTGGGTGGCACGGGGCCGCTCGCGAACGAGGGGATCAACATCAAGGCCCATGGGTTCGTCGAGGCGAACCCCGCGACGGGCCAGCTGACGACGAAGTTCTTGGAGAACCCGCAGACGCCGTTCAGCGAACTGAAGGTCCATCTGAACGGCGGGCCGAGGGCGCCGCTTGATAACCCGCCGACGTGCGGGCCGGCGACGACGACGACGGATCTGACGCCGTGGAGCTCCCCTGGAACGACCCCGGAAGGCCTGTTGGTCGCGGGTACGGCGGATGCGACGCCGTCGTCGTTCTTCAACGTCGACCTCGCCGGGGATGGTCTGGCGACGGCCTGCCCGACGCTGCCGTTCGCCCCGGGGTTCACGGCGGGCACGGTCTCGCCGCAGGCGGGCGCGTTCAGCGCGTTCACGCTGAACCTGACCCGCCAGGATCGTGAACAGTTCGTGAAGGGCATCCAGGTGCACACCCCACCCGGCCTGCTGGGGATGCTCTCCAGTGTGCCCTTGTGCGAAGAACCCCTCGCGGACAGCGGCCACTGCCCAGAATCCTCGAGGATCGGCACGACGACGGTCGCGTCGGGCGCGGGCTCGCACCCGTTTGAAATCTCCGGGAACGTCTACCTCACGAAGAGCTATCAGGGCGCGCCGTTCGGCCTGTCGATCGTCACGAACGCCGTCGCGGGGCCCTTCAACCTCGGTTTGGTCGTGGTGCGGGCGCGGATCGCAGTTGACCCGGTGAACAGCACGCTGACGATCACCGCCGATGAAACGGGTCCGCATGCGATCCCGCAGATCCTCTTCGGCGTCCCCCTCCGCCTGAAACGGATCACGGTCAACGTCGACCGGCCGGGGTTCATGTTCAACCCCACCAACTGCAACCAGCAGCAGATCACCGCCGTGATCTCCGGGTCCCAGAACGCGGCGGCGAACGTGGCTAGCCCGTTCGCCGCGGGGGGTTGCAGGAGCCTTGACTTCAAACCGCAGTTCACGGTCTCCACCAGCGGCAGGACGAGCAAACAGGCCGGGGCGAGCCTCGACGCGAAGGTCACCTACCCGCCGTTCAAAGCCGGCGGCGAGGCGAACATCAGCTACGTCAAAGTCGAACTGCCCAAGCAGCTCCCCTCACGGCTCACCACCCTGCAGAAGGCCTGTTTGGCGGCCACGTTCGAGGCGAACCCCGCGAACTGCCCGGCCGCGTCGATCATCGGGATCGTGCGCTCCACAACCCCCCTGCTGCCGGTCCCGCTGTCGGGACCCGTCTATTTCGTCTCCCACGGCGGCGAAGCATTCCCCTCCCTGGTGGCGGTGCTGCAGGGCGACGGCGTCCGCGTCGACCTGACCGGCACGACGTTCATCGACAAACACGGCATCACCTCAACCACCTTCAAGACGGTGCCGGACGTCCCCGTCTCGAGCTTCGAGCTCTACCTCCCCCAAGGCCCCTACAGCGCCCTCGCCGCCAACACCAACCTCTGCAACCTCACCAGCACGGCAACGTTCAGGCGCAAAGTCACCCTGCACACCAACGGGCGCACCATCCACAGAACCGTCACCAGCAAGACCATCAAGCCGGCGACCCTGAACATGCCCACCGAATTCCTCGCCCAAAACGGCGCCGTCATGAAGCAAACCACCCACATCCAAATCACCGGCTGCACCACCAAAGCCAAAAGCACCCGCCGACACCGCGCCAAAGCCGGATCTAGCAGGAAAGCGGGCAAACACCGATGAGAACCCCAGTCTCGCTCCGTGCGTCGTTGCTGGCGGCCGCGATGGCCTGCATGCTCGTGCCTCTCACCGCGACCACGGCGACCGCAGCTCCCCTCCCGAACAAGTTTCTGCTCTCAAGCCATTTTGGCTGGGAAGTCAACAAGACCGGCGCGAACGTCTGCACGGTCAACGAAGAATGCCAGCGCGGAACGCAAAACAGCGGAGCCGGAGGGTTCTTTAATGCTGTTGGTGTTGCGGTCAATGCCGATCCAGCGAGCGCGAGCTTCGAACACGTTTACGTCGCCGACCGAAGCAACGATCGTGTCCAGGAGCTCACCGCCGGCGGAGCGTTCGTGAGCATGTTTGGTTGGGATGTCAACAGGACCAAGGTCGAAGCCGCCGCGCTACAGGCCGAACGTAACGTCTGCACTGCCGCATCTGGCGATGTGTGTCAGGCCGGCGTGGAAGGAGCAGCGCCTGGACAGTTCGGCGCCACAGCTGGTATAGCGGTCGATCCGGCGAGCGGCGATGTGTATGTCTCTGACACCGTTTTCGGTAGAAGTGGCGGGCAATTCGCGCTTGCTCAGCGTGTCCAGAAGTTCACCGCCGCCGGCCAGTTTGTTTTGGAGATCGGCAAGGAAGTCAACGAAACCACCAAAGGTAACCTCTGCGTTGCAGGTGAAGCCTGCGTAGGCGCGACGTTGAGGACGTTCGCTGCGGCTGAAGCTGACAGCGAAGCTGGCGCGTTCAGTTTTGAATTTTGGTACGGGGACCAGCTTGCTGTTGGCGGTCCAAAAGACCTTTTGTACGTCGGTGATCACGCTCGCGTACAGGAGTTCAACGCCTCTGGTGGACCGGCGGGCGAAGTCTCGCTGGCGGCGCTCTCGGCGACCGGTAAGGCAACCGGGGTGGCAGTCGATCCTGCGGGTAACGTGCTCGTGGTCGACAGCGAAGTCCCGGGTGTGCACGAGTACAATTCGAGTGGTGTGCTGCAACCGCAGGTGATCGACGAATCGAGCTTGGGTGTGAGAGGTATTGCGCTTGACCCGCACGGACGCGTCGGGATCACCGAGGCAGAAGAAGGCGTGGGGCACGGCGTGCTCTACAGCGCCTCGGGCGTAAAGATCAGCGAATTCTCGCCCCCCTCCGGCGAAATGTCCAGCCCTGGACTGGCGTTCGCCGCCTCGGATAAGGTGTATGTCGTCGAGACCTTCGCCTCTGAAGTGGAAGCGTACGCGCCGATTGTGTTCCCCGAAGCGCGTACGTGCGCGGTCAGCGAAGTCACAACGATAAGCGCTAAGGCGTGCGGGGAAATAAATCCGGACGGGGTGCCCGCCACTGGCTTCTTCCAGTATGGTACGACCCAGGCGCTCGGGTCGCTGACCTCTGTCGCCTTCGAAGGCGAAGGCGAAGTCTTCGCACCGATCTCCTCCCAGCTCACGGGGCTTGTGCCCAACCAGGCATACCAGTACCGGGTCGCCGTCGAAGCGCAAGTCAACGGCGAAAAAGTGCAGGGTCACGGCGAAGAGGTGGCGTTCCGCACACAGATCGCGGCGCCACAGATCCCCGGGCAGCCGAGCGCATCGTTCGTCAAGGCGCAGTCGGTGGTTCTGAATGCGTCGGTGAACCCCGAGCACATAACCACGCACTACCACTTCGAATACGGCGCCTGCCCCACCCTCGCAAGCTGCACCACGGTCCAGAGCACACCAGAAGAAGTCTCCTCGGTGTTTGGGGTAATCAGCTCGACCCAGGAGCTCGTGGGTCTCGCGCCGTCCACGACCTACAGCTACCGCCTGGTCGCGGACAACGAATTCGAAGAAGAACCCGGGAAGACCGTCGGCGGCAAAGCCACCGGCCTCGAAGGCAGCTTCACCACCGCCGCGGTACCCACCGTGAGCGCAGCGACGGGCTCCGCTAGTGTTGTGACGTCCACCAGCGCCGTCATCTCAGGGGCCGTCAACCCGGACGGGCAGCCCGCGAACTACATCTTCGAGCTCGGTGTCTCCGCCGGCTCGGGAACGCAGTTCGGTGTCGTCTTCTCCGGCCCCACGGGCGCCTCCACGACGCCCGTGACCGAGACGCTGGCGCTGAGCGGCCTTCAACCCGGGGGCACGTACGCCTACCGCATCGTCATCCGCGGCGGCTACGGCGAAGCCGTCGGCGCCCCCGCCACCTTCACAACCGAAGGCCTACCCGCCGTGCTCACGTTGCCTCCGCTGCTCGCCCAGATCCCGATCCCGCCCATCGCGTTCCCAACCGAAACGGCGCAGGTCACGCCCAGGACGCTCACCCGCGCCCAGCAGCTCGCGCGCGCGCTCAGGGCGTGCGCGAAGAAGCCGAACCGCAAGCGCGCCGCGTGCAGGCGGAAAGCCGAGAAGCGATACGGGCCGGCGCGCCACAAGAAGTAGGTAGGACGCGCGCGAACGGGAGCTCGAGGCGATCTTCGAGTCCGAGCGCCGGGCCGTCCTGGCGGAAGTCGGCGATCCCATCGCCGAACAGGAGAGGCGCCTCTGGGAGGCAACCCTCGAAGATGGCATCGACTTCGACTGCTCGCGCTGATCCTCGAGCTTGACGGCGAGCGCGCCAAACCATCAGCGAGAACCCAGGACGCCGGCGCGGCGTCCGCGAGAGCGAGGATTGACCCTACCGGGCGTAGATCGCCGGACGGTAGCGAGGCTTGGGGATTGGACGGCCGTCCTGGCGCGCGGCGGTCAGCCAGGCGTCCTTGGCGATCTCCACCTCGGCCAGGGCCATCTCGGCGCTTTGACCGAACGCCGAGCACGCGTCGAGGTCCGGGATGTCCGCTACGTAGCCGCCGTCCTCGTCGCTGTATAAGACGTTGATGTGATAGTCGCTCATGCCTTGCTCTCCAGTTTCAGATCGTAGCGCTCGATGAGTCGCTTCCGCGGCTTCATCGGTGGCACCGTAGCCGACGCTTGGGATGTCGTTGGCTCAGGGTGCCGTGGCGTCCGCGAGCAGCGCCTGGACGAGACCGTCGATGTCGTGAACGGAGGCCTCGACGTGCGGTTCCAGCCCGTGCTCGCGCAGCGCCGCGCTCGTGATCGGGCCGATCGAGACGATGCGCGTGTCCGGCGAGAGCGCGGCTCCGGCGATGGCCTCCAGGAAGAAGCGCACGGTCGAGGCGGAGGTGAACGTGATGTAGTCGGCCGTGAGGGCTTCCTGAAGGACGTGCGCGGGCGGGTTCTCGGCGAGCGTGTCATACAGCGCGAGCACGTCCACCTCGGCGCCCCGCGCGCGCAGCGCGTCGGGGAGCACGTCGCGTCCCTCGCGCGCGCGGGCGATCAGCGCGCGGTGCACGGGCGGGTCGAGGTCGACGAGCGCCTCGACGAGCCCCTCGGCGACGGCGCGCTTGGGGACGATGTCTGCGACGATTCCGTGCGCCGCGAGCGCCTGCGCTGTGCCCGGGCCGATCGCCGCCACGCGCGTGCCGGCCAGCGCGCGGGCGTCCCGGCCATCGGCGCGCAGGCGCGCGAACAGCGCATCCACACCCACTGGGCTCGTCAGGCAGAGGAGGTCGTAGCGCGCGAGGTCGGGCGCGGGTCCGGGCAGCGGCACGGTGCGGATCGCGGGCGCCTGGACGACGCGGGCGCCGAGCGATTCCAGCCGCCGCGCCAGACCACTGGCGGAGGCGCGCGCACGGGTGACCGCCACGGTCAGCCCGGCCAGCGGCGATGGCGGTAGCCAGGCGAGCTCGCCGGCGAGCGCGGCGACGGGGCCGACGATGGTGATGGAGGGGGCGCGCACGTCCTGGTCTCGCGCTACGTCGGCGATCGTGGCGAGCGTGCCCACGACGGTGCGCTGGCCGGGGAGCGTGCCGCGTTCGACGATCGCCGCGGGCTCCTCGGCGGAGCGCCCGGCGTCGACCAGCGATTGCGCGATGTTGGGCAGCGCGCGGACGCCCATGTAGAAGACGAGCGTGCCGGGGAACGCCGCGAGCGCGGGCCAGTCGAGCGCGGCGTCCACCACGTCCTTGCCCGGGTCCTGGTGGCCGGTGACGAGCGCGACGGCGCTCGCGAGCCCGCGGTGGGTGACGGGAATGCCCGCGTACGCGGCGGCGGCGACGCCCGCGGTGACGCCGGGGACGATCTCATACGGGATGCCGGCCTCGCGCAGCGCCAGCGCCTCCTCGCCCCCGCGGCCGAACACGAACGGGTCGCCGCCCTTCAGGCGCACGACCGTGCGCCCGGCGCGGGCGCGGGCGATCATCAGCTCCTCGGTCTGCTCCTGAGGCACCGACGCGCCGCCGCCCTGCTTGCCGACGAACAGCAGCTCGGCGTCCGCGCGCGCGTCGTCGAGCGCTGACGCGGGAATCAGGCGGTCGTAGAGGATGACGTCGGCCGCCGCGATCAGCTCCAGCGCGCGCGCGGTCAGCAGGCCGGGATCGCCGGGACCGGCGCCGACGAGATACACGCGTCCGCTCACTCGCCCACCGGCCAGTGCTCGACAGCGAGCTCGGGCATGGGGAAGTGCTCGGGGTTGCCGGTGGCCAAGCGGGCGTCGATGCCCACGGCGGCCGCGGCTATGAGACAGTTGCCCTGGCCGAGCGTTATGCCCCTCCGTGCATAGTCACGGCGCCAGCGTCCCGCGCGCTCACCCTCCCTCCGTCCGAGCGGAGCGAGGTGAAGCCCCTCGAGAAAGCGGACCGTCGCCGCCTCGTCGCGTGCGGCGGCGCCGCGCAAGACCTCCTCGACGTTCACGGCGCATATCCATGGCGCCTGACCTTCTCGATGCAGGTCTCGCACCCGCTCGCCGGCGGGCCTTCCTCGCAATACGTCGATCAGGACTGTCGTGTCGAGCAGCAGCAAGCGCTACCCGACACGCGTGGGATCGCTACGGCGCTGCGCCGCGACCCAAGCAGCGGGATCTGGATCCCACTCGTGCTCACCGTCCGCAAGCGCGCCGATACCGGATTCGATGTCTTCCCAGCGGCGCTCGTCGTCGAGCGCGCGGCGGACGGTCTCGCCGATGAACGCGCTGCGACGGCGCCTGCCGACGCGCTGGTCGAGTTGCTGGACGAGGTCATCATCGAGGCTTATGTGCAGTCGCATGGCCACAGATTAACACACAACCCGATCTCGGCGCCCCCAGCTCCTCGGCGACCAGGCGTGTCGGGCCAGGTTGGGGCTGCGTCCGTCCTCATACGATGCTAGAATCATGATTCATGAACCGGGGTGCGAGTACTGACGTTCGGCGCACGACCGTAGCCGCGAGGCGCGGCTCGCTCGACACGCTCGAGGCCGAGGCGCGCAGGCGCGGCGTCTCGCTTTCGGCGATCCTGGCGGAAGCGATCGAGGAGAAGGCGAGCGCTCTGCACGCCGCTCGCCGCCCGCGTCTTGGCGTCGCGCGATCGACAGACGGCCTCTCCGCCGCCGAGCTGACGAGCGAGCCGATCGCCCATACGCCGTCGTAGATGGCGCTCGTGCTCGACACGGGGCCGCTGCTGGCGGCGCTCGACGCGGCCGACCCCGATCACGACCGTTGCGCCGGCCTGCTGAGCGAGACCGCCGAGGACCTCGTCGTGCCGATCCTCGTGCTCGCCGAGCTCGACTACTGGTGTCATGAGCGCCTTGGCGCGAGCGCGTGGATCTCCTTCCTCGAAGACCTGCTCGCCGGCGCGTACCGGCTCGAGACTGCCACGCCGGCCGATCTGGCGCGCTGCCGTGAGATCCAGACGCAATACGCCGATCAGTCGCTCGGCGTGGTCGACGCAAGCGTCCTCGCGCTCGTGGAGAGGCTCGGCGAGAGCCGGCTCGCCACGCTCGACCACAGGCACTTCAGCCTCCTGCGCCCCGCGCACGTCGAGGCTCTCCACCTGCTCCCGTAGGCTCGCCGGGGGCGGTGCCCACGAGGCGGACGCGAGCGCTCATCACTTGCCCGCCGGCCCTACTCCAACGGCGCCGTTCGTCGCTGGATCAGGCGCCGACACCCGCCGCCATCTCCTCCGCCCGCGCCAGCAGCTCCCGCGCCCCGGTCGCGGTCATGCGCTCGGCCACGCGCGCTCCCAGCTCGGCCGGCTCATAGAAGCCCCCCAGCAGCTCGTCCGCGACCCAGGCCGAGCCGTCGGGCAGGCCGACCCACGCGCGCAGCGTAAGGCAGCCGCAGCCCGCGGGCGCGGCGTGCGCGCCGAGCGGCGTGTGGCAACTCGCGCCGAGCGCGCTCGCGAGGGCGCGCTCGGCTTGCAGGCAGACGGAGGCGTGGGCGTCGAGGATCGCCGCGACCGCCTCGTGCACGCGGTCATCGCCGGCGCGGGCCTCGAGCGCGAGCGCGCCCTGGCCGGGCGCGGGCACGAACTGGGCGGGGTTGAGCACGGCGTCGATCGCGTCCTCGCGGTCGAGCCGCTGCAGGCCGGCGCGGGCGAGCACGATCGCGTCGAGCTCGCCCTCCGCGAGCTTGCGCAGGCGCGTGTCGACGTTGCCGCGCATCGCGACGACGTCGAGGTCCGCGCGCGCGGCGCGCAGCTGGGCGGCGCGGCGGATGCTGCTCGTGCCGACGCGGGCGCCCACGGCGAGTCCGTCCGCTCCTTTCGGTGCGCCGTCGTATTCGTCGTCGCCGCCGTCCGCGCCATGGACGTCCCCGTCGCCGTCCTCGCCGCCGCGCGCCGACGGTGCGGGCGCGAAGCACAGCACGTCCTCGACGGCGGCGCGGGCGGGCGCGCCCAGCAGGGTCAGGCCGCCGGCGAGCTCGCCGGGGAGGTCCTTGGCGGAGTGCACGGCCAGGTCGATCTCATCCGCGAGCAGCGCCTCCTCGATCGTGTCCACCCAGCGGGACTTGTCGCCGCCGCTTGCGCCGGCGCGATCGCCGCTCGTCGTCAGGGTCATGATCTCGGGGCGTGCGTGCCCGCCTTCCGCCAGCTCCTCGGCGATGAGCCGGGTCTGCGCGAGCGCGAGCGCGCTCGAGCGGGTGCCGATGCGCAGGGCGTTGGGTGTCCGGGTCAAGACGGCTGCCGGAGTCGATGCGTCAGGACGAGCCCGAGCCGCCGGCGCGGGCGGGGCGGGAGAGCGGGCGCACGTTGTCCGGCATCTCGTCCGCGGCGTCGGCCGCGGACGGCGTTCGCGCGTCGACGGGCTCGTCGTCGCCGAGGCCGAACAGCTCGCGCACGAGCTCGATGTTGGCGTGGCCGCGCTCGCCGTGGCTGCGCAGGCGGATCGTGGGCTCGTGCAGCAGCCTGCTGGAGACCGCGCGCGCGATCGCCTCCACGCGCGCGAGGTCGCGCGGCGAGGCCGACTCCCAGCGGCCGTCGTTCTCGGCGAGGACCTGGTCGACCAGCGCGGCGCCGTGTTCGCGCAGCGCGCTGACGGTCGGCAGCACGTCGAGCTGGCCGAGCCAGCGGGCGAAGCGCAGGATCTCCTCCTCGACGATCGCCTGCGCGCGCGGGACCTCGCTCGCGCGCGAGTCGAGGTTGCGCGCGACGACGGCCTGCAGGTCGTCGATGTCATACAGGGTGACGCCCTGCAGATCGGCGCAGCCCGGATCGATGTCGCGGGGGACGGCGATGTCGATCAAGAGCAGCGGGCGGGCGCCGCGCTCGCGCATCACGTGCGCGAGCTCCTCGCGGCCGACGATCGGATGCGGGGAGGCGGTCGAGGAGAGCACGATGTCGGCGCGGGTCAGCTGCTCGGGCAGGCCGTCGAGCCCGACGACCGAGCCGCCGAAGCGCTGGGCGAGGTGCAGCGCGCGGTCGGCGTGGCGGTTGGCGACGAAGATCGTGCCGGCGCCCTGCTCGGACAGGGCGCGCGCGGTCAGCTCGCTCGTCTCGCCGGCGCCGAGGATCACGACGTGGCGGTCGGTCAGGCCGCCGAGCACGCTCTGCGCGAGGTCGACGGCGACGGAGGGCACGCTCGCGCGCCCGGCGCCGATCGCGGTCTCCGAGCGCACGCGCTTGCCGGTGGACAGCGCGGCGGCGAACAGGCGGTTGGACAGCGGCCCGGTGGCGCCGGCCGCGAGCGCGGACTCGTGCGCGCGCCGGACCTGGCCCTGGATCTCGGCCTCGCCGAGGATCATCGACTCCAGGCCCGCGGTCACGCGGTAGAGCTGGCGCGCCGCGTCGCAGTTGCGCGGCGAGTAGATCGTCTCCGCGAGCTCGGTCGGGCGGATGTCCGCGCGCTGGGCGAGCAGGCCGAGCACGTCGCCCTCGGCGCGCACCGAGTCTCCTACTACGAGGTACACCTCGGTGCGGTTGCACGTGCAGATCACGACCGCCTCGCGCACCTCCGAGGTGGCGAGCGCCGACTGCGCGAACTCGCGCGCCTGGGGCTCGGTGAACGCGAGCCGCTCGCGCAGCGCCACGGGCGCCGTCTTGTGCGAGATGCCGAGCGCCAGCAGCTCGCTCATACCGGCTCGCGCTCCCGCGTCTGGTCGTCGTATGCCCGTGGCTGTCCGGCTGCGTCCTGCCGGGTCCCGTCTCGCGTTGACTCCTGCGTGCGCGCCCGCAGGTCGCGCAGGTCGCGCTGCACGTGGCTGAGGCGCAGCGCCATGATCGCCACGTAGATCAGCAGGATTACGAAGAACACGATGTAGGCGGCCGCCACGTAGCCGTCGCCTGTGTTTTCCGGGAGGGCTGTCGCCACGGGTAGGGTCATCACTGAAAGCCGAGGATCCGGCTGCGCGCCCGCAGCAGCATGCGCGTGCGCTTGGCGGTCAGCTCATAACAGCACAGCGTCGCGAACAGCAGCGCCGTCGCCGCCAGCGAAACCAGGAACGTCAGCTCCATCGACGGCGGCAGGCCGGAGGCGCCGCCGAGCACGCGCGGGTGCAGGTAGGCGGTGGCCAGGCGCACCGCGAGGAAGTTCAGCGGCACGAACGCGCCGGCGACGATCGCGAACACCGACGCGTAGCGGGCCTGGCGTTCGGGGTCCTCGATCGCGAAGCGCAGCGGCTGGTAGGTCGCGTACAGCAGCATCACGATCAAGAACGAGACGAGCGTGGGCTCGCTCCACACCCACCAGTGCCCCCACGAGCCGCGCGCCCAGATGGAGCCGGTCAAGAGCACGGCGACGCCGAAGATGAGGCTCATGTGGATCGTCACGTAGGAGCGCAGGTCCCAGCGCGCCTCGCGCGTGCGCAGGTGCGCGATCGCCATGATCCCGCCGAGCACGAAACCGCCGAGCGAGACGATCGCCAGGGGCACGTGCAGGTAGAAGATCTTTTGCAAGAGCCCTTCTTCGAGTTCGATCGGCGCGTAGAAGAACACCAGGCTCAGGGACACCCCCATCGCGGCGACCGTGGCGATGCTCAGCGTGCGCAGGGTCCGGCCGTTCAAGTCAGTCCTCCAGCAAAAAGTCGAAGACGGCGTAGGCGATCAGCCCGAACACCAGATCATAGAGCGCGAGCAGCAAGAGCCAGCGTCCAGCGGGCGCGCCGGCGTGCCCGGCGCTCAGCAGCGGCGAGCTGGCGCGGGCGGCGCCGATCACGATCGGGACGAGCAGCGGCAGTGCCAGCAGCGGTCCGAGCAGGTCGCGCGCGCGCGTGCGCACCGCCAATGCGGCGATCAGCGTGCCGATCAGCGCGAGCCCGACGTCGGCGAGCGCGAGCACCGCGAGCAGGCCCGGGAGCGCCGGGCCGAGCGGGGGCCCGAGCAGCAGCAGCGCGAACGCGGGCAGCGCGACGAGCTCGAGCACGAGCAGGTAGGCGAGCAGCGCGAGTGCCTTGGCTGCCAGCAGCGCGCTGCGATCGACGGCCGCGAGCAGAAAGCCGTCGAACCCGCCCTGCTCGGCGTCGGCGACGAACAGCCGGTTGAGGCCGAGCATCGCCGCGAACAGCAGCGTCACCCACAGCACGCCGGCGGCGAGGTCGCCTTCGACGGTGGCGCGCGCAAGCGCGAAGTGGAACACGACGAGCGTGCTGACGGCGAACAGCGACATGCCCGGAACGGACTCCAGCGTGCGCAGCTCGACGAGCAACTCCTTGCGCAGCAGCGCCAGCACGACCCGTCCCGTCTTGGCCGGCACGGGTTTTGTCGATGATGTTCCAGGCGGCGCATGCGCCGAAGACAGCTCCTCCCGCACATGCCTTTTAAAGGCTGATGATGTTCCAGCCGGCGCATGCGCCGGCTGGCGAGGCCGCACATGTGCGGCCTCGGGAGGAGCCGCATGCGGCTCCTCCTCCGTTGGCGCATGCGCCAACGGACGGGGACGTGCATGCACGTCCCCGGGCCGGGCCACATGTGGCCCGGCCTTCCCTGGATCTGGAGATGGGGTGGGCGTGCTCATCTGTACAGCCCCGCGATCTGGTCGGAGTCGACATCGGCGGCCGCGCCCAGCAGCTCGGGGCGACCGTCGTGCAGGCCCAACACGATGTCCGCCTCGGCCAGTCCGCCTCCCGGATCATGGCTCGAGATCACGCGTGTGCGGCCCGAGGAGGCGCCGATCAGCGGCTCGACCAGCTCGATCGCCGCGGGATCGAGGTTCGCGCGTGGCTCATCCAGCAAGAGCAGCTCGGGGTCGTGCAGCACGGCACGCGCGACCGCGATCCGCTGAACCGTCCCCCGCGAGAGCGTGCGCAACGGCTCGTCGGCACGCCCGTCGATGCCGACGCTCGCCAGCAGCTCATCGACCCTGTGCGAGGCGACGCCGTGCAAGCGCGCGTGAAAGCGCAGGTTCTCGCGGGGCGTCAGCTCGCGATAGAGCAGCGGCTCGTGGGCGAGCAGTCCGATCCGCCCGCGCGCCCGCCAGGCCTCGTCGGGGAGGGTGCAGCCGAGCACCTCGACGCGGCCTGCGTGCGGGCGCAGCAGCGTCGCGAGCACGCGCAGCAGCGTCGTCTTGCCCGCGCCGTTGGGGCCGAACACGACGAGCGTCCGCCCGCTCTCGAGCGACAGCGACACATCGCTCAGGGCCTCGCGTTCGCCGTAGCGGCGAACGAGCGCGTCGAGCTCGATCACACGCCCGAGGTCTGGGGCTCGTGCCGGACCTGCGCCGCCGCGATCAGCTCGCGCACCGCCTGCTCCTCGCCGGCCCGCAGCAGCTCGATCGGGTCGGGCTCGCCGTTTACGATCGACTCGAAGAACTCCTTGCGGTCCTGGTAGGTGGGCAGCGTCGCCTTGGCCCAGCCGCGCGCGTCGTTGAGCAGGATCGCCAGCCGCGCGTACTCGCCGCCGAAGCTGCCTTCGATCTCGCGCTTCATCCGCTTGGCCAGCGCCGGCGAGGCGCCCGCCGTGGAGATCGCGATCGCCAGCGGCCCGCTGCGCACGATCGCGGGCAGGATGAAGTTGCACAGCGGCGGCACGTCCACGACGTTGACGAGCATCGCGCGGCGCTCGGCGTCGTCGTAGACGGCGATGTTGACGTCCGTGTCGTCGCTCGCGGCGATCGCCATGAACACGCCCTGCAGGTCCGCCGCCCCGGCGTAGGGCCGGCGCTCCCAGCGGATCGAGCCCTCGCGCGCGTACTCCTCGAGCGCCGGCAGCGCGTCGGGCGCGATCAGCGTCACCTCGCCGTCGCACGCCAGCAGCCCCTCGACCTTCTCCAGCCCGACCTCGCCCCCGCCGACGACCACGCAGCGGCGCCCGGAGAGGCGCAGGCAGGCGATGTAGAAGGGAGTGTCGAGCATGCCCCGCACACAGCTCTGATCGCAGACGCCGCGGCGCAGCTGACACACGCACTCCTTGCCGGCGTAGGCCTGGGCTGGCATGCTCACAGGGTAGTGCAGCCGCGGGCTCGCGCCCCTATCGCGGCAGGCCCCGCCCCAGCATCCGCGCGCCCACCCGCGCGAGCGCCGGCGCGCCCCGCCGCCACGCGCGCTCGCGGTCCGACTCGCGCCCCGAGCGCAACCGGGCCACGGCGCGGGCCGCGCGCACGGTGCTCTCGTCGTACGGTCCCCACCACAGCCCCCGCAGCCCGGGCGCGCTCCAGACGATCAGCTTTTCCTGCGCGCACGCGCGCAGCCCGGCCTCGCCCAGCGTCTTGCCGAGCCCCGCGCCCGCCGCGGCGCCCCACGGCCCGCGCGTCAGCGTCGGCCCCGGCAGGTGGTCGTTGCACCACACCATGCCCGCGTGCAGCTCGCGCGCGATCCGCGCCCCACGGTAGCGGTCGGCGCTCCACACCGACGCGCCGAGCCCGTACTCGCAGTCGTTCGCCAGCGCGATCGCCTGCTCGACCGAGTCCACCGTCATGACCGCCAGCACCGGCCCGTCCAGCGGCTCGCGCATCAGCCGCAGCTCGTGGCTGACGCCCGTCACGACCGTGGGCGCGTACCACGCCCCCGTGCACCCCCGCGGCGGGTCCATCGTCCCCCCGCAGCGCAGCTCTGCGCCCTGGGCGAGCGCGTCCTGCACCAGCTCCTCGACGTGCTCGCGCCGCCGCTCGGAGGCGAGCGGCCCCATCTGCATGTGTGGGTCGGCGGGGTCGCCCACCGCGTATGCCCGGGCGCGCGCGATCAGCCGCTCCACGAACGGCTCGGCGACCTCGCGCGCGACATACACCCGCTCGACCGCCCCGCGCGCCTGCCCGGCGCCGGCGCACCCCGCCCACAGCGCGCCGTCCGCCGCATTGGCGAGGTCGGCGTCGGCGAGCACGAGCATCGCGTCCTTGCCCCCGAGCTCGACCGTCACCTCGCGCTCGCGCGAGACGCATTCGCGCGCCACCGCGCGCCCGACCGTGGGCGAGCCCGTGAACAGCACCTTGCCCACGGGCGCCCGCGCGAGCGCGACGCCCACCTGCGCACCGCCGTGCGCGACCGCCACGAGCCCCTCCGGCAGCCCCGCGCGCCCGACCACGCGCATGATCGCCTCCCCCGCCAGGCAGGCGCGGCGCGCGGGCTTGAGCACGATCCCGTTGCCGGCCAGCAGCGCCCCCGCGATCTGGCCGAGCGGCTGCGCGAACGGCGCGCTGCCGGCGCCGATCACGCCGATCACGCCATACGGCTCATACGCCACCCGCGCGCGCGCGGCGACGCTCAGCGAGCGGTGCGTCCCCACGCGCCGCTCGCCGAGGATCTCGGCGCCCTTCTGCGCAATCCAGTTCAGCGCGTCGATCGCGCTCAGCAGCTCCAGCGTCGCCACCTCCGCGCGCGGGCGCCCCTGCTCGCGCGCGATCGTCTCCGTCAGCCCGTCGAACTCGTCGACGATCGCCTGCGCGATGCTGCGCATATAGCGCGCGCGGTCCACCACCCGCAGCAGCGCCCACAGCGGCTGCACGCGCGCCACGCCCGCGACCACCGCGTCGATTTGCGCGGGCGGCGTCTCGGGCACCTCGCCGAGCAGCTCGCCGGTGGCTGGATCGCGTGAGAGCACGCGCGCATTATCGCCCCCCGGCTCCCCCGCGGGCGCATCTCGGGGGGTAATGGCGAGAAAAACTTTATTGGTTCCCTCTTGACATGGGTTTGTGTATACGCTACGTTCTTGTTGTCATGGCTCCGTGTGGAGCCGGCACCATAGATCGGGTTTGGGTTGTGCCTGCGGGTCGACTCAAAGCGCAAATTCGGGACTCTTGGGAGAGGGGCCGGGTCGTAATGATGAGGGGTTGTGTTCGCGTGAGTACAGAGCTGTCCGACGTGACGGGGATCGCCGCGCGCCCGCAGGGGCCCGTCGGTAGATGCCTCGGCATCGAGGCATCTCTCTCTCTCTCTCTCTCTCTCGGCCCGTAGGGCCGGCCCCCTCCGTTCGGCGCTGACGCGCCGCCCGGGGTCCCCCGGAGGGGGAGGGGGAAGGTATTGCCTTAACCCCCTCCGTTCGGCGCTGACGCGCCGCCCGGGATCCCCCAGGGGGGGAGGGGAGAGGTATGGCTACGGCCTGACGGCCTCATCCTGTAGGACCACCACCCTCTTCGGGGGGAGGGCCGCGTGATGTCAGTCGTCAGGCGCCGCCCCGCCTCCATTCCCGCGCGACGCGGGGGGAGCATCGCAGTCTCTGAGTTGCAGCGCGCGCGGATGCTGCGCTCCGCCGTCGCGGTCGTCTCCGAGCACGGCTACGGCCACATGAGCGTGGCGCGGATAACCGATCGCGCGCGCGTCTCGCGGCGCACTTTCTATGAGATCTTCACCGACCGCGAAGACTGCTTCCTCGCGGTCTTCGATGACGTGCTCGGGCAGGCAGCTGAGAGCGTCGTCGGCTCCTACGAGCGCGAGCGCGGCTGGCTCGAGCAGGTCCGCGCCGGCCTGGCGGCGCTGCTCGCGTTCCTCGACGAGCGGCCCGAGGTGGCCTCGCTGTTGATCATCGACGCCCTCGGCGCCGGACCGCGCGTGCTGCGCCGCCGCGCGGATGTCATGGCGAGATTGGGCGCCACGCTCGACGCGGGCGGCGCGCGCGCCAAGGGCACCGGGCGCCCGCCCGAGCTGACGGGCGAGGGCCTCGTCGGCGCCGTCTTCAGCGTTATCCACACGCGCCTGCAGGCCAAGCGCCCCGGGCCGTTGCTCGAGCTGCTCGGTCCGCTGATGGGAATGATCGCGCTGCCCTATCGCGGCGCGGCGGCGGCGCGGCGCGAGTTGCGCGGGACGCGAGCCTCGTCATCCGGCGGTAAGGACCCGGCCGCGGTGAGAGATCCGCAACCGTTGGCCGACCCCCTCGCGGGCTTGCCGATGCGCCTGACCTACCGCACGCTGCGAGTGCTCGGCGCGGTCGCCGAGTCGCCCGGCGCCAGCAACCGCGAGATCGCCGAACGGGCCGGGGTCGCCGACGCGGGGCAGATATCGAAGCTGCTCGCGCGCCTCGATCGCCTCGGGCTGATCTGCAACGGCGGTCGTGGCCATTCGCACGGCGAGTCCAACGCGTGGGCGTTGACGGCGCTCGGCCGCAGGGTCGCGCAGCGCTTGGGCGCCGCCCCCCGCACGGAGGACAGGGCCGTATGAACGTCTACAGCACCCACCAAGTCGCCGTGCTGACTTTGTCGTTCACCCTCAGGAGGAGATAACCGATGTTCGGACCCACAGCGCACACCGCGAAGCCCGCCGCCGCATCGAAGACCGGTCGCTTCGCGCTGCTCGGCGCCCTGCACCGTGCTCCAGGGAGTGGTGCGCATTCAGGCAGATTGGTCTGCGACTTTGAAGCCCCGACCGAGGAGAGCGGCGTGCGACCAGTGCATCGCGGCACCAAGCGGATCACGACGTCGGTGCGCACGCTGGTGCTGGTGGCGACGCTCGGGCTACTCGTGCTGGGGGCCGAGCCCGCGCTCGCCGCTCAGAGCCGCCCGTTGATCACCTCGTTTGGCACGCTGTCGAACCCGCAGGGGATCGCAATCGATCAGTCCAACGGCGACGTGTACGTCGCCGACACCGGCAACAATCGGATCGAGAAGTTCGACTCGCAGGGTAATTTCCTACTCGCGTTCGGCGCAAATGTCGGGGGTCCGGGTGTCAATACGTGCTCCTCGGTGTTGACGTGTGTGGCCGGCACGCCGGGTTCAGCGCCTGGTCAGTTCACAGCGGCCGCGTTCGTTGCGGTCGATAACTCAGGCGGACCGTCGCACGGCGATGTTTACGTGGCCGATACCGGCGACAACCTGGTCTCGAAGTTCGACTCCAGCGGCAACCTGATCACCAGCTGGGGCGCTGGCGGCCAGCTGAACGGCTCCACGGCGACCGATGGGCCTTTCGGCACGCTCGCGGGTATCACCGTCGATGCGACCGGCAGGCTGCTCGTGCTGAATCTCAACAGCCAGGAGTTCGTGTTCAGCCAGGCCGGCACGTTCAGCTCGGACTTCGCCGTCGCGCGGCCAACGAACCCCAGCGGCGTCGCGGTCGACACCGCTGGCGACTTCTTCAAGGTCAACGGCGATGGGTCGGTCGAGGAGTTCAACTCGGCCAACATCGATCTGGGGCAGGTGACGACCTCCAGCGCAAGCGCGATCGCGGTCGACCCGGCCAGCGGCGATCTGTACGTGGCGACGACCGGAAACAACGCGATCGACCACTACCACTTCACCGCGCCCGGCCAGGTCGCCGAGCCGGGGGGGTCGACCTGCATGATCGGATCGTTCTCCGGCTGCGCGGCGAGCGACTCGAGCCCGATCTCGTTCCTCCCCGGACACGGGATCGCGGTCGTGTCTGCGACCGACGACACCTATGTCTCTAACCCCAGCGACGGCAAGGTCTATGAGTACGGGCCGGCCATGACCCTCCCTGATGTGACCACCGGTCAGGCGACGGGGGTGCAGCCGTCCTCGGCGACGTTGAGCGGGACCACCAACCCCGACGGGGTTCAGGTCTCCTCGTGTCAGTTCGAGTATGGGACGGACACGACCTACGGGCAGTCCGTCCCGTGCGCGCAGAGCGCCGCGCAGATCGGATCGGGCACCAGTCCGGTCCCGGTCTCCGCCGCCCTGTCCGGCCTGCAGCCGAACACGAGCTACCACTTCCGCCTCGACGTAGGGAACGCCAATGGCACCAACCAAGGCCAGGATCAGACCTTCACCACCCTCGGCCCGCCGACCGACACCGGCGTCGCCTCGACCGACCAGACCAAAACAGGCTCGACCGTCTTCTCGCACGTCAACCCCATTAGGCTGGACACTCACGCCCATTTCGACTACGGCACCACCACCGGCTACGGCCAGAGCACCCAGGATACCGACATCGGCTCAGGCGCGGACGTCCAAGAAGTCAGCGCCCTGATCAACGGCCTCCAGCCAAACACCGTCTACCACTATCGACTGGTCGCCACCAACAGCGCCGGCACGCTGACCAGCACCGATCACACCTTCCAAACCCAGGGCGGCTGCCCGAACGACCAGTACCGCACCGGCCTGGGTGCCTACCTCCCCGACTGTCGCGCGTACGAGCAGGTCACCCCGACGGCCAAGGGTGATGCCCTGGACATCTCCCTTAAGGGTCTGGGCTCCTACGGGATCTTCAGCACTGATGGGAACACGGTGCTGATTCAGACCCCGTCGGTGTGGCCGGGGACCGCCAACGTTGACCCGCTCACTCAGGACTATTTCTTCGGTCGGTCCGCGAGCGGATGGAATATCACCAACACGCTCAGGCCGTCCGGTGCGGCTGGGCTAAGCTCGTACGGCTACGTTCGCGGGTACACGCCCGATCTCAGCAAGATCGGATTCTCGCTCAACCAGGACGCCCAAAACCCCGGCACGGCGCCCAAGACGGTGGAGCTCGGGCCTCCCGGGGGGCCGTTTAGCGTCATCGCGACGCCCCAGGTGGGGGCGGGCAATGACTTGTTCGGCACGTCCGTCGACTTGAGCCATGTCATTCTCGCCACCAAGGACAGCACGCTCACGCCCAACGCCGGCGGCACCTCGTCGGGAGCGCAGGATCTGTACGACTACACCGGAGGCCACCTCACCCTCGTCAATCAAAAGACCGACGGTTCGCTGGCCAGCACATGCGGGGCGGACATCCACTCCGGGGCGCAGCACCCGGTCTCAGAAGACGGGTCCAAGATCTTCTTCACGACCCCGAGTCCGCCTGAGGGAGGCACCGCTACCGATCCCAGCTGCTTCGCGCAGCATCACGGATGGGTGCGTATCAACAGCGGAAGCCCGAATGCAACCACGGTAGACGTCGGGCCGGTGACGAGCTCGACCGTCGCGTTTTTGGGCGCGAGCGCGGACGGAGCCAAGGCCCTGTTCAACACCCCGTCCGGCGTTCTGCTCTATGACACCATCACCCAGACGTCAACGCTGGTGGCGACTTCCCCGACGCCGAACCTCGGCGCGAGGATCTCCCCAGACGGGTCGACCGTGTACTTCGTGCGCCAGGACGACAGCTTCATGTACCGCTACGACGTCGCCACCGGCCACCTCGACAAGTTGTTCCAGGTCGACGGCTTCGCGCAATTCAACGGCGTCACCCAAGACGGCGGCGTGGCCTTGTTCGTGGCTGCCGCTGTCCCGGGGCGCTTCGCTGGGAGCCCATACAATGAGATGTATCGGTACAGCGCCGCTGACTCGGGGCTGCTGTGCGTGACCTGTCACCCTGACGGGGGACCGATGTTGAATGCTGCTGACCACTTCGGGATCAGTCTCCCTACGGAGGGTCCGATCGCGCTGCTAAAGGCGGAAGGGACTGCGCCGAGTGCGCTGGCGGGGAACGGCAAGTACGTGTTCTTTCAGACCTCGGAGCAGCTGGTGCCCCGCGACACGGCGACCGGCCTCGTCGCGGCGGGCGTACCGTCCCCCGCGTACAACATCTTTGAGTGGGAGGCCGCCGGGACCGGTACCTGCACCGATCCAGCCGGCTGTACGCACCTGATCACCGCGGGTTCCGACAACGTCGAGACCGATCTCATCGGCGCCACGCCGGACGGCTCGAATGTGTTCTTCGTAACCCACGACCGCTTGCTGGGCCAAGACCAGGATGGGCTGGGCGACGTTTACGACGCCCGCATCGGCGGAGGCCTTCCGTCACCGGTGGTCACGGCGCAGTGCTCGGCCGACTGCCAGGCTCCGTACTCCGCACAGGCCGCGCCGGCGGTGGCGACGGTGAGCTTCAACGGTCCCGGTAACGTGATCCCGGCCACCGGACTCCGCGCCGGGAAGCCAAGGACAACGCGGCTCACAAAGACGATCAGGACCTCTGCGCTCACAAAGACGATCAGGACCTCTGCGTTCACGGTCTCGGTGTCCGTCCCGGGGGCTGGCCGGATCGTGATCTCGGGCCCGCGCGTGCGAACGGCCCGCAAGGCCGTGGGGACTCGGGGCCGCTACACGCTGAAGCTGACGCTCACCGCCGCCGGTAAGACCGCACTGAAACACCGCCACAGGCTCCGCATCACGCTGCGGGTTGTCTACTCGCCTGCGAGCCCCGCCGCCACGCGAACCGCCAACTACAACCGAGGGGGTACTCGATGAGCCCGCTGACCGCAGCTGCCCGCAAGCGGGTCTATCCGGTGCGTCTTCTGCTTGTCACCGCATCGGTTGTGGTTGGGCTCGCCGCCGCGGCGCCGGCGGGGGCGGCTGCGGACGCCCCTCGCTGGGAGATTCAGTCGATCTCGCAGCCGACCAACTTCGCCCCCGGCGATACGAGCGGCAACGACACATACGTGCTGACCGCGATCAACATCGGCAACGCCGCGACCGACGGCTCCGATACCACGATCACGGACATGCTGCCCAGCGGCCTGACCGCAACCAGCGTGAACCTCTTCGCTCCCCAAACCGGCCCGGGATTCGATCTCGGCTCGTTTCTGTGCACCACCACCCCGGTGCAGTGCCACTATCCCGGACCGTTCGGCGGCGCGCTAGGGCCGATTCAGCCGCAGCGATCGCTGGAATTGATCGTCCACGTCAGCGTCGATCCAAATGCTGCGGGGCCGGTGACGAACTCCGTCACGATGAGTGGTGGCGGTGCGCCGGACGCGTCGGTCAGCTCGACCAACGAGGTGAGCGACAGCCCGGCGCCGTTCGGTATCCAGGACGGCGGCGTCACGGTGCTCAACCAGGACGGTAGCCCCGACACCCAGGCCGGCAGCTATCCGTACAGTCTGAACACGACGTTTGCGTTCCCGACCGCCCTGAACGCCAATGGCAACCCGCAGACCACCGCCATCGTGAAGGATACGGCCGTCGATCTTCCGGTCGGTCTGGTCGGCAGCGCGACGGTGGTGCCGACATGTCCCGAGGAGCAGGTGAAGCAGCACTCATGCCCCGCGGGCAGCCAGGTCGGGGTCGCTCGCTTCCGCCTGTCGTCCAACGGCGGGCCGCGCAGCTCTGGCACCGTCCCGGTTTACTCGGTTCCCCCACGGCCGGGCACACCGGCCGAGTTCGCCTTCCATCCGGGCGCCACGATCTCCGCTCTCGTGTCGGTCCGACCCGGTGACCGCGGGCTCGAGACAACGGTGGAGAACGCGAGCGCCACGTTCGACCTCTTCGCGGTCCGATTGACGATCTGGGGGGTCCCGGCGGACCCGAGCCACGACCCACAGCGCTGCGGGGGGCCCGATCTAAGCGGTACCTGCACGGGCCAGGGGGGCGACGACACCTTCCCTCATACAGCCGGCATTCCGCCCCTGCCGTTCCTGCGCAACCCCACGAGCTGCGGCACGACCGCGCTGACGGCGACCATCCGCGCCGACTCGTATCAGGCCCCGGGAGCGTTCTTCTCTAAGTCGTCTGACCTTGGGCAGACCACGGGCTGCGCCGACTTGCCGCCGTTCGCGCCGTCGCTGACGGTGAAGCCCGACAGCACCGTCGCCGATAGCCCGACCGGTCTCAGCAGCGACCTCACCACTCCGCAAAACACGGATCCCTTGCCGATCATATTCTCAAGCCCGGGCAACAACAGCATCTTTCCCGTGGGCCTTGATTATTCCTCGCGGGCCACCTCGGACCTGCGAGATGCAGTCGTGACGTTCCCCGAAGGCGTGTCCATCTCACCCTCGGCGGCATCCGGCTTGCAGGCGTGTTCGGATGCGCAGCTCGCCTTGGCGTCGAATGATCCTGCTAGCTGTCCGGCCAGCTCGAAGATCGGGACAGTCACGCTGACAACCCCAGCCTTGCCGGATCAGCTGACAGGCTCGATCTATGTCGGCCAGCCTCTGCCCGGCGATCGCTACCGGATCTTCTTGGAGTTCGCCGGCGACGGCGTGCGCATCAAGCTGGTCGGATCGGTCCACCCGGATCCGGTGACCGGCCAGTTGACGACGACGTTCCTGGACAATCCACAGCTGCCGTTCTCCCGCCTGCACCTGCAGCTCTTCGGCGGCCCGCGCGCGGTGTTCGCCACACCGGAGTCCTGTGGTTCCTTTGGGGTCACGAGCGATCTGTTGCCATGGGACGGTGGCGCCGGCGCGAACCCGGTTGACTCGTTCACGATCGACAACGGTTGTGTGAGTGGCTTCAACCCCTCGTTCACCGCTGGCACTCAGAACGCCCAGGCGGGCGCGTACTCGCCGTTTGTGTTGTCGTTCTCGCGTTCTGACACTGATCAGGAGCTGTCGGGGTTGACGGTGAAGCTCCCGCCGGGGATGCTGGCGAAGCTCGCTGGGGTGCAGGAGTGCTCTGATGCGCAGTTGGCGGCCGCGGCGGCGATGACGGGTACGGCGGAGCAGGCCAATCCGTCGTGTCCGTCGGGCTCGCAGGTGGGCACGGTGCAGGCGGGCGCTGGCCCGGGATCTGAGCCGTTCTTCCTGCCCGGCAAGGCGTATCTGACCGGCCCGTATAGGGGTGCCCCGTACGGCATCGCGGTTGTGGTGCCCACCCTCGCCGGGCCGTATGATTTCGGGTCGGTCGTGGTCCGCCAGGCGCTGTTTGTCGATCCGACGACAGCCCAGGTGACCGCGATCAGCGATCCGTTCCCGACGATCCTGCAGGGCGTCCCGTTGAAGATCAGGACGGTGAACGTGACGCTCGATCGGACAGGGTTCACGTTCAACCCGACCAACTGCAACCCGATGGCGGTCAACGCGACGCTGACCTCGACGGGTGGCCTCTCTGCCGCGGTGAGCAGCCGCTTTCAGGTCGCTGGCTGCGCGGCGTTGGCGTTTGCACCGAAGTTCTCCGCCAGCACACAGGCCCGGACGTCGAGGACCAACGGTGCGAGCCTGGATGTGAAGATCGGTTTTGCGGCGGGCCAGGCGAACATCCGCTCGGTCAAGGTCGATCTCCCCAAGCAGCTGCCGTCGCGGCTGACGACGCTGCAGAAGGCATGCACCGACGCGGTGTTCAACGCGAACCCGGCGGGTTGCCCGGCGGCGTCGCTGGTCGGCACGGCTACGGCCGTCACACCATTGCTGGGTGTGCCGTTGACGGGCCCGGCGTATTTCGTGTCGCATGGTGGCGCGGCGTTCCCGCAGCTGATCATGGTGCTGCAGGGCGCCGGGATTACGGTCGACCTGGCCGGCGATACGTTCATCAACTCAAAGGGCATCACCAGCAGCACGTTTCGCAGCGTGCCCGATGTTCCGGTCTCGAGCTTTGAGATCAAGCTGCCCGAGGGCCCGTACTCCGCGCTCGCGGCCAACGCGAACCTCTGCTCGACAACGAGCACCGTGACCGTCAAGAAGCGCGTCACACGCCGCATCCACGGCAAGCGGCGTCGTGTGCTGCGCTCGGTCAAGCAAAAGGTCGCCGCCCCGCTCTTGATGCCCACGACGATCACCGCACAGAACGGCGCGGTCATCAAACAAACCACGAAGATCGCCGTCACCGGCTGCTTGGCACACAGAGCAAAGAAGGCCAAGAAGGCCCAGCGCTCGCGCCACCGCAGCAAGCACCGGTAGCGACGCAAGTCGCCGAAGACGACAGCGCCACGCCGCAGCCGGGGAGGTAACCGCCTTGTCGCACGCGTGCTACGCTATGCTCGCCATGCGCGAGATCACTCAGCGCCAGCTGCGCAACGAGAGCGGCGAGATCATGCGCGAGCTCGACCGGGGCGAATCGTTCATCGTGACCCGCAACGGCAATCCCGTGGGGGAGCTGCGACCGATCAAGCGCCGCCGCTTCGTACCGGCCGAGGTCGCCATCGCCGCGTTCTCCGGCGTGGGTCATATCGACTACAAGCAGTTCCGCGCCGATATCGATCGCTACGTAGACCAGGACCCCACGCCGCGCGCGTGGGAGCGCTTGGAGGAGAGGCAGCGAAAGAAGCAGCGTAGTCGCAGTGGCTGACGAGCGCAGGCGTCCGCGCGGCCTGCTCGACACCTCGGTCGCGATCGACCTCGAGCTGCTCAGCCCGGAGGTCCTGCCCATCGAGGTGGCCGTCTCCGCGATCACGATGGCTGAGCTGGCGGCCGGTCCGGAGACCGCAGCGGATCCGGACGAGCGCGCGCGCCGGATCGCGCTCATCCAGCACGCCGAAGACACGTTCGATCAGCTCCCGTTCGACATCGCGGTGGCACGCGTGTACGGGCGCGTCTACGCCGCGGTGGTCTCGGCGGGACGCAGGGCGCGCGGGCGGCGGACCTTGGATCTGCTGATCGCGGCGACCGCCCTGTCGAACGACCTCCCGCTCTACACGAGCAACCCGGACGACTTCATCGGCCTGGAGAGCCTGCTCGACATCGTCCCCGTCCCCACTCCCGAGGATTCCCCGGGCGGATAGCCGTCACCGAGGGGCGGGCTGCGCCGCCCGCCTAGCGGGAGTCTGCTTGCCCGGGTTCCAGGGAGCGCCACTCAAGCCACGAGCCCATACAACTCCCCCCGCGCACACAAGTAGAAGTCCGCGACGCCTCCGGGCTGCCCATCGCCGCGTGACCACTGATTCCCACCCTCGTTCTCCGCCCTCACAGCCAACGGCAACCTGTGCGCGCAAGCGTTCTTGACGGTCGCGTCTCAGGCCGGATCCTGCCCGGCTCCCGAGTCGGTCGCGGAATCGTGTTTGGGCTCGGACTGGGGAACGATGCCGCGGGCCCACGCGATGGCGGCGGCGGCCCATTTGAGCGCCTGTTCGCGATCGGGGCTTCGGACCCGTATCGCTCAGCCGCCGCGAACGGGGACGGTCTTCGACGTCATCGAGCGTGGAAGGCAGTTCGATCTCGGATTTCTCGGCGAAGTCTCTGAGCTGTTTGAGGTTGTGGGTGAAGGGAAATTCGGTTTCTTCGGCCGCGAGTACGGCCTTGATGGCCTTCTCGACGGCTTGTTGGCAGAGGTTGCCGACGCCGGCATCGGTCACTCCCGGTACGGGCAACACGGACTTCGCCATCAGCTCGTCGTTCTCCGCGGCGCCGAGCAGCCGGCGGGCGAGGTCGCCGTTCGTGGCCATTACGCCGCGATCTCCCGGCCCTCGCGCAGGGCGGAGTTGATCACGGTGCCGTACACGTCGCGCCACTCGCGGACGCTCTCCTCGCTTCTGACGATGACGTCCGCGTACACGCCTCGTTGCAGCGCGCGGTGCAGCCGTACGGACTCCTTGACGACGTCCTCCACCGACGGCTCGATCACCAGGAAGTCCAGGTCGCTGTGCTCGCCGGCCTCGCCGCGGGCGTGGGATCCGAACAGGATCACCCGGGATCCCGGAGGGGCGGCCCGCAGGATGCGGCGGCCAGCCTCCTGTATTACGCCGTCGCTGAACATAACCCCCCCAATTTTACTGGCGCGCCGGGATCACCCCCCGAACAGCACTCCTGCATCACGTTGATATCGACCGTCTGGGGGTGGCTTACCGGGCGACTCGCCCGAAGGCTGCGCCACGAATGCCGGCTACCGCCCAGTTCGCCTGAGCAGGTGGTCGCGGAACCTGGGCGCCGTGTACGCGTACTCGCCCTTGCGGACGCGGTAGAGCGCGCCGTCTTCGACGAGCCGTCCGAGCAGCACGTTGGCGGTCGCGTGGTCTCGTCCGTGCTCGCTCAATCCCGTCCCCGCAGCCGGCGCACTTCCTCAAGCCGGCGCGCCAGCCGCGCTTCGGCCTCGCCTGGCGCGTAGAAGCGCTCCCCGACGACGCTCTGCGGCAGCAGCTCCTGCGGGGAGACCTGGCCCGAGTGGTCATGGGGGTAGTCGTAGCCGCCGACCTCCTGCCCGGGGCGGGCGCCGGGACGGAGCCACCCCGGCACGGGCGCGGCGCCGTGCTCGCGCACGTGCGCTCTGGCCGCGCTCAGCGCGCGCCCGGCGGCGTTGGACTTCGGCGCCAGGGACAGGTAGATCGCGGCCTGGGCGAGCGCGAACGTCGCCTCGGGGATGCCGACGTGCTCGACCGCATGCGCCGCGGCCACGGCGACTGAAAGCGCGGCGGGGTCGGCGTTGCCGATGTCCTCGGAGGCGAGGATCACCATCCGCCGCACGATGAAGCGCGGGTCCTCGCCGCCCTCGAGCATGACCGCGAGGTAGTACAGCGACGCGTCCGGGTCCGACCCGCGCGTGGCCTTGATCCACGCCGAGATGAAGTCGTAGTGGCGGTCGCCGTGTTTGTCGTACAGCACCGCCTTGCGCTGCAGCGCGTCCTCGACGCGCGCGACGTCCATGCGGGCCTCCCCCAGCTCGGCGGCGGTCTCCAGCGCGAGCTCGAGCGCGTTCAGCGCCGTGCGCGCGTCACCGGCGCTGCGCGCGGCCAGGAACTCGATCGCCTCCTCGTCGACCCTCACGGTGGGACCACCGCTCAAGCTCTCTCGTATGACGTCCTCCGCGGCAGCGTTCCCGCGGGCGGAGTCGTCTGCCGCGGCGTCCTTCGCGGCGGCGTCCCCCGGCGCGGCGGCCTGGAGAGCGCCGTCCACCGCGCGGCGCAGCACCGTCGCGACCTCCTCGGCGCTGAGCTCCCGCAGCGCGTACACGCGCACGCGCGAGAGCAGCGCGCCGTTGACCTCGAAGGCGGGGTTCTCGGTGGTGGCGCCGATGAGCGTGACGAGCCCCTCCTCGACGGCGGGCAGCAGGGCGTCTTGCTGGGCCTTGTTGAAGCGGTGGATCTCGTCGAGGAACAGCACGGTGGGCGTCCCCTGGGCGCGCCGGTGGGCGGCGCGCTCGATCACCGCGCGCACCTCCGCGCGCCCGGCCTGGACCGCGCTGAGCTCCTCGAACGCGGCGCTCGAGTTGCTCGCGACCATCCGCGCCAGCGTCGTCTTGCCCGATCCGGGCGGCCCGTAGAGCACCATCGAGTGCGGCCGACCCTGCTCGATCGCGGTGCGCAGCGCCGAGCCGGCGCCCAGCAGGTGGGTCTGACCGACGAACTGCGCAAGGCGCGCGGGACGCATCCTCACCGCCAGCGGGTTCCCGCCGGGGCCGTCCCCGGTCCGCCCGGCGCCGCGAGCGCCGGCAGCGCCCGAGGGGCCGTCGAGAGGGTCTTCCTCGAACAGGGTGTCCACGCCACTCAGTATCCCGCGCCCGCGAAACATAAACACGCGCCCGCGCACGTATCGCGGGTATTTAGGTTCTGCGGGAGGTTGCCGAGGAGTCCATGTCGAACTCTTGTATTCGGTGCTGCATGTGATGACCAAACCGCGGGTGATCCGACCATGAGCGTGGGCGCGGCCGAGCTTTTGCCCGGCGCGGGCGGGCGCCTCGATCTGCCCGACCTCACCGGTTCGGGAGCGCTCGCGACGCGCTCGCTGTCGCCGCTGGCGCTGTTCTGGCGGCGGTTTCGCCGCGATCGCGTCGCGCTCGTCGCGCTCGGGTTCATCGCGCTGCTGATCGTCGTGGCGATCGCCGCGCCGCTGGTCATCTCGCTGCTGGGCCTGCCCGGCCCGAGCGTGCAGAACCCCAACCTGACGAACGCGTTCGGCAGCCCGCTCGGGCCGAGCTCCGCGCACCCCTTCGGGGTGGACCCGCTCGGCCAGGACGTCGCCGCGCGCGTGATCTACGGCGCGCGCGTGTCGCTGATCGTGGGCGTCGTAGGGACGGGCATTGCGACCGTGCTCGGGACGATCGTGGGCCTGCTCGCCGGCTACTACCGCGGCTGGACGGACACGCTGCTCTCGCGCATGGTCGACGTGGTCCTGGCGATCCCGGTCCTGCTGCTCGGCCTCGGGCTCGGCGCCGCCTGCGAGGTCCGGGGCTGCCTCGGCGGGCACGTCCAGTCGGGTCTCGGCGTGATCATCTTCCTGATCGCGCTCGTCAACTGGACGTACATCGCGCGCATCGTGCGCGGCCTTACGCTGTCGCTGCGCGAGCAGGAGTTCGTGCTCGCCGCCCGCTCGCAGGGCGCCTCGAACGCGCGCATCATGGGGCGCGAGATCCTGCCCAACCTGCTCGCGCCGATCGTCGTCTACGCGAGCCTCTTGATCCCCCAGAACATCCTGCTGGAGGCGGCCCTGTCCTACCTCGGCGTCGGCGTGCGCCCGCCCACCGCCAGCTGGGGCCAGATGCTCGCCGCCGCCACCCCGATCTTCAACACCGCCTGGTGGTACATGGCGTTCCCCGGAATCGCTCTGCTGCTGACGGTGCTCGCGTTCAACCTGCTCGGCGACGGCCTGCAGGACGCTCTCAACCCGAGGCTCGCGCGATGAGCCTCAGGTTCACCACGTACGGGGCTCGTCCGCTCACGCGGCGATCTCCCACAGCCATAACGGCCACACGCACAGGGAGGGGTTTATCAGTGTTTACGTCAATCAGAAGGTCGGCGTGGCTCGCGCTCGTCGGGGGCGCAGGCGCGGCGCTCGTGCTCGGGCTGTCCGCGTGCGGATCGAGCGGCGGCTCGATCTCCGGCTCCAGCGGGACCGGTGCGCCTCCCGGGGTGCTGACCCCTGTGAGCGAGTCGCTCACAGGGGGCGTGCGCGGCGGCACGCTGACGGTGCTCGACCACCAGGACTTCGAACACCTCGACCCGGGCCAGGCCTACTCCTCGGTCGACTACGAGGCGGTATACGCGACCCAGCGCCCGCTGTATTCGTATGAGCCAAACACGTTCGCGGCCCCCACTCCCGACCTCGCCTCGGCCCCGCCGCAGATCTCCTCCGATCGCAAGACCGTGACGGTGCACATCCGCTCGGGCGTTCGCTTCAGCCCGCCGGTCAACCGCGAAGTGACATCCGCGGACGTCGCCTACGCGATCGAGCGCGGCGCGAACGCGAACGTCGCCAATCCATACTTCGCGACCTACTTCGGGTCGCTGGAGGGCGCAGAACAAGCCGAGAAGGCGGGCAACGGCGGCGCGATTGCCGGAATCGCCACGCCCGACTCGCGCACGATCGTCTTTCACTTGACCGAACCGAAGGCGCAGATTCTCGCCTCCGCGCTCGTGCTGCCGCTGAGTGCGCCGGTGCCCGCCGAATTCGCGCGCAAATACGACGCGCACAAGCCGACCGAATACGGCAGCTACCTCGTCGCCACGGGCCCGTACATGTTCAAGTCAAGCGGCGCGGGCAGAGTGCTCGGAGTCGGCTATGAACCGGGCAAGTCGGCGACGCTCGTGCGCAACCCCAACTGGAGCGCCGCGACCGACCACCGCCCGGCGTACCTGAACCAGGTGAACATCCAGATCGGCGGGGACCCGAACGTGATCGGCCGCCAGGTGCTGGAAGGCTCGCACCTGCTGCAGAACGACACGCCCGCGCAGGCGATCGTGCAGCTCGCCTACGAACAGCACCGCTCCCAGCTGGAGATATCCCCCGGCGCGGGCACGAACTACATCGCGGTGAACAATCACAAGGGGCCGTTCGCCAACGTGAACGCGCGCAAGGCGTTCTGGGCGGCGCTCGATCGCGTCGCGATGAACAAGGCGCGCGGCGGCGAACTCGTGACGAACGTGATGACGCACTTCATCTACCCCGAGATCCCCGGCTTCGAACAGGCCGGCGGGCTGGCTGGGCCGAAGGTCGACTACAACGAACACCCGCAGGGCGACGCGCAGGTCGCCGAAAAGTACCTGCGCCTCGCCGGCTACCCCAGCGGCAAGTACACCGGCGGCGCGACGCTGCAGGTCGTCGGCGCGACCGGCAGCCCCGAAGCACCGGACGCCGAAATCGTCGATCAGACGCTGAAGAACCTCGGCTTCAAGACGAAGTTCAGCCTCGTCGACAAATCGGTCATGTACTCGAAGTTCTGCGGCACGCCGGCGGAAGAGATCGACGTCTGCCCGAACGTCGGCTGGGCCGCGGACTTCGGTGACCCCCAGGGCGTGCTCGACGTGACGTTCAACGGCAAGCACATCGAACCCACCGGCAACAACAACTGGGGCCAGGTGAACGACCCGGCGATCAACGGCATGATGCAAGCAGCCGAACCGCTCGTGGGCGCGCCGGCGCGCGCCGGCGCGTGGGCCGCGATCGACCGCGAACTGGTCGCGCAGGCCGCGGCGATCCCGTTCGCGTTCGACAAGGAGCCGAACATCGAGGCCCGCGACGTCGCCGGCGTGGGCGACGTGTGGAACATCGGGTCGTGGGACTACAGCTACACCTCGCTGAAGTGAGGGTCGCGGAGCGGGGCCCGGGCACGCGCATCGGGCTCCGCGCCGCGATCGATCTCGCGGCTGGGGCGAGCAGCCGATGACGGCATACGTCGTGCGACGCGTGCTGTGGGGAGTGCTGCTGCTGATCCTCGTCTCGGCGCTGACGTTCGTGCTGTTCCGCGTCCTGCCGAGCGCCGACCCCGCGCGGCTGCGCGCCGGGCAGAACGCGAGCCCCAGGGTGATCGCCGAGATCCGCGCGAACCTCGGGCTGAACAGGCCGTTGCCGACGCAGTTCTGGCTGTACATGAAGGGCCTGTTCCTGCACGGCGACCTCGGCTACAGCTACTACAGCGGGGCGTCGGTCAGGAGCCTCGTCGCCGATCGCCTGCCCGCGACGCTGTCGCTGACGATCGGCTCGGCGATCGTCTGGATGGCGATCGGCCTGCCGCTCGGGATCGTCTCGGCGCTGCGCCGGCGCTCGCGCACCGATCGCACCGCGATGGGCGCCGCGCTGCTGTTCATCTCCGCGCCGGAATACTGGCTCGGGTTGATCGTGCTGTACCTGTTCGCGGCGGACATCGGCCAGGTCAAGGTGTTCCCCGGCGCCGGCTCCTACGCGGGCCTGACCGCCGATCCCCAGAAATGGCTCAGCTCGCTGATCCTGCCGTGGCTCGTGCTCGCCGCCGGGTTCGCGGCGGTGTACGCGCGGCTGATGCGCTCGAGCCTGATCGAGACGATGGGCGCGGACTACATCCGCACCGCCCGCGCCAAGGGCCTGCCCGAGCGCCGGGTCGTCCTGCACCACGGCGTGCGCGCCGCGATCGCGCCGATCCTGACGATCTTCGCGCTCGACGTCGGCGTGCTGCTCGGTGGCGCCGTGTTGATCGAGACCGTATTCGACATACCTGGGATCGGACGCCTCAACTACGACGCGATCACCCACGCCGACTTCCCGATCATCCAGGGCACGGTGCTGCTCGCCGCGCTGTTCATCATCGTCGCGAACATCGCCGTGGACATCGCCTATGCCTATCTGGATCCGAGGGTCCGCTTTTCGTGATCATCTCCTCGCCCCTGGCTGTGTCCTCAGTCGCTCGCGTACGTAGTACGCCACGCTCCCTGCGTCCTTGCCAGGAACGACGATCTGACCCCGAAAAGGGTCTCTGTGAAGGATCGGCTCACCGTGAGTCCTGAACAGGAGCCGCTGCTGCGCGTGGAGGATCTGCGCGTGTCCTACGCCACCGAAGACGGCGAGGTGCAGGCCGTGGACGGGATCTCCTACGAGCTTGCCCGCGGGCGCACGCTCGGGATCGTCGGGGAGTCCGGCTCGGGCAAGACCGTGGCCGCGCTCAGCGTGCTCGGGCTGACGCGGGCGCAGGGCGCGACGGTCAGCGGGCGCATCTCGTTCGCGGGACGCGAGCTGCTGGCGCTCTCCGAGCCCGAGCTGCGCGCGATCCGCGGCGATGAGATCGCGATGGTCTTTCAGGACCCGCTGTCGACGCTGCATCCGCTGTACCGCGTGGGGGCGCAGATCGTGGAGGCGATCCGCGCGCACCGGGACATCGCCAAGTCCGCGGCGCGCGCGCGCGCGATCGAGCTGCTGGAGCTCGTCGGCATCCCCGAGTCCGCGGCGCGCGTGGACTCCTATCCGCACGAGCTCTCCGGCGGCCAGCGCCAGCGCGCGACGATCGCGATGGCGCTGGCGAACGACCCCAAGCTGCTGATCGCCGACGAGCCGACGACGGCGCTGGACGTGACCGTGCAGGCGCAGATCCTCGCGCTGCTGGAGCGGTTGCGGCGCGAACGGGGGATGGCGCTCGTGCTCGTCACCCACGACCTCGGCGTGGTCGCGGAGATGGCCGACGAGATCGCCGTGATGTACGCGGGGCGGATCGTCGAGCACGCCCCCGCGCAGCGCATCTTCGCGGCCCCCGAGCACCCCTACACGTGGGGCCTCTTGCGGTCGATCCCCACGCTCGACGGTCCGCGCGAGGAGCTGCTCACGCCGATCCCGGGCAGTCCTCCCAGCCCGCTGGCGCCGCCGCCGGGCTGTCGCTTTCACCCCCGCTGCCCCTACGCCGAGCCCGAGCACGCCCGCACCGATCCCGCGCTCGAGCGTGTGCCGGGCCAGCCCGATCACGAGGTCGCGTGCCTGCTGGACTCCGGTACGCGCCGGCGCTTGTGGCGAGAGTTGCAGGATGGCCGTAGTCGTCGCGATTCCGCGCCCGCGTCCGCCGGCGCTGCGGCGACCGTGCTGGGCGACTCGCAGGCGCCGGCATGAGCTCGTCCGAGCCGCTGCTGTCGGTGCGGGGTCTTGTCAAGCACTTCCCGCTCGAGCGGGGCGTGATGCTGCGGCGCAACGTCGGCGCGGTCCGCGCCGTCGACGGCATCGACTTCGACGTCATGCGCGGGGAGACGTTCGGCATCGTCGGGGAGTCGGGCTCGGGCAAGAGCACGACCGCGCGGTTGATCGCCCGCCTGCTCGACCCCACCGCCGGCGAGGTGCGGTTCGCGGGCCGCGACATAACCGCGCTGCGCGGCGCCGCTCTGAAGTCCGTCAGGCGCGAGCTGCAGATGGTGTTTCAGGATCCCTACTCCTCGCTGAACCCGCGCCGCACGATCGGCGCGATCGTCGCCGAGCCGCTCGTGATCCACCGCGTGCAGCCCGATCGCGCCGCCCGCAGGCGCGCCGTACGGGAGCTGCTGGACACGGTCGGGCTGAACCCCGAGCACTGCAACCGCTACCCGCACGAGTTCTCCGGCGGTCAGCGCCAGCGCATCGGCATCGCGCGCGCGCTGGCGCTGGGACCGAAGCTCCTGATCGCCGACGAGCCGGTGTCCGCCCTGGACGTGTCGATCCAGGCGCAGGTGCTCAACCTGCTGCGCGAGTCCCAGCGCCGGCTCGGGCTGACGATGGTGTTCATCTCCCACGACCTGTCGGTGATCAGACACATGTGCGACCGCATCGCGGTCATGCACGACGGCCGGATCGTCGAGCTGCAGTCCAACGAGGCGCTTTACAGCGCCCCCCGAGATCCCTACACGCGCGCGCTGCTCGCGGCGGTGCCGGGCGCGCGGCGGGTGGCGCGGCGTACGATCTCCGCATGAGCGACGGCGTATCCGGCTCCACGGCTCCGTCGAAAGGCGCCGCGTCCGCGGCGAGCGCCGAGCTGGCGGACGAGACGCAGGCGTTGCTGCGCGAGCTGATCCGCTTCGACACGGTCAACCCGCCCGGCGGCGAGCGCCCGGCGCAGGAGCATCTCGCCGCGCATCTGGGCGCCGCCGGCTTGGAGTGCGAACTGCTCGGCGCCGAGCCCGAGCGGCCCAATCTCGTGGCGCGTCTGCGCGGCGAGCGCGAGGGCCCGACGCTGTGCTACCTCGGGCACGTCGACACCGTGCTCGCCGATCCGCGGGAGTGGAGCAGTGCGCACGGCCCGTGGTCGGGGGACGTCGCCGAGGGGTATGTGTGGGGGCGCGGCGCGCTGGACATGAAGTCGCAGGTCGCGGCCGAGGTCGCCGCGGCGACCTCGCTGGCGCGCGCGGGCTGGCGGCCCGCGCGCGGCGAGCTGCTGATCGTCGCCGTCGTCGACGAGGAGACCGGGGGCTCGCTGGGAGCGGAGTGGATCACGCGCGAGCACCCCGAGGCCGTGCGCTGCGACATGCTCGTCAACGAGGGCGCCGGCTGCGCGTTCGAGTACGGCGGCGCGCGCCGCTACGGGGTGTGCTGCGCCGAGAAGGGCGTGTTCCGCTTCACGCTCACGACCGACGGCGTGGCGGGGCACGCGTCGATGCCGAGCATGGGCGTCAACGCGCTGCTGAAGATGGCGCCGCTCTTGGAGCGCCTCGGCGCGCGCCGGCCCGCCTATGAGCTGACGGCCGAGCCGCGCGCGTTCCTGGCGGCGATCGGCGAGGATCCCGACGATCCCGCGGGATCGGTGGCGCGGCTGCGCGCCGCCGACGAGCGCCTGGCGACGATGTTCGAGCCGATGCTCGGCGTCACGTTCGCGCCGACGCGGATCAGCGCGTCGGAGAAGATCAACGTGATCCCCAGCCGCGCCGTGCTGAAGGTGGACTGCCGCGTGCCGCCGGGCCTCGGGGAGGAGGCGGTCAGGCGCGCGCTCGCCGAAGTATTGGGTCCCATCCACCCCGAGGACGGGTTCGACCCCGAGGACGGGTTCGCGATCGAGTTCACCGAGCGCGTCGTCGGCAACCGCTCGCCGATGGCATCGCCGTTGATGGACGCGATCTCCGCGTGGGTCGCCGAGCGCGATCCGGCCGCGCGCACGGCGCCGACGATCCTGCCCGGCTTCACCGACTCGCGCCACTTTCGCGCCGCCTTTCCCGACTGCGTCGCCTACGGCTTCTTTCCCCAGCGCCACCAGTCGCTGCCCGAGACGGCGCCGCTGATCCACGGCGCGGACGAGCGCATCGACGTCCGCGACCTGGCGTTCGCGGCCGAGTTCTACCGCGACCTGGCGGTGGGGATGCTGGGGTGAGGAGGGCGCCGAGCCTGCGCGGGCGGCGAGTCGGACACGCTGTGACCGCGGCCGTTCGCGTGCGCCGGATGTTGCGATTTCGACACCGATCCTGCTGAACGGAGAGAGCGGGCAGGCGCTCCCAGGCCGATTACGCAAAATCCGTCCCGATCCCTCATAATGATGTTCGAAGGGACTCACAGCCACGGGTGGCGAGGATGAGGGAGCACGGATGACGAGCACGATCGCGACGTCCATCGCGCAGAACATTCAGAACTGGGCTCTCAACTGGGAGCCGGTGCTGATGATCCTGTTCTTCGGCGCGCTCATCTACCTGATGTGGCGCACGCTGAAGGTGATGCCGAAGGTCAAGCCGCAGCAGATCAAGCCGGCGTCCAACCAGTCGGTGTCGTTCGCGGACATCGCCGGCGTGGACGACGCCAAGGGCGAGCTGCAGGAGATCGTCGAGTTCCTGCGCGACCCCAAGCAGTTCGAAAAGCTCGGCGCGAAGGTGCCGAAGGGCATCCTCCTGCACGGGCCGCCGGGGACGGGCAAGACGCTGCTGGCCAAGGCCGTCGCCAACGAGTCCGGCGCGCAGTTCTTCGCCCAGTCGGCGGCCGCGTTCGTGGAGATGTTCGCCGGCCTCGGCGCGGCGCGGATCAGGCGGCTGTTCGCGATCGCGCGCAAGCACGAGCCCGCGATCATCTTCATCGACGAGCTCGACGCCGTCGGCGGGCGCCGCGGCGCGGACATCTCCGGCGAGAAGGACCAGACGCTCAACCAGCTGCTGGTCGAGATGGACGGGTTCGCGGGCGGCGGCGGCCGCCTGGTCGTGATCGCCGCGTCGAACCTGCTGGAGAAGCTCGACCCGGCGCTGCTGCGCCCCGGACGGTTCGACCGCCAGGTGTTCGTCGCCCCGCCCGACGTCTGCGGGCGCGAAGGCGTGCTCGCGGTGCATACGCGCGAGAAGCCCCTGGGCAGCGTGGATCTCGGGCTGGTCGCCCGGCAGACGAGCGGGTTGACGGGCGCGGATCTGGCGAACATCTGCAACGAGGCGGCGATCTTCGCCGCGCGCCGCGGCGCGAGCACGATCGCCGACAGGGACTTCGACAGCGCGCTCGAGCGGGTGATCGCGGGCGTGCAATCCCGGCGCGTGCTGAACGCGCACGAGAAGCGCGTCGTCGCCTACCACGAGGCCGGGCACGCGCTCTGCGGCGAGCTGCTGCCGTCGGTCGATCGCGTGCACCGCATCTCGATCGTGCCGCGCGGGCGGGCGCTGGGCTACACCCTGAACCTGCCCGCCGAGGACCGCTATCTGAAGACGCGCGAGGAGCTGCTCGACTACATGACCGTGCTGCTCGGGGGCCGCGTCGCCGAGCAGGTCGTGTTCGGCGCGATCACCACGGGCGCCTCGGACGACCTCAAGCGGGTGGCGGACATCTCCCACTCGATGGTGCACGACTTCGCGATGGGCACCGCGGGCGTGGGTCGCTCCCCGGAGGGGGGCGTGCGCCTGTCGGAGACGACGCTGCGCATCCGCGACGAGGAGCGCCAGGACCTGATCGACGAGGCCCGCCGGGCGGCGCAGAAGCTGATCGTCGCCCATCGCAATCAGCTCGACGCGCTCGCGCACGAGCTCTTGGAGCGCGAGGTGCTCGACCGCGACGCGATCGAGCGGATCATGACGGGCGTCCCGCGCCTGGAGCGCGCGCCGGGCGTCGGGCTGCGCGTGGTCGCGGCGGCGGCGCCCCACGATCCTCCCGCGGGCCCCGCCGCGATCGACGCTTCTTCCCCGTAGACTGCGCGGCGTGTTCGACCGCATCGACCACGTCGGCGTCGCCGTACAGGACATCGACGCCTCGCTCGAGCTCTACCGCGACCTGTTCGAGCTGGACGTCGCCCACCGCGAGGTCGTGCCCGAGCAGGGCGTGGAGGCCGCGCTGCTGGACGTCGGCGAGAACCACGTCGAGCTGCTTGCGCCGCTTGACCCGGACACGCCCGTGGGCAGGTTCATCGCCAAGCGCGGCCCCGGGCTGCACCACGTCGCCTATCAGGTGAGCGACATCGATTCGACGCTCGCCGCGCTCGATCGGGCCGGGCTGCGGCTGATCGACAGGCAGCCGCGCGCAGGCATCGGCGCCTCGCGCGTCGCGTTCCTGCACCCCAAGGCGGCCGGCGGAGTCCTGATCGAGATCGTGCAGCCCGCGGAGGCGCGCTGATGGCGGAGCGATCGAAGCTCGGTCAGCATCGCATCAGCGTCGGCTTTCAGGGCGGCCAGGTGCTCGCGCTGCGCGTCGGCGAGGAGCAGCTGAAGGGGTTGTACAAAGCGCTCCAGGACGGCGGCTGGCACGAGCTCGAGAGCGAGGACGGGCCCGTGCGGCTGTATCTCGGGCAGGTCGTGTACGTGCGCGCGGAGGACGAGGATACGCGCGTCGGCTTCGGCGCCTAGGCCCAGGACGGCCTCTGAGCTTCGCTATGCGGCGTCCTCGGTCGCTCGCGTGCATAGCACGCCACGCTCCCTGCGTCCTTGCCTAGCTCGCCCATAGACCGTCCTGGAAGCGTTGTGATGAATCTGTTCTGAGAGGGTTATACGAAGTGGAACCACTGATGAATCTGGACGAGCGACTGCTGCGCATCGCGCGCACGCGCGGTCACGGCGACCCGCGTGTGCAGCGCGCGGTGGCGCGGTTCTCGCAGCTGGGCGAGCACGGCGGGGTGTGGCTGGCGATCGGCGCCGTGGGGTGGGCGCTGGACCGCCCGCGCGCCGCGCAGTGGAGCAGGGCGGTGGGCACGGTCGCGGCGACGTATGCGCTGAACACCGCCGTCAAGCTCGCCGTCCGCCGCCGCCGCCCCGAGCTGCCGGGCCTGCCGGCGCTGGCGGGCACCCCGACGCAGCTGAGCTTTCCCAGCGCCCATGCCGCGACCTCCTTCGCCGCGGCGGGCCTGTACGCGCGCCTGGGGCTGCCCGCGCCGGTGCTGTACGCGCTGGCGGTCAAGCTGTCGCTGTCGCGGCTGTACCTGGGGGTGCACTACCCCTCGGACGTGCTGGCCGGCGCGGCGCTGGGGATGGCGGCGGGCCGCCGGACTCGTCGATTCACCCCGCTCGGGTTCGCCGCGGCCGCAGGCGCCGCACCCGTCGGTGCACGCCGATCGGGTGCACGGTTCTCGCCGTAGACCGGCCGGGGGCTCGGCTTGGCCGCCCAGCAGCAATAGGCCACTCGATTTTTTTTGTTCCCTGAATCGGCCTTCCAGAGCGGATTTGCCGATGTCAACGAAGGTTCTTGCGGTTGGGGGGTTGACGAATGGTGTCGAGTGTGCTTATGATTACTAGGTCAGGTGCTCCCGACGTGGAGAGCACAGAGAAATAGATCGGGTTTGGGTCGGTCTCGCAGATCGATCGCAAGCGCTCAGCAGGACCCTTGGGAGAGGGATCGGATCGAATGATGAGGGGTTGTTTTCGCGTGAGTCCGTCGGGGACAGATGTGATGGGAATCGCCGCGCGCCCGTTTGGGCCCGTGGGTAGATGCGTCAGCAGCGCTGACACATCTCTCTCTCTCTCTCTCTCTCTCTCTCTTGTCCTGCTAGCGCCCCTCGTCTAGCAGCCGAGGTTTCTCCGCTTCGAGCAGAGCTCGCGGGGGTGGGCCCTCGCGGGCTCCGAGCCGCAGAGCCCGCTTTCACCCCCTCGTCTCAGGCGGCGACGTCGTGGCGTTTGCTGCGCGCCGTACCGATGCGGCGGAGCTTGGCGAGCGGCGGGAAGATGATGCGCTCCTCGTCGAGCTCGGGGATCGAGGTGATCTCGACGAGTGTCGTGTCGTGGTCGACCAACTCCAAGAGGCCACCAGTGGCGCCGGCGGGGATGCCGTCGTGCGGCTCGGTCAGTTCGATCAAGTCTAGGACCTCGAGCTTGTCGGCGGTCGACATGGAGGTCATGTTAGAGCCTTGGATAGGCGGTGACAAGGCGCGGGGCGTCGTGAGCGTGCATGTAGTGCCAGGACACCCGGGCTTTGGTTGTCCGTTTGTCGATGGTCAAGAACATCTCTACGCCGCAAGCAACGCCGAAGATCAGGTTCATGTCGGGAACCATAGGCCGCGCTTGGGACGGTTCTCTCGATCGCGTCCGCCGCGCGGTCTCGCACCCACATCTCGTCTTCGCTACATCAACCACAGACGCGTGCGCAGCGCTGAGCGCCGGCACGCTCGACTCCCTCAAAAGGAGGAGAGATAACCGATGCTCCGAGCCATCCGCCCACGTTTCAACGCCACGAGTCTTGTGGCCGTCCTCGCCTTGGTCTTTGCGATGACGGGCGGCGCGTACGCCGCGAACAAGTACCTCATCACTTCGGCCAAGCAGATCAAGCCGACCGTGCTCGCGCAGCTGAAGGGGAAGGCTGGCCCGGCGGGTGCCAGTGGCGCTGCTGGCACGGCTGGTCCCCAGGGTCCGGGTGGTCCCCAGGGTCCGGGTGGTCCCCAGGGTCCGGGAGGTCCCCAGGGTCCGAAAGGCGAAAACGGTACTACAGGCTTCACCGAAACCCTGCCGTCCGGCAAGACGCTCTCAGGTGACTGGGTCCTCCTCGACTCACATGGTCTAGCGAGTGGAGTCGTTCTCGGCGCGGTCAGCTTCGGTATTCCGTTGCGTGAACCGCCGCTGCCGATCTACGTGAAGACGGGAGAAGTCACACCTGAACACTGCACCGGAAGCGTCGCGAAACCCGGTGCCGAAAAAGGATATCTATGCGTTTTCGCGTCGCAGGAACTCAACAACAGTGCTGCTCCAAGGATCTGTAGCTTGTCGAGCGCGGCGGTGCCTGGTTGCATCACGGGAGAAAACAGTGCCGACAAGTTTGGGTTCGGCATCTCGGCTCGGGTCAGCAGCGAAGGTGCGCTCCTCGCCAGCGGCACCTGGGCGGTCACGGCCGAATAGGCAGGCGCGGTCTGTGCGTAACCGCTGTGTTCGCCGACAGGACGAGAAAGGACGACGCGTGATCAACAGGCAATCACCTGGGAAGCCTGGCGAGAACGGGGCGGGATTCCGAGCGGTCTCTGCTCGTCAGCAGTCGCGAGGGGCCGCACGCCGTGCGTGGCGGAGGTTCCGTCCGCTTCTTGCTCTCATCGCGGCAATCGTGACCGGAGCTGTCGTTCTGATCGCGGCGCCGGTGGCGTCAGCCAAGCCCCCGGAAGTCCAGGCCGAGACTAAGTGCATCGCGATCAACCACACGACGATCAAGATGGAAGCGCATATCGCCCCCCACCTACGCGAAACGCACTGGGCCTTTGAATACGCAACGACCAAAGCGGGCCCCTGGACACCAGTTCCTGGCGGCAACGGCACGATCACGCAGGCCGAAGCCGAAGCCATCGGACTTTTTGGCGCCCTAGGGATTATGGCCCAACTTGCGGGTCTCAAACCGGAAGTCGCCTATTACGTTCGGGTGGTTGCGACCAACAGCGATGGGTCCACCGCTGAACAAATTACACCGACCGGGACTCAAAATGGCGCTGCCTGCGAAACCGAACCGATCGCCGCAGCATTCTTTATCGACGACCCCCGCAACGTAACCTCGACCTCCGCGTATGTTTTTGCTCAGGTCGATCCGCGTGGTTTTGAAACCCACTGGCGTATCCAGTACGCGACCTCTGAAGCCGGCCCGTGGACGACCGTTGCCGGGGCGGAAGGCACGATCGGCCAAACCGAAGCTGAAGCGACCCCGGCCGAAGGTCCTTTCCCCGAGGTCAGCACGCGGATCACCGGCCTGAATAGCGCCACCAACTATTTCGTTCGTTGCCTGGGTGAATCCGAACCGGAATTCGAAGGGCATAAGGAACTCAAGCACGCGATCTCAGAAATCAAGCGCTTCAGGACGCCGGGCGGGCCGCCCGAAGCGACTGGGTTCGCGGTCCATTCGTTTCACGGGGAAGCTCTGCGGCTCCTTGGTTTCGTCAACTCTGATGATGGGACCCCGACCTCGGCGGAACAGACGATCACTATCGAAGGCGCCCCGACCGGGGGTACCTTCACGCTCACCTTCAAGGGCCAGACGACAGCACCGATCGCGTTCAACGCATCCCGCGAAACCGTGGGAGCCGCCCTGCAGGGTCTTTCCACAATTGGCAAAGGACAAGCCGAAGTCGCCGGGCTCGCAGGCGGCCCGTACACCGCGAACTTCAGCGGCGAATCGTTCGCCGGTCACGCTCAGCCCGCGATCGAAGCCGACGGTTCCGGCCTCACCCCGTCTGGGACAGTGACGGTCGCGACGACCCAGCCGGGCGGCGAAGTTGCGGGCCGCACCCACTACCACTTCGAATACGTCTCCGATGAAACGTTCAAAGCGGACGGGGAAACGTTTGGGGCAGGTACCGAAGGCACCGCTGAAGTTGAAGGCTCAGGCGCCGTCGGCGCTGACCTGCCGTCGCTGAAGCCCGGTGAAACCTACCATTACCGGGTGTATGCGACCAGCACCGTGCCGGGCAACCCGGTGGTGCGTAGCGCCGAACAGACCCTCGTGGTGCCCGCCATGCCGACGCCGGTCGCGCCGCGGGCGGCGTCTGAAGAACCGTGCGAGAACGCCGCGTTTCGCACCGGCTTCTCCGCCAAACTCCCTGATTGTCGCGCCTATGAGCAGCTGACGCCGGTCGCGAAGGGCGGCACGATGGATATCGGCACCTACGGCCTGGTTCAGGGGCGCTCACAGGTGGGTGAAGATGGCGAACATGTGATGCTGTCGGCTGCGGGGACGAACTGGCCTGGCACGACCCCTGACTCCAAGAACACCGCTTACTTCTTCGCGCGGACCCCGACGGGTTGGCGGACGGTGTCCGCGACGCCGCAGCCGGAAGCGGGCGCCCTCACCTATATCCCGGAAACGCTCACTCCTAACCTTGAACTGACCACGATTCAAGCGTTGGCCGAGCCGACCAATAACACTGGCTCTGCGGAAGTGAAGCTCATGCTCGGGCCCCCCGGCGGCCCGTATGCCACTGTCGTCTCGATCCCGTTCCCGCACTCGAAAACCGCCGAAAACAAGCCGGGCCTGGAATGGAGCGGCGGTTCGGCCGATCAGCGCAAGTGGATCATCGACTCCACCCGGAACCGTCAGCTTCCAGGTCTAGCGCCCACAGGCACGACGGAGAACGAAGATCTCTACGAATACTTCGAAGGCCACCTCAAACAGCTGAACGTCGACAACGAAGCCCACACGATCGGGACCTGCGGGGCAGCGCTTGTCGCCGGCCTCGAAACCTACCAGGAACCCTTGCTCACCGCATTCCCGCACGCGTCGAGCCCCAATGCGGTTTCCGCGGACGGGGAACATGTCTTCTTCTACGCCGGGTTCGGCGGCAGCTGCCCGGACAATGTGGCGTTGGCCAACGGCTACGGCACCGCAATGCATCTATACGAGCGCACGGCCGGTGCGACGACGGTCGATATCGGCGCCTACCATTTCCTGGCGGCTAACGCGCAGGGCACGGAGCTGCTGCTGCAGAAGGTGGGCACGGGCAGCTATGAAGACGTCCTTTACGACACGCAAACCGCGACGGCGAAGCCCTTGTTCTCGGTCCCGCTCGCATCCGACCAGAAGCGAGGCTCGACAGACCACCTTGCCGTCTCCGCCGACTTCACCGCTGTCTATCTCCACAGTGAAGCACGGCTGACCCCCGAAGCGCCTGTCGGCGGCGGCCTGTACCGCTACGACATTCCCGGCGAACGCCTCAAGTTCGTGGTGCCGTACCGTGAAGCCGGTGAGGAGGGCGGGGTCTCGGCAAGTCCCGATGGCCGCTACTTCTACTTCGGTGCGGTGACGGTCGGGGGTGTGATCGCGGGACGTCAACTCCAAGCGCCTGGCTCGACGCTTGGACAGGTGTATCGCTATGACAGCGTCGACAATGTGGTTCAGTGCATCTCGTGCGCCTCGCCCTTTAATCCGGAACCCAAGCTGCTCGCGTCGTATCTCGCCGGGCACGTTACTAACGAAAAAGCGGCGGATGGCCGACCCAGTCCGACGGTCGCCTCGTCGAACGGTGATTTCGTGTTCTTCGAAACACCGGCTGCGCTGGTTCCGTCCGACATCGACGGTGAAATTCCGCCGGCCGAAAAAGGTGCCACCCCCGTCCGGTCGCCGTCGAGTGATACGTATGAGTGGCGCCGCGTCGGGGTCGATGGCTGCGCGCACACCCAGGGTTGCGTTGCTCTGATCTCGGGTGGTACCGGTGGTTTCAGGAACGACCTTCTCGGTACGACCCCCTCCGGGCGTGATGTGTTCTTCATCACCCATGAAGCTTTGCTCTCCTCGGATACCGATAAGGCGGGCGATATCTATGATGCGCGTATCGGTGGTGGTTTGCCGCTTGGGCCTCCGCGTCCGGTGGAATGTGAAGGTGACTCGTGTTCGACGCCGTTCGCTGCGCCCGCCGACGTGACGCCGTCGAGCTCGACGTTCCAGGGTGCGGGGAACCTGCTTCAGGCGTCGGTCGTGCCGGTCGCGTCGAAGCCGGCGGTGAAACCGCCTGCGAGGAAGCTGTGCAAACCGAAAGGTAAGGGGAGATCCAGGTCCAGGTGCAAGGTGAAGGGGAAGGGCGGCAGGCGGGCTCGCAGAACGGGCGGCAAGCGGAGGGCAAAGCGATGAAGAAGGCCGCGGTTGTTGCCTCGCTGCTGGTGTTGCTCTCGTGCCTGGTGCTCGTCGCCCCGGCTGCTGCGAAGGAAAGCGAAACCCCCTTCGAAATCTTGCCCGGGTCGTTTCAGATGACCCCGTCGACTCTGCAGGCTGGCGCGCATGAGGACTTGACCACCTCGTTCGACTTCACCCACACCGCCGCGGGCCAGACGTTCAACGATCCGAAGGACACGGTCGTGAGTCTGCCCGCCGGCTACGACGCGAGCAACACCGCGGTGCCGACGTGCTCGATCTCGCAGCTCGTCGGTTCCATTGGAGGCCGTAGTGAATGCCCGGCGGACAGCCAGGTGGGGACGATCATCCTGGAACTCACGTTCCCGGGAAGCACGCACGCGACGAGGGGTGTGATGTTCCCGGTCTATAACATGGAAGTCACGAGCTTCGGGGTGACGGCCCAGCTTGGGTTCAACGCGTTCATCTTCGCTCAGATCCTGACGGTGTCGGTGCGCCCCGGGGACTCCGGACTCACGGTCACGGCCCCGGATGTCGTGAATGTCAGCGAACCCCACGGCGTGTCGGTGACTGTATGGGGTGTGCCGGCCTCGCATGAACACGACCCGCAGCGTGGCATGGTCTGTCTGCCGCAGCCTTTCACAGCTCTTGTCGCGACGTGCGAAGGTGGCGGCGAGAGCGTGAACATCCCGCATCGGCCGTTCCTTTCTACTCCGACGAGCTGTACGCCGACCACTGCTACTCTACAGGCGGATTCGTGGGAGCAGCCGGGCCGCTTGCTGGCGGATGGGACGCCGGACTTGAGCGATGCTAGCTGGCAACAGGCGAGTAGCGAAATCCCGTCCACGGGGGAATGCGACAGGGTTCCGTTTGACCCGTCGGTCGAAGTGCGCCCGACGACGAATGCTGCGGAATCGCCGAGCGGATTGAACGTGTCGTTGTTGGTGCCGCAGGTGGGTTGGGAACAACCGGAAACGATCGCGACCGCGAACCTGAAGAAGACGGTGCTCGCGCTGCCAGTGGGGTTCACGATCAACCCCTCGTCCGGCTCGGGTCTCGGTGTGTGCTCGCCGCAGCAGCTTGCAGCGGAAACAGCGGGGGGCCCGCCGGGGTCTGGCTGCCCTGAAGAATCGAAGATCGGCTCGGTCGAAGTGGAAACCCCGGCGCTCGCGGAAAAGCTCGGGGGCGCTGTGTATGTCGCGGCACCGTTCGATAACCCGTTCAACTCGCTGCTCGCGTTGTATGTGACCGTGAAGAGCCCAGAGCGCGGGATCATCGTCAAGCTCGCTGGCCATGTCGAACTGGACCCGGTGACCGGCCAGGTGACGACGACGTTCGATAACAACCCGCAGGTGCCGTTCAACCGTTTCACGCTGAAACTTCGCCAGGGCGCGACCTCGCCGCTGGTCAGCCCCCCGGCGTGCGGGAGCTACAGCGCGCAGGCGTCGCTGTCGCCATGGTCGGCACCAGAATCGGCGCTGCTGGTGGACAGCCCGTCGTTCACGATCGAACACGGCATCGGCGGCGGGCCGTGCCCCCCCGGAGGCGTGCCGCTGTTCAAGCCAGGGATCGTCGCGGGCACGCTCAACAACAGCGCCGGCTCGTATAGCCAGCTGGATATCCGCATCTCGCGTAACGATGGGGAACAGGAGATCACCCGCTTCAGCTCGCTGTTCCCGCCGGGTTTGTCGGCGAAACTGTCGGGGGTCCCATTCTGCTCGGACGCCGCGATCGAAGAAGCCAAGCACACGTCGGGCGCGCGCCAGGAAACCGAACCGTCGTGTTCCGCGGCGACCTACATCGGGCACTCCCTCGTCGGCGCCGGGGTTGGGGGCGTGTTGGCGTGGACGCCAGGCCGGGTGTATATGGCTGGCCCGTATAACGGGGCGCCGTTCTCGATCGTCGCGATCACGAGCGCAAAGGTCGGCCCGTTCGATCTGGGAACCGTCGTCGTCCGCGAGGCGTTGAAGATCGACCCGATCACCGCCGCCGTGACGGTCGATGCGAGAGTCTCTGATCCGATCCCGCACATCATCCAGGGGATCGTGATCCACGTCCGCGACATCCGCGTCTACGTCGACCGCCCCCAGTTCATGCTGAACCCCACGAGCTGTGACCCGATGAGCCTCGCCGCCACCGTCGACGGCGCCGGCGCGGACTTCACGAACCCGGCGGACCAGGTGCCCGTCACGATCACGAGCCCCTTCCAGCTCGCGAACTGCCAGAACCTTGCTTTCAAACCCGGCTTCCAGGTCTCCACCTCGGGCAGGACCTCGAAAGCGAACGGGGCGAGCCTCAATGTGAAACTCACCTACCCCAACGCTCCGCAGGGCACGCAGGCGAACATCGCCAGGGTCAAGGTCGATCTCCCCAAGCAGCTCCCGTCGCGCCTGACGACACTCCAGAAGGGGTGTACCGCGGCGCAGTTCAACACAAACCCCGCGGGTTGTCCCGCCGCGTCGGTCGTGGGTCACGCTAGGGCGATCACGCCGATCCTGCCCGTCCCGCTGGAAGGCCCCGCGTACTTCGTATCGCATGGTGGGGAAGCGTTCCCGAGCCTGATCATCGTGCTGCAGGGCTATGGCGTCACGATCGACCTCGTCGGCTCCACGTTCATCAGCAAAGCGGGGATCACCTCCAGCACGTTCAAGGCGGTCCCCGACCAGCCCGTCACGAGCTTCGAACTGACGCTGCCCCAGGGCAGATACTCAGCGCTGACCGCCAACGGGAACCTCTGCAAATCGAAGCTCGCGATGCCGACCGAATTCGTCGCGCAGAACGGAGCGACGATCCACCAGTCCACGAAGGTCGGCGTGACGGGCTGTCCCAAGTCGAAGAAGGCAAAGAAGAGGGTGAAACATCGTAATGGTCATGCAGGGCATGGCGGTAAAAAAGGCAGCAGGGGCAAGAGGTAGGCGCGGAAGAGCGCAGGCTCTCGTGTCCGCTTCGCACGATCGTCGGGGAGCGCCGCGCGCGCGGTCGCGGTCTGCTCGGGACGAACGGCGCCCCTCGCGGCCGTCGCGGGAGGGCGCCGCGCAGGTCGGCGAGGTGCAGCGCGCGCGGATTCTCGCGGCGATGGCGCGCGTCGTGGCCGAGCACGGTGCGGGCTCCGCCACGGTGTCGCGGGTCGTGAGCCGCGCGGGGGTGTCGCGGCGCACGTTCTACGAGCAGTTCTCCGGTTGCGAGGACTGCTTTCAGGCGGTGTTCGAGGACGCGGTGGAGCGCGCGAGCGCGGTTGCGACCGCGGCAGCGGTGAGCGCGCCGCCCGGCTGGCGTGAGCAGGTGAGGGCGGGCCTGGCGGCGTTGCTGGGGCTCTTCGACGAGGAGCCGGCGGTGGGGTCGCTGCTGGTAGTGGATGCGCTCGGCGCGGGCCTCGGGGTACTCGAGCGCAGGGCGCGCGTGCTCGAAGCGCTCACCGCCGTCGTCGATCGGGGACGCTCGGAGGCAAGAGGGAGGCGTGCGTCCTCGTCATCGCCGCCGCCGCTGACCGCGGAGGGCGTCGTCGGCGCGGTGCTGAGCGTGATCCATGGGCGCATGCTGGAGCAGGGCGCGGGCCGTTCAGCGAACGGGTCCTCGCGCTCGCCCGGCGGATCGCGCCCGCGCCGTGCCCCGGGACCGCTGCTTGGGATGCTGAACTCATTGATGGCCATAGTCGTGCTGCCCTACCTGGGGCAGGCCGCGGCCGCGAAGGAGCTCGCGCGTCCCGTGCCGAAGGCCTCTCGCGCCCCCAAATCCTCGCGTGCGCCGCGCGGACCCTCGGGAGATCCGCTGGCGGGCCTGAACATGCGCTTGACGTATCGCACGCTCGTGGTGCTCTCCGCGATCGGAGCCGATCCCGGCGCCTCGAACCGCCGGATCGCGGACGCCGCGGGCGTGCACGACCAGGGTCAGATATCGAAGCTCCTCGGTCGCCTGGAAAAGCTCGGCCTGATCCGCAACACCGGCGCCGGGCAATCCCGCGGCGAGCCCAACGCTTGGGCGCTCACCACCAGAGGCCGGGAGGTCCAGCGGGCGATCGGAACGTAGACCGACGCCGACCCTGACAAGATGCGCGGCCGTGAGCACCAGGATCGGCATCGTGGGCATGCCCAACGCGGGCAAGTCCTCGCTGTTCAACGCGCTCACCAAAGCTGGGGCGGAGGCGGCCAACTACCCGTTCACGACGATCGAGCCCAACGTCGCGGTCGTGCCCGTGCGCGACGAGCGCCTGGAGGAGGTGGCGCGGACGGTGGGCGCCTGCGAGATCGTGTGGGACACGATCGACTTCCACGACATCGCCGGGCTCGTCGCGGGAGCGCACCAGGGCGAGGGCCTCGGCAACCGCTTCCTGGCGAACATCCGCGAGACCGACGCGATCGTGCACGTGGTGCGCGCCCACTCCGACGAGGGGGTCGTGCACCCGGAGGGCCGCGTCGACCCGCTCGCGGACATCGCGACGATCGAGACCGAGCTCGCGCTGGCGGATCTGGAGCAGGCCGAGCGCCGGGTCGAGCGCGTTGCCAAACAGGCGCGCGGCGGGGATCGGGCGGCGGCGGCCGAGGAGGCGTGGCTGAACGAGGCGATCGCGGCGTTGCAGGCCGGCAGGCCGGTGCGGACCGTGCCGTTGCCCGAGGAGGCTCCACACGCCGCGCGCGATCTCGGCTCCTTGACCGCCAAGCCGGTGCTGTTCGTCGCCAACGTGGATGAGGGCTCGGATGAGCTGCCGGCTGAGATCGCCGCCCACGCGCGGGCGCAGGGCGCGCGCGCGGTGGCCCTCAGCGCGCGCATCGAGTCCGAGCTGGCGGAGCTCGACGACGAGGACGCGGCGGCGATGCGCTCTGAGCTCGGCGTCAGCGAGTCGGGCCTCGAGCGCGTCGTGCGCGAGGCGTTCGCGCTGCTCGAGCTGATCGCGTTCTTCACCGCGGGCGAGGCCAAGCCCGCGCAGTCCTGGCACCTGCGCCGCGGCCTGACGGCGTGGCACGCCGCCGGGGAGATCCACACCGACATCCAGCGCGGGTTCGTGCGCGCCGAGGTGATCGGCTGGCGCGAGCTCGTCGACGCGGGCGGCTATGCGGGCGCGCGCGAGCGGGGGACGCTGCGGGTCGAGGGGCGGGACTACGCGATGGCCGACGGGGATGTGATCACGGTCAAGTTCACCCCGTAGGACTCGTGGGTCAGACGACCATCCAGCAGTTTTCGGTCCAGACGAGTCGATTGGATCGGCCCAACAGCGGGCTCGCCAGGTGGATCGAGGCGACGTTGCCGTGGACGACGACCGCGGCCGAGGGGATCGCGCGCCGCTGCGCGCGCAGGCGCGCCCGGCCCCCGGGTTCGTGCAACAGCTTTGCGAGCTTGGCGTTCCAGCGCTGCGCGCACGTGCGGCGATGCTGGGTCGCGCGCAGCGGAGCGACGAGGATGGCGCACGCCCCCGCGCCGTTGCCGCCGAGCTCGGCGCCGACGAAGTTCGACGCGGCCCGGCGCACCCATGCGATCTGTTCGGGCGTGCCCTCCGAGTAGGGAGTCCCGAACGCGCTCGCGGGCGGGACGCAGGCGACGGCACAGGCGAGCACGGCGACGGCGCGACGAACGCTCATGCTCGATCTATCGGCCGTATGTGCGCGTTTCATAAGGCTCTCCCTCCCCGCCGGGCCCGTGGCGGACGCATATCGTAGGTATGCGTCAGGCGGCGGCCTTTTCCTCCAGCCGCTCGGCCAGGCGCGCCATGCCCAGCTCGCGCGCGGCGGTGGCGCCCGCGCCGAAGTCGCTCGCGCGGTCGGGCGGGCGCCGCACGTCGATGCGCCGCAGCGTGGCGATCTCCTTGAAGGCGCGCAGCAGCTCGGCGTTCGCCAGCAAGGCGGCGGTGGCCCGCGGGCGGATGCGGGGGTCATCGGATTCGGCGGCCGCCAGCACCCCCTCGAGCGAACCATGACGCAGCAGCAGTTCGGCCGCGGTCTTCACGCCGACCCCGGGCGCGCCCGGCAGGCCGTCGGAGGGGTCGCCGCGCAGCGCGATCAGGTCGGGCACCAGCCTTGGTCCGATCCCGTGGTAGCGATCGTGCACCTGCGCGGGACCGATCTCCCCCGCGACCCGTCCTTTCGCCAGCTCGATCATCGTGACGCGCTCGTCGAGCGCCTGAAACAGGTCGCGGTCTGCCGTCAGCAGCAGCGCCTTGCCGCCCGCCTCGGACTCCGCGCGCGCGTGGGAGAACATCGCGTCGTCGGCCTCCAGCTCGCCGGCGTCGCACACCGTCCAGCCGAGGCTCGCCAGCAGCGCGGGGGCCTGCCTCCACTGCTGCGCGAGCTCCGCTCCCATCGGCTCGCGGTGGGCGTGATAGGGCGGATACAGCTCCACGCGATAGGCGGCCTGCTCGGCGCCGAAGCAGGCCACGACCGCGCGCGCCGGGCGCTCGTCGAGCACCGCCAGCAGCGCGTTCACCGTTCCCAGCAGCGCGTTCACGGGCCGCCCGTCGGCGCCCACGATCGACTTGGGCACGCCGAAGTACGCGCGATACAGCAGCCAGGGAACGTCGGCGATCAGCAGCGGGGCGGGCATCGGCTCAGATTAGTCCCTGAAAACTTCCGATCGGGGCTTGTCCGCTCAGCAGGATGGATTTTGAAATCGCTGCCTTTCGCGCACGCGAATCGCCGCGGTCGCCACGCTCGCGCTTCGCCGCCCGCCCGGTCTCGGCGCCTGCGGCGAGATCGTCCCGCGGCTACCCGGCTGACGTGCCGCCCGCCGAGGCGGGCCGCGGTTCGGCCGGAGCCTGCGCGCCGCCCTGCACTCCGGCCGGGATCTGCGTGCCGCCCTGTGCTCCGGCCGGGGCTTGAGCGCCGCCCTGCGGTCCGGCGGGGGCGAACATGGTCTTGGATGGGCTCGCCGTCGGAGGCGGTGCGCCATGTTCGGGCTCCGGCTTGGCGGGACCGTGCCCCGAGCGGACGCTGAAGTACGCCCACGTATCCTGCAGCCCCAGCCGCTGCGCCAGCTCCGCGCCGCTCACCCGCGTCGTTCCCGCGGAGCCGACGATCGCGGCGGTGAGGATGCGCGGCGAGTGGCCGCGCTCGAGCACCTCGACGCCGCGAAAGGAGCCCCTGACGAGACCTCGCAGCCGGGCGGCGGCGGCGGCGAAGCTCATGTCGAGCGTCCAGCGCGACTGCGCTCCGGAGTCGTAAGGGTCGGGCACGCCGCGCAGCCACGGCTGCGGTTCGGAGCCGGGCCAGGCGTTCTGCACGTCCTCGGTCATGCCCCCCGAGTCGGCGAAGAAGTAGGTGATCGCGGGAGCGCCCGCGTAGGTGACGATCTGCCCGGCGGTCAGCGCGACCGCGGCGTTCGTCTGCGCCGTTTCGGCAGCCGCGCCGCGATACACCTGCGAGCGCGCGTCGGCGTACACGTCGAACCTCGAGCCGCCGGCGTGCGCGGTCAGCGCGTACGTGCGGCTGGCGATCGCCTGCGCCTCCAGCGCCGCGAGCGGCCATGCGGATGGGACCTCGGCCGCGACAACGCCGCGAACGTAGCGTTCGAGCGGGATCCTGCGCACCGTGGCGCCGATCGACACGCGCACGAGCGCGCCGGCCGGGGCCTGTCCGATCGTCGTGCCGGTGTAGTAGTGAGCGAGGATCGCCCGGCTGCTGTAGCCGTGCTGGGCGTAGCCGTACGCGCCGTCCTGGCTCATGCCGACGCCGTGGCCGTCGCCCGCGCCCGCGATCACGAGCGTGCGCATGGTGGTGGCACGCGCCGTCGGGGTCGCCCCCGCCGCGAACGCGAGCGTGGCGAGGCCGCTCGCGAGCAGCGCCGCGAGCGGGGCCTGTCGGATCGCGCGTGCGGGCATACTGGTGGAATCGGTTAGATGTCCTGCGGGCATGAGCCCCGCATGAGCCGAAAGCGACGAGAGGAGCCGTTGGCATGACTGGGCTTGACAGCGAGCAGGCGGTGCTGGAGCGGGTCCCCACGGATCTGTTCATCGCCGGCGAGTGGCGGGCGGCGACGGGCGGTGGGACGCTTCCGGTGGAGGATCCCGCGACCGAGCGGACGCTCGTCGAAGTCGCCGACGGGCAGGCGGAGGACGCGCTGGCGGCGCTCGCCGCGGCGGCGGACGCGCAGGCCGAGTGGGCCGCGAGCGCGCCGCGCGAGCGGGGAGAGGTGCTGCGTCGCGCGTATGAGGCGCTCGTCAAGCGGACCGATGAGCTGGCGCTGCTGATGACGCTGGAGATGGGCAAGGCGCTGGGCGAGTCGCGCGCGGAGATCGCCTATGCGGCGGAGTTCTTTCGCTGGTTCTCCGAGGAGGCCGTGCGCGTGCACGGCCGCTACATGGTCAACACGACGGGCGCGGGACGCATCCTCACGCTGCGCCAGCCGGTCGGGCCGTGCGTGTTCGTGACGCCCTGGAATTTTCCCACGGCGATGGGCACGCGCAAGCTCGCGCCGGCGCTCGCGGCCGGGTGCACGATGGTCGTCAAGCCCGCCCAGCAGACGCCGCTGTCGATGCTCGCGCTAGCGCAGATCCTCGCCGACGCGGGGCTGCCGGGCGGCGTGCTGAACGTGATCACGACCAGGCGCTCGGGCGCGGTGATCGAGCCGCTGCTGCGCGACGAGCGCACGCGCAAGCTCTCGTTCACCGGCTCGACGGAGGTCGGGCGCACGCTGATCGAACAGTCCGCCGAGCAGGTCCTGCGCGTCTCGATGGAGCTGGGGGGCAACGCGCCGTTCGTCGTGTTCGACGACGCCGACCTCGATGCCGCCGTCGAGGGCGCGCTGACGGCGAAGATGCGCAACGTCGGCGAGGCCTGCACCGCGGCCAACCGCTTTCATGTGCACGAGTCGGTGGCCGAGGAGTTCGCGGCGAAGCTCACCGCGCGCATGGCGCCGCTGCGCGTCGGGCGCGGCACCGAGCCCGGCGTGGACGTGGGGCCGCTGATCGACTCTGCGCAACGCGACAAGGTCGCCGAACTGGTCGCTGACGCCGTGCGGCGCGGCGCCCGGGTCGCGCTCGGCGGGCATGCGCTGCCGGGCGGCGGCTACTTCTATGAGCCGACCGTTCTCACCGGCGTGCCCGACGACGCGCGCGTGCTGGCCGAGGAGATCTTCGGTCCGGTCGCCCCGATCGCGACATTCTCGAACGAGGCGCAGGCATTGGACGCCGCCAATCGGACCGAGTACGGCCTCGTCGCCTACGTCTACACCCGCGACCTGTCCCGCGCGCTGCGCGTATGCGAGGGGATCGAAACGGGGATGGTCGGCCTCAACCAGGGCATCGTCTCCAATCCCGCCGCTCCCTTTGGCGGGGTCAAGCAGTCCGGGTTCGGGCGCGAGGGGGGGTTCGAGGGGATCGGGGAGTATCTGGAGACCAAGTACGTGGCGGTGGGGCTGTAGAGGAGCCGGCTGGGCCCACGCTCGTCGGACTCCTCGCCGATGACTCCGCGAGGCGCCGGCGAGCGCTGCGAGCGCTCCTACTCCCCCTCCCCGAACTCCCGCCCGCCGATGCTCGCGAGCATCATCGCCTCGGCCATGCGCAGGAGGCCGATCGTGGTATGGGGGCGGGCTTCGCTCGAGCGGACCGAGACGCTGGAGCCGTGGGGCCCGATGACCTCGACGATCGTGCAGACGTCACCGATCTGGCAATCGTCGCCGAAGCGTTCTTCGAGCGCCTCCATCTGCTCGGCCACGACACGGCCCATCTTCGACTGATCGAGGGTCATCGAGTGCTCCCTTCCGCTGGTTGATCCGAGCGGCCATGATGTCATCCTGGATCGGGGCCGTCCACCCTCCCGATGCCCCGGCGTCAAACGGTGGAGAAGCTGAATGTGTGGAATGAGCCCGCGATGGGTAATGCGCTGAAAGGCCCGGTGCGGGACTCAAGACAGATGCCCGAGATGCCGAATGCGAGACCGGGCCAGTGCGCGAGACAACGGACGATATGAGCGAAGTCAAGCAACAGGGCAGGGGCCTCGTTGCCGGAAGGTGGCGCTGGGCGCCCGCGGTCGTTCTGGCGCCGGCGGCGGGCGTGGGCGCGGTGCTTGCGGCTGGGCCGGCCGTGGCGGCCGTGTGCGCGCTCGTGCTCGCGCTCGCCGCCGGCGCCGTCGGATGGTTCGCCGGGGAGCATCGTCGCGTGGCGCTGCAGCGAGAGATCGGCGACCGTTCGACCGAGCTGCGCAGGGCGCTGTCGGAGCTCGAGATCGCGCAGGCCGAGACGGTCAGAAGGCTGTCGATGGCGGTCGAGTTCAGGGACGAGGACACGGGCGCTCACATCGAGCGGATCGGCCGGTTCTCGACGCTGCTGGCCGAACAGGTCGGCATGGAGGAGGAGTTCTGTCTGCGGATGGTGCACGCGGCGCCGCTGCACGACGTCGGCAAGGTGGCGATCCCCGACGCGATCCTGCTCAAGCCGGGCAAGCTGACCGCACAGGAGCGCGCGATCGTCGAGACGCACGCCGAGGAGGGACACAGGCTGCTGAAAGGCTCGAGCTCGGCGATCCTCGATCTGGCGGCGACGATCGCGCTGAGCCACCACGAGAAGTGGGACGGCAGCGGCTATCCGCGGGGCGTCAGGGGCGAGGCGATCCCGATCGAGGGTCGGATCGTGGCGATCGCCGACGTGTTCGACGCGCTCACCAGCGACCGGGTGTACCGCAAGGCGTTTGCGGTGGAGGAGGCCGTGGCGATGATGCGCTCCGAGCGCGGCAAGCACTTCGACCCGGTGCTGCTGGACGCGTTTCTGGAAGTGCTGGGCAGCTCGGGGCCGGACGCCCGCGAGCACATGCGAGCGGACCCGACCGAGGTCGCCGACAGCGCGTTGGAGACATTCGTGACGGCGCTTGCGCGCAGCGACGCGGAGATGGCGGAGGGGGCGGTCGCACAGGCGATCGAGGACGGCGTGGAGGCGCTGGCCCTGCCCGGCGAGGTGATCGAACCGGCGTTGCGGCGCGTGGCGGAGCTGCGCGAGCAGGGCGAGATCGACTCAGAGCGCGAGCGCGCGGCGATCGGGATCGCACGCCGGGTGCTGGCGACGTTGCGCAGGTACGCGCTGGGTCGCCAGGCGCAACCGCAGGCGCTGCAGCTGATCGACGAGTCGATCGAGACCGTCGAAGCGCTGCTGGAGCGTTCGGCGTCCGCGGGCGAGCGGCAGCTGCACAGCGGCGAGCGCGCGGCCCACCCGCAGGCCGTCGGATAGATTTCTCCGCCGATGGCGGACAGGCAGGCAATCGTGACCGGCGGCGCCGGCTTCATTGGCTCGCACGTCGTGGACTCGCTGCTCGCGGACGGATACGGCGTGACGGTGATCGACGACCTGTCCTCGGGCAGGGCCGGCCGGGTGGCGAGCCGGGCGCGGCTGATCGAGCTGGACATCGTCGACGCGGCCGGCGTGGCGCGCGTCATGGAGGAGGTGGTCCCGGAGGCGGTCTATCACCTGGCGGCGCAGGCGAGCGTGACGGCGTCGGTGGCCGACCCGGGCAGGGACTGCGAGGTCAACGTGCGCGGGACGCTGAACGTGGTGGCGGCCGCGAACGCGGCGGGCGTCCCGGTCGTGTTCACCTCGACGGGCGGGGCGCTGTACGGGGACGAGGCGCCGATGCCCACGAGCGAGGACCGCGAGCCCGCGCCGCTGAGCCCCTACGGGGCCGCCAAGTGGGCGGCCGAGGCGTACGTGAAGACGTGGGGTCTGGCGGAAGGCGTGCCGAACACGGTGGCGAGGCTGGGGAACGTGTACGGGCCGCGCCAGAGTCCGCATGGGGAGGCGGGGGTGGTGGCGATCTTCACGCACAGGCTCTACCGCGGCGAGCGCCCGAAGCTGTACGGGCACGGCAGGCCGACGCGGGACTACGTGTACGTGGGCGACGTGGTTCGCGCGCTGAGGATGGCGACGGGTCACGCCGGCACGTTCAACGTCGCCACGGGCGTGGAGACCGACGTGAGCACCGTATGGAACGAGTTGCGCGAGGTCTCGGGCGCGGACGTGGAGCCCGAGCTCGCCGATCTGCGCAAGGGCGAGCTGGAGCACAGCCGCATGGACTGCAGTCGCGCGCAACGCGAGCTGGGGTGGAGTGCCGAGGTGTCGATACGCGAGGGGTTGCGCAAGACGTATGCGGCGCTCGTGGAGGAGTTTCGAGCGGGCTGAGGTGGGGGCGAGCCTCTGCGCGGTTTCGAAGCCGAGCGGAGTGACCGTGGCGGGCGCGTGTGCGGAAGGGAGCGCTTTCGACACCGATCCTGCTGAGCGGAGTGAGCGGCCGGTGTCCCGGGCGCAGGCGCCGGCTGGGTCGTAGGAGCCCGCGCAGGCTCTCTGAATGTCGAATCCCTGCCCGGTCAGGGAGGCGATCACCGGGTAGAGGCTTTTGGGGGCAAGTTCTGCTCGAGAAAGACCTCGTTGACCCTTCCTGGAGACCGCTAGTTCGGTCTCCAGCTGGCGGATGCGTCTCTTGGCGGCCGCGAGCTCCATCTGCCCATCGGTGCTCAGGCCAGGAGCCTCTCCTCGGTCGATGCGGTCCCGCTTGAGCCAGCTATAGATGCTCGCCTGCGTCATCCCAAACGTCTCGGCGAGCTGCGCGACCCGCGTGCCGGCACGCGCGAGCTCCACAACCTGCCTACGGACCTCGACTGAATACCTGCTGGGCATTGCTTCCTCCTCGCTGAACGCCGGAGGATTCCAGAAACACGACTCCACTCAACCAGGGTCAGATCAAACTGTCCACGAAACGGGATCCACTCCACTTCGCCGCAGAGCCTGTCGAGTTCGGGTGCTTGCCCCTGAAGCTCGCCGAGGCTGTTGACCGACAGGGTTGAGGGATCGGTCTCGCGCGAGCGAGCGATGCTGGCTTGCAGGCGCTGCATCTTCTCGGTGATCCAGCTGGCCTGCGTGTCGAGCTTCTCGAGCAGCCGGTCGTAGTCGCGGTCGGTGTCGGCGAGCAGGTCGGCGAGGCGCTCGGGGTCGGAGTTGATCGAGGAGACCAGCTGGTCGTGGCTGAGGCGTATGGTGGTCATTGTCGGCTCCTTTGGTTGCGGGGGACACACGTGTAGCTCGATCCCGCCCGAAGTCAAGGGCCTTCGGCGACGCCAAGCTGCGGCCGGCGGGCAGCATGGTCGAAGCCGTCGCGTGGGTGCTCGAAGAGCAGGACAACCGGCCGATGCGCGCGCGGGAGATCTGGACGCTGATCCAGCAGCGCGGCCTCTACACGCGCAGCCGCGGCCAAACCCCGTGGGCCACGGTCGCGTCGAAGCTCTCGACGGATCCCCGCTTCGAGAGGGTCGCCCCCGGCCTCTACCGCCTACGGCGCTGAGAGTTGCTGCGCCCTTGACCTTTCCTTGCCTGAGAGTCGAGCTAGCGGTATGTGGCGCGGCGACCCCGCGCCGCTACAGGACCAACCACAACCAGGGGCTGGAGTGCTCATCCGGCGTGGCCCAGGCGCTAGGATCGGGGGTCGCGGCGAGATAGCTCAGTCCGGTAGAGCACTCGACTGAAAATCGAGGTGTCGGCGGTTCGAGTCCGCCTCTCGCCATAGGGAATCGCCGGGCCCCATGTGGCGGAGGCATTCGGCGCTCGGCAGCTCCAGCGAGCGATCGGCCGGCATGCGAGGATTGCCCGATGGCTATGGCTGCTGAGGCGCTCGCGACGACGATGCGACCGCTCGTTGTCAAGCTCGAGCGCGCCGTCTCCCAGCTCATTGAGTGCGGCGATGTGCCGACCAAGCCAATCCCACGAATCGAGGCCGAGTCCGACGGGTCGGGCAAGCAGTGGACCGACACCGACATCGACACATGGCGGCTGCGCCTCAACGCCATGCCGGCGCTCGAAACCGGCGGCTCGCTGTTTGTCGTCGAGCAGCTGATCGCCGGGGAGCTGGGAATCGACCCTCCGACTGCCCGCGACCGCGAGCGGCCGTGGACGCCGCAGGGGGAAGTGATCAACGTGTTCCTCGAGGATTACCTCAGCGCCGCATACGGCGGGTCGGCACAGCCGACCCCCACACCGTTTGACGACCCGGCCGACATTGCCTTTCGCGAGCAAGTCAAGCGCCTGCACGCGTTCCTCTCAGAGACTCACTTCTCCGGTGAGCTGCTCGTGCTGATCGCGGGCGTCACGATCACCGCTCAGACCCTGCAACTCGAGCCGGGCCTGGAGATCGTCCCCTTCTCCACAGCGCTGCGCGACGAGCTGTGGGGCATCGCGGGCTGGGGCTCCACGGAAGTTCAGCCGCTGCAGGCGCACGACTTCTTCGACATCGCTTACGCCATCTCCGCCACGGTCGACGGGGAGCGATTGGGTGGTTGGAACTGGGGGACTGCCCAACGCAAGGCCGAGTGTGCTCGGCTGGCGCTGCTGCTGGGCGGTGCGACGGCGGCATCGTTCGGTGTCTCGTGGCTGCGCGTGAGCGGGCCGTTTGCCTCCTATCTACGCAGGCTCGGAGCCCACAGCGGGCTGGCCCGTCGGCCTGTCCCGCCGCTCGCCAGTCGGCGCACGAGCCTCACGCCCGAGCAGATCGCCGAGCTCCCAGACATCTACGCTCTGCTGGCAAGCGCTCCGGAGCACGGCTCCTTTGCGCTCGCGCTTCGCCGGTTGGAGGTCTCAGCTGAGCGGCTCTCGCGCGAGGACCGCTTGATCGACTGCTGGGTTGCCTTCGAGGCGCTGTTCGCGCCGGACACCAAGACCGAGCTGCGCTTCCGCGCGTCGCTCCGTATCGCGCATTACCTCGGGTCCGACGCCGAGGAACGTCGCGCGATCGCCGGCGGGCTGCGCAAGGCGTATGACTGGCGCTCGCATGTCGTGCACGGCGGCGGCGATCCGACGCCCAAGGAGCTGAAACGGATGGGGGGGGGGCTGGATGACGCCGTCTCGCTGTGTGAGCAGACGCTACGCCGGGCGCTGAGCAAGTGGCTGCTGGCGCCGCCCTCAGCAGGCCTCAGCGAGATCGACGACCGTTTTCGACTGAGCAGCGGCTCCCTTGCTAGGCCGCGTGTGGCGTCGGCCCCGCATCCGTCACCACAACCGAGACCCGCGAGAGGTGCAGGAGCGAATGCTGCGTAGCCGGGCCCGCGTACGCTGAGGAGCACGCGCATGGGTAGCATCACGACATGGGCGACGCCCGGCCAACCCAGGATGAGCTCCACGCCGCGCTTGATCTGAGCTGGGAGGAGGCGCTGATCTCGCTTGGCGCCTTCGGTGCCGACGTCGGTCCGCGCGATGCGCTCGAAAAGGGCGCGCGCGTCTACCGAGCTATCTCCGAGAAACTCCGGGATCAGGTCTGCGAGTCGGAACGGGTCCGCCAGCTCGTCCTAGAGGAAGCTGACCGCCTAACGCTGGCGGGTGCTATCGCAGACGTGATCGCCTCCGCGAATCACCAATTGCCAGTCGCAACGGTCGCAGCGCTGATGACTAAATCGGGGCTGTCTCAGTACTGCGCAAGCCACTGGGCCTGAGATGATCGGACCGGAGGATCTGGCAAGTGACATGGAGTGCGTGCTCGACCGATTCGCCATCCGATCGCCGGAAGTGACCGAGGGGTCGCCGCCGAAGGGTGCTCCCAGCCGCACTGAGATCTGTGAATGGATCAAGGCGCTGGCGGCCAGCAAGCCGCAGCTGTTTTCAAGGTTTGACTACGGCTGGGCGCTAGACCCATGCTCATATCGCGATAGTGCGGAGGCCGTGTTGCAGATGGAGACGCTGTTCGCTCTGAGCGAGATCGATCCAAAGCACCCGGCACTTGCCACTCATCGCCCGACGGTCGTGCGCGTCGTCGCCACGATCGACTTCGCGTCCACCTTCGTCCGTGGCGAGCTCTGCGACTACATTCTGATTTCCAGGCCGCATTACGTTCTGTTGCGCGAGCTTGCGGTGCTGCTGCGCACGCTCCACGCCGGGGCGCCACCGGAGATCAGAAACGCACGTCCCATGCTGCCAGACAGCTGGATAGGCGATGCCCTCGATGAGCTTCTCGCTCACGGCAGGGAGCGGCTCCGCGAGCTGGTGGAACCTCTACAGAAACATGCCGTGGCGCTGTACCAGGAAGAGCTGCCACCCGATCCCGTCCTACTCAACGATTGGCTGGCTGCCCGAGGGGTAAAGGCAGACCCATTCGCGTGGGAGCTCGTCGTGATGTACACGGGGGCAGATCACTTCGTGCTGTTCCACGAGCTCAGCCACGCATTGGATCTCGACCCGCACGATGGTCCGCGAGACCTCGCGACAGAGCTGTTGACCGACCGCGGAGCACTAAGCCTGATGCTAATAGGCGTCGGAAGCTCGAAGGCGCGTGTTTCGCTAGGGCTGCCTGAATTGCCCCCCGAAGATCTCGTGATCGGGCCGACGGCCTACCTTCACCTCCTGCGGATGCTGGCGCTGTTCCACGGCGCATGGCGCTCCGCTGCCGCGTTGGCGGACCAGACTTTCGCGCCCGAGGACCGGGCGGTCGCCGAGACGCGTCGAGCGCTGACAGAGATTGATGCCCGGCTTGCATATCTGATCCCCTCTGTCTCGGCGTGCGGCGTGGAGCCTCTGGTGCCACGGATGATCACCAGGGTGTTTAGCGGCCATGCGCTTTCACGGGCTGCGGGTGCATTGCTGCTGGATCAGGTAGGCCAAGAGTTCGAGTTGGACGATCTACCCCTGTTCGATATTTCCGGCGCACGCGCCTCGCTCGACGATGCATTTGGGCCGCCACGAGCCTCGGCGCCGTGAGCGATCCGAACCTTCAGCTCATCGAAGCGGATCTCGTCCAGGGGTCGGGAGCCGCGAGCGAGCGTTTCCGGTGCGGGGCGGACTTCGATCGTGAGTTACACACCCGGGCGGTGGAGGCGTGCGCCGGTCTTCTTGAGAACCACCTGCCCAACGCAGACAGCTACCGCTGGTGTGTTGCCGATGGAGCGTTTGCATCGGGCGTCGAGGCGTGGCTGCAGCTCGAGGTGCTCCAAAGCCTTCGATTTGCTCGCCCTTCGCTCAAACAACATGGGCCGTTCGTCGTACGAATCCTCGACGACATCCCGACCGACACTACGCTGCTGGATGGATCCAATTGCCAGCTGGTGCTGGTCAGTAGCCAGGTGATCGACGCGCATGCTGCGCTGCTTCGTGCGGTCCTACTGATGTGTGAGCTAGCCGAGCGCCCATACGAAGGCGCTGAGCCCTGGTGCCGGTCCGATCTGGTCGGAGGGCCGCGGATCGAGGCGCTTGCACGGGAGCAACTCGGCCTGGCCTACGGGAGCGTGTTGAAAATGCTGAGATGGGAGGGTGCGTATGCCCTGGTCGATGAGCTACGGGTACCGCTCGACCTACCATTCGAGTGCGAGTCCTCTTCGTCGAGCAGCACAGCAGAGCTCTCATGCGGCGCGCCCCTTGGTCTCAGTGATCGACTGGTTCTCACTGATCGACTGGTGTGGGGCCCTGTCCGCTTTCTCGTGCTGCGGGAGTCCGCCGCACGCAGAGTGCTAGAGGACCACAAGAGCCACGAGGCCGGTGGAACTTTTGAGCGCACAAGCGCAGGGGATGCCGTCGGCGTGCTCGACCTGCTTAGGGTCCTGGACAACGCACCGGTCCCTGACCGGGAGCGCGGGCGCATGCTGGGAGCCGTGTCGGTCGGTGTGGCGCTTCAGATGACTCGTGTCCGTCGCGTGCGAAACGGCACCGCTGAGGCGGTCAGACGTCTATGCCTGCATGACGGTCACGACATACCGCGCCAAGTGCATCGACTTGGGCGGATCGAGACGCAGATGCGTTGTGTCCTCGCCGGCCGGCACCTTATGCCACCAGAGGGGGACTGGAGCACCGGCTTCGTCCCGTGGTTTGTGTTCGACGAGATGCAGGTCGTCTTCGGGCTTGCTGCTGCACTCACGATCACGAGCGTGGGGGGAAGGGTAACGCTAGACAACATGTGCCATGTCGGCTGGGATGAGGTGGGCGAGCGGGTCCGGCAGGAAGTCGAGCTCAGCGACCGCCCCGAATGATTTGACGTGCGCCTGCCGTGCAGTTCGGAAGACGGGAGTTGCGAAGCCGAGCACACAACCGCCAAGGCACCTGCAGCATGTCCTACGAGAGTTCGTCGGCCATTACAACAGCCACAGGCCGCATCGAGCGCTCGAACTCGCCCCTCCCGAACCGCGGCACCCGCCACCAACTGCGGCAAGCCCGTCAGCGACCGCGATCCGCAGACACGACCGGCTCGGCGGCCTCATCCACGAGTACCTCGCCGCCTGAGAACGACGCCTGATCGAATAAATGCACCCCACAGGTTGGACGCAAGTCTCGGCGGCTGTGCGGGCTCTAGAAGGCCGCTAGTTTTCCACCATGCCGCAGTACTGGCTCAAGCCACTTGGGACGTTGGAGCCCCGCAACCTTGTGGATGACGATTGGATCCCTGAACGTGGTTTCGACGACTACGAGCTGACGACCGGGCCTGCCACGCCTAGACAACGCCCCAAAATGGGTCGTGGCGACCGGGTGCTACTCCACGCAGTCGGCGAATCGCGCGTGTTCGCCGAGGGCGAAATCCTCGGCAACCCCACATACGAACCAAGCCGCCTAGACGGAGACCGATGGCCGTATGTCTATCCGTTCCGGATTGACGTCTGGGTGCCCCTGGTCAGCGACGGCCCGAAGACCGGAGATCTTGCGGCGAAGGCGATGGGCCGGATTCAGTGGGGCGCGGCCTACGCGCCGCTGGAACGTGACGATTACACCACGATCCTCGATGCGCTCATGGCGTGCGCGACGGTCCAGCGCCGGCCGTCGCCGGAGCCACCCGAGATTGCGGACGCCAATGACGCCATGAACGACCTCTCGAGGGGGCAGGGCTTCTCACCACTTCTCACAGCGGACGATCGAAAGGCGATCGAGCTGCAAGCCATGCAGATCGCAACGGCGCACTTTGAGGGCATCGGATTTGTAGTCGAGGACGTCTCAGCCAAACGGCCCTACGACCTGCGCTGCAGACGCGGACCCGAGCACGTGGATGTTGAGGTGAAGGGCACTATGTCGGCCGGCGAATCGGTCCTACTCACGCCCAATGAGGTCGAGCACGCGCGTGCCGCGTTTCCCAACACTGCTCTGGCCGTGGTCCGCGACATAGTGCTGCACGATGACGGGAGCGGGGCGAGCGGAGGCGTTCTCGACGTAGTCCAACCTTGGCGTCCAGAGACTGCTGATCTGAAGCCTCTCGGCTACGTATACGCAGTTCCCAGCTCTCGTAGCTGATGGCCGTTCGAGGCGTGAGCCACGCGCGCTCTACCACGATGGCGATAGTGAGACGGAGGTCGTCAACGCCGGGCCTGTTTGACTCCAAGGCAAGACCTTTGCCCACGACGCCGGATGGAGGCCCACGCCGCCATAAATGGTCCGTCGGCGCGAGCTCGACGATCTGCCGCGTCGCGTCGACCACGCCAGTAGGGAAACTCGGCGGTCGAGCGCCGCACGTTCTCGACATCACAAAGCGCGGCGCTATGCCCGCCCGTGGAGCGCCGGGCGGCGCCGACATCCGGTAGGGGACGGAGGCGCTTGACTGGTCGCTGTGACCATTCGACTGGTCATGTCAGGGGGTAGCATGCAGTCCTTGCAAACGATCGTCCTTGTCAAGGAGGCCTGAGGTGTCTGCCCTGTTCTTGCTCATCGTCTCGACGCTCGCATTCGTCGCGCTCATGGTGGCCAGACCGAAGCTGAGGCGCCTGCTTAGCGAGAACCTTTCCCGCCGCGCCGCGCCCATCTCAGTCCGGCTGTTCGGGCCGTTCAGCCCCAAGGCCTTCGTCGCTTCGTTCGTGCGCGCGGCCAAGGCTCGCGCAACCGAGACACATAGCGGCGCTTTCCTTCCGAACTACATCGTTGCCGGCGTCGCGCCGGCGGAGTACGACAGCTGGGGCCCGTTGGCGGCCGAGGTCGGCCAAGAGGCTGAGCAAGCGCTCCGTGGACTGGCAGATGTGGACGAAGACTTCGTGCTGCTCGGCCGACCGACGGTGGTCGTTAAGCGCGATCCGCTCGCCCGGCTACGCCGACCGCGATTCATGATGTCAGTGCTCCGGGCCGACCAGCTCGACGCCACGACATACCGCCCGTCGCGGCCCGGCACCGAGGATCCGACGCCCATCATTCCGCGCCGTGCTCACACTTCAATGGACCTCACCAGCCCGCTCGTCGAGTTCGAGGTCCTCATTGATGGCAGGCCGTACCGAACGGTCGAACTCGGCGAGGGCCGTCACATCATCGGGCGGCGCCCGTCCTCCGGGCTGGCCATCGATGAGAAGTCCGTCTCACAACGCCACGCGCTACTGACCGTCGCCCGGCAGTTCACAACGATAAAGGACCTCGGTTCACACAACGGTGTGTTCGTCGGGAAGGTCAAGGCAGACGTAGCGCTGCTACTGGACGACGGTGATCTCGTAACACTGTCGGGCAACGTGCAGCTTCGGGTCCTACGATCTGGCGGCCTGCGAAAGGCATCGTGACCATGACGCCCAACAAGGCGACCTTCCCGCCAGCGATCGTCTCCGTGGAGTACGCCGGCCAGCACCGTACGCGCAACCTCGGTCCGAGCGGGACATTCGTCGTCGGCCGTGACCGCGCCTGTGACCTGCCGCTAACCGACCCGGCCGTCTCTCGCCGCCACCTCACCGTGTTCGCACACGCCGGTTGTCTGCGTCTCGTCGCGTTCCCAGACGCGCAGCCCGTACTCGTTAACGGCAAGAACGTGTCCGAGCGCTTCTTGGCCGATCGCGACATCGTCCGGCTCGGCGACACCACGCTCTATGTCCACTATCCGGCACTGGAGGGCGACGAGACGAGAGATCCAAAGGGCCTGCCCACTAGCGCCAGACGCCGTACGGCCGGCACGAGGGACATAGGACGCGCGGTGCTATCGCTGCGTGATCGCCACGGCCCGACCTTCAGCCGCCTGCAGCGCGCCGAGCTCGATGAGGAACTCGGCCAGCTGCTAGGAGTGTCAGCTGTCCGCGCGCGACACCTCCTTGACGACCTGCTCGATCAGCTCAAGCTCCGGCGCGTGGGGCGCGGCACAAAGCGCTACGTCGCGGTGGTCAATGCGTTGGCCGGCGATGGTGAGTGACACGTGACCTGCCGTAACCAACCGCGCACGCGCGGGTAGACCACGAGAGGAGCCATCTGACCATGCGCCACCTAGTCGAGCTGGACGTTCCGCTTCCCGACGGGGTGCATTTCGCGGGGCGGACGTGGGAGGGGGGCCACTCGGTCGCGATCCTGGTCTTCCACGAGGAATCCGAGCAGCATCTCGTCCTCAAGCGTCTGCGGGCTTATGGCAACGAGGTCAAGGCCGCGCTCATCAGAGAGACCGACCTCATGCGTGTACTGCATGACGCCGCGCCGCGGTACTTCATGCAACCGGTCGACTGCCGAACCGACGATCCCTACGGACCGTGGCTGCTTATGGAGTACGCGGAGGGCGGCTCCCTGCGGGAGCGCCTCGAAGAGCTACCGGGAAGCACGCTGCCGTTCGCCGAGGCTTACCGCTATGTGTGCCAGAGCGCTCGTGGGCTGGACGCGAGCCACGACATGGGCATCGTCCATCGCGACGTCAAGCCGGGCAACCTGCTGCTGCGGAGGGACGGCTCAGCCGCGTTCGCCGACCTCGGCATCGCCTACAGGCTGCTGGAGAACGACGACATGCCGCTGCCATATACGCCCCGCTACGCCTCGCCTGAGCTCGTTACGGCGATGCGCGCTTGGCAGGCGGGACTGGAGCCGGCAGACGAGCTGCTCGAGTTCGACGTCGAGAAGGGACACGACCGCTATGCGGCCTCGACCGTCGCATACGAGACGCTTGCGGGCCGCACTCCGTTTTCGGACAACTCGGATGAGCGCATCGGCCGACAGCCGCCGGACCCGCGGGAGTTCAACCGAGCACTCGGACCCGAGACCGCTGCTGTTCTGATCCGCGGCGTCGCAGAGAACTTCGACGACCGTCCCAAGCGCCAGTGGGACTTCGCGGTCGAACTCGGGCACGCGATGGTCGACGACGGGTTGCTCAGCGACAATCAGATGCTAGACGCGCAGGCGTCGGCGCCTACATCCTCGCGCGACCGCATCGCCAGCGCGCGCCAGTCGCAGACTGTCCGGCGCTATTCCGACGACCCCACTGTCACCGGCGCGCCACACCTCGCCCACACATCGCGCCGCACCACAGTAGAGGCCGACCCTTTGCCGCTCTCGAGTCGTGTCCGGATCTTCGGCATCAAGAATAGGCGCGCGCTGCACGGCACCGCCATCGCCGCGCTCGTCGTCTTTATCGGGCTGCTCGTCGCCGCGACTGTCTCGGGTCAACCGCCCACGCCAATTCACCACGCGCTTATCGCGGTGCAAGCGGCCCTCGAGTGGCTGCGTACGAACAGCATCGACCAGCTTGACATCGCTTATGTCTCGTGGCCGGCACTCGCCTCGGCCGGCGTCGCGATCCTGGCCGCTGTCATCTGGAGGAGAGCGCTGCGGGTAATCCTCGGCGTCCTGGCGCTCGCGCTCATTGTCCTTGGCCTGCAGGCCGACACACGGCGCGACGACCTACAGATCGGCAAAGTCACCTTGACGCCGCTGCAAAAGCACGGCCCCGACACGCAGCCCAAGGCGCAGCCGGATAAGACGCACCGCCGTACGAAAACCGCGACAGGGACGCGTGACAGACATCGATCAGGCGCCCCGCAGAGCTCCACTAGCGGCGGGCGCGCGGTCGGCAGCGGACCGCCGTCGAGCAGTCCGCCCACGGCCGACAGTGTCGGGGAAACGAACCATCACGCTCTCGGAACGGCCGGCGACTCCAAGCCAGAATGCGGCTGCGGCGGCTTCGTCGTAGGAGGCAAGGCCGAAAGCGGCTCGGAAGGCAGCGAAAGCGGGAGGGGCTCCGAAGGCGCCGAAAGCGGCGGCTCGCAAGGCAGCGAAAGCGGAAGCAGCTCCGAAGGCAGCGAAAGCGGCTCGGAAGGCAGCGAACGGCTGGGCTCCGAAAGCAGCGAAAGCGGCGGCTACTGATTGTCGGGGTGCCGAACGATGCCGGCCCACCACTGAAAATCGAGGTGTCGGCGGTTCGAGTCCGCCTCTCGCCATCGCCTGGCCGGGGCCGATCAAGGTTTGGGCCGGAGATGCCTGCCCCCCGGCCCAAACCCCCAGGAATCTCCAGGAAACCAACGGCATGTCCGGGGTGCCCCGTCTAGCGAATGGCCTGCAAATACGCCAGTTTTCGCTCTCCTCAGATCAAGACTGAAAATCGTGGTGTCCCCAGTTCGAATCTGGGTCTGGCCATCAAGAAGGCGCTGCAAATGGGTATGCTTTGAGATAGTGATTGCTATCTCAGTTGCCCCCGTTTGATCGTCGTCGGCACAAACGTCGGCACAAACCCTTGACAATAGTGCCCTGTTCTGAGCCCGCTGCCGCGTCTCGAGAAGCCTTACGAGGAGCAGGTTCGGGCAAACAAATGGCTTATCTATACGATATCGAGGCCGCCCATGCTGAACGGGATGATGTGGTCGTATTGGAGGTCAAAGTCGCTGCCGCACTCCACGCACTTCCCTTCGTCGCGCTTCCACACGGCTTGGCGAACGTCGCAACAGATGGGAGTCCGCCAGCCGGCTTGCCTGGCCCAGGTCAGTTCGCGATGCGTTCATCGTGTGCGCCTTTCACCAGAAGGCTCTGCATCGCCTCGGCGGTCGCCGCGTCGGCGGGGAACGTCAACTCGATCGACAGCTCGGAGGTCGTCACCTCCGTCGCGGTGCCGAAAGTGGCGACGGTCGCGAAGAACGACAGCTCGTCGCCGTCTGGGGAGCGCAGCCGCATCAGCGGCGTGATGATGTGACTCGCGGCTGTCTCGCGGGTGGGGCTGGTGTTCGGGCGCGGGGTAGCCCGTCACCTCCTCCAACAGCGCGGCGAGATCCGCGTCCCCGGTGATCGCCACCTGACGCGCCAGCCGCCGGAGGAAATACGCCCGGACCTCGCCCAGGTTCACGGTCCAGCGCGCCAGCCCACGAGGGTGCAGGTCGACGCGCATTACGTTGACCGGAGGCACCAGGAGCGCCGGGTCGACCCAGGTGGCCATCCGGGCCATCGCGGAGTTGGCGGCGACGAGGTTCCAGCCGCGATCGACGACGACCGCGGGAAAGGGGTCATGGCCGGTGAGGATCAGATCGAGCGCCTCGCGCACTGGCGCGAGCTCAGGATCTGTGATCGAGTGCTCGGGGATCGCCGGGGCATGACCGGCGGCGAGCAGCAGCTGGTTGCGCTCCCTTACGGGGACTTCGAGCTGCTCGGCGAGCAGCAGCACCATCTCGGGACTGGGCGTCGAGCGGCCCGTCTCGATGAAGCTCAGATGCCGCGCCGATACCCCCGCGTCGAGCGCCACTTCGAGCTGGGTGCGCCGCCGCCGTTTGCGCCACTCACGCAACAGCGGCCCGACCCGTGGCTGGGAGCTGATGGTTGCCATCCGGTGGTCGACTCTAGCCTCGACGCGTTCGTCCGTCGATTACCTCTCAGGTAATCGACAGCACGACCTTCCCCTGAAACGATGTGACCGTCCAATCGAAACGGGGGTAAGGCGCATGGCGATCACGACAGGGGAGCGGACCAGCAGCGCCACGTACAGCGCGATCAAGCTCGCTGGCCTGGTGAGCATCGCGCTTGGGATCGCCGGAGCAATCGTCGATGAAATGCAAACGTTTCCAGGGGCCGGCGCGAGCGCGACCGAGATCGCGGGCTACGTCGACACGCATCACTCAGCCTTGCTCGTCGCGATGGTCCCCAGTACGGCCGCGGTGGGACTCTGGCTGGCCTTCGGTGTCGGCGTCTGGCTATGGCTGCGGGAGACGACCGGCAACGTAAACGCTCTTTCGGTGTGCTTCCTGGTTGGGCTCGTCAGCTTCGTCACGCTCCTTCTCGCTGGCTTCACGGTCGCCTTCGTGCTCTTCTATCGCGCGCCCAACGCGCCTGATCCACGGCTGCTCTACGACCTCGGATTCGGGCTGCTCGCGATGTCCGGAGTCCCGACCGCGCTGGCGCTTGGTTCATACGCGGCACAGGTATTCAGCGACAGCCGCCTGCCTGCCTGGACAGCATGGGCTGCCGTCGTGGCTGCGCTGGCGCACATCGTGCTCCTGGCCTCCCTTGTGATCCCAAGCGGTTTCTTCTCGCTCGAGGGAGGAGTCATCATCGCAATCCCCGCCATGCTGTTCGCCTGGATCATCGGTATGAGCATCGTCCTGCTACGAGCGGGAATCGCAGCAGACAGCGAACTCGTTACACGATAGGCGTCGAATAGGTGTCGCGGTCGATCGTCGGCCGGTAGGCTCGCGCTCACTGTGGGCATCTCAGCGTACCTGCGCGGCGATCTCGTCAGTTACGTCTCGACGATCTTCGACGCGCGCGTCATCGACGGCGAGCCGCTCCGGACGGGGAGGACACAATCGACGTCGCCTGGTTTGCGACCGACCGACTCGCGGATGTCGCCCTGTCCGAGTCCACGATTGCGGAGCTGAGTGATCCGGCGGTGGACATCCTCGGCCACGACACTGGTCAGAAGGCAACCGATGCCACACCTGCGTACGCCGCGATGGATTGCCCACCACACGGCGATAACCGATAATGCGAGCGTGGTGCCCAGCGAGTGGACCATCCCCGAGCGTGTTCGCTGTTATCTCGACCGGGCGGACTGGTTCCCGCATCGCGGGAGGGAGAGAGCGTCCTGCTCGAACAGGTCCCAGGCAACGCTCGTCGTGTCCTTGACCTCGGGACGGGCGACGGTCGCCTGCTCGCGCTGCTAAAGCGCGATCGTCCCGAGATCGTTGGCGTCGGCGTTGACTTCTCCGGGGTCATGCTTGACGCGGCACGCAAGCGCTTCGCCGACGACGAGCGCGTCGAGCTTGATCTTTCAGAGCCGCTTCCAAGGGTGCCGTCCTCGTCGCGCAGGTTTCCGGTCATGAAAGCGACCTTGTCGCCGCGGCGGACGACGCGCCCGCGGCCGACGATTCGCCCCGGCCGCGCGGGTGACAGGAACTGCACGTGCAGGTCGGTCGTCGGTGCCCATTCGCCGTGGGACAACGTCGCGACGAGCGCCGGTCCGAACGTGTCGTCGAGCATCGCCGCGAGCAGCACGCCGAAGACACGTTCGACCAGCTCCCGTTCGACGTCGCCGTGGCGCGCGTGTACGGACGCGTCTACGCGGCGGGACGCAAGGCACGAGGGCGGCGGACCCTGGATCTGCTGATCGCCGCGACCGCCCTGTCGAACAAGCTGCCGCTCTACACGCACAACATCGACGACTTCGCCGGCCTCGAGAACCTGCTCGACATCGTCGCCGTCCCGTCCCCCGACGACCCAGTCGGATAGCCGGCGGAGCCCTGGTCGCGGCAGCTTCTGTCTGAGCGCATATTCGGCTCCTCAGAGCCAGCTTGCGCCCCTGACGTCAACCTATGCGCAGTTGGGGACTTGACAAGCCGTGCCATGTGTGCTTATGATTGGTAGGTCAGGTGCTCCGCCAAGAGGGAGCACAGGGAAATAGATCGGGTTTGGGTCGGTCTTCTGGATCGAGTTCAAGCGCTTTTGCAGAGGGAAGCAGTTCGGGGAGAGGAAAGCCGGATCGCATGAAGAGGGGTTGTAGACACGTGAGTCCGTCCGGGACAGATGTGAAGAGGGTCGTTGCGCGCCGGTGCGCGCCCGTAGGTAGATGCGTCAGCAGCGCTGACTCATCTCTCTCTCTCTCTCTCTCTCTCTCTCTTGTCCTGCTAGCACCCCGCTTCTAGCAGCAGATTTCCCCCGTTTTGAGTCGCGCTCGTGGGGGTGGGCGGCTCGCGGGTCTAATCTGGCTAACGCGACCCCTCGGGCGGCGGTATCCTCAGTTGCCGGCAGATGGCGCGCGCTGCGACATAGTCGATGTCGCGATGGCGTGGTACCGCCGTGCGTGGCTTGCCCGCCGGCGCAGCCCACCAAGAGTGCGCTGAGCCCTCTCGATCCAGGTAGCAGCCATGCTTTGTCAGGTGCTGTTCGAGCTTGCGGCGCTTCACGCAGCGAAGCTCAGATGCACCGGTTCGGTGTCGGCGTCCGGCGGGATCTCGCCCAGCCTTTCGCTGCGCTGGTCCTCGACGTAGAAGCGCAGCCAGTCGCTCAGAGCCGAGAGGATCATTTCCCGCGCTTCCTTGCGCGTACGTCCCTGGCTGAGGACGCCGGGAACCTCTGGGATCGAGACGACGATCCAGCCGTCCTCCCCAGGCTCGTAGACGATCGTCAGATTGAGCGTATCGCGCATACCGTAAGCGTACCGCAGGCTGCGCTTTGGTTCCCAGTCTTGTTCAAGCGTCGCCCTCGCCATCCTCATCTGGCGGCGGTGCGCGAGGAGGCCCCGAAGCATGCTCCCACATGCTGGGGTCGCTGTTCGGGGCGCCGCGGTCTTGACCCGAGGCCGCGGCGTCCAGGTCTTTGCAGTGCTCAACACGCGTGCGTAGCGCTGGGCGCTCACACGCTCGACTTCATGGAGGAGAGATAAGCGATGATGTTATCAGCGATATGTAAGCGGATGCGTGTGAGTCCGACGACGGTGATCGTGACGCTTGCCCTCGTGTTCGCCATGACCGGCGGGGCGTATGCCGCGAAGAAGTATTTGATCACTTCGACGGGGCAGATCAAGCCGAGCGTGTTGGCGCAGCTCAAGGGCCGCTCCGGCGGCGCCGGCGCGAGCGGCGCCACGGGCCCCGCAGGAACGCAGGGCCCTCAGGGTCCTGCTGGGCCCGGTGGTCCGGGCGGCCCTGAAGGCAAAGCGGGCAGCCCCGGCACGAGCGTCTCGAGCGGCGTGGAGCCGAAGGGCGCGAACTGTAAAGAAGGCGGCTCGAAGTTCACCTCCGCCGGCGGTGTCACGTATGCGTGCAACGGTGAAAAGGGCAAGGAAGGGACGTTTGGTGGTCAGACGCTGCCCAAAGGCCAGACGTTGAGGGGGGCGTGGGGCGCGAGCTCGTTCGCCGAAGCAGAAGCCCCCAATCCGGGGTATGGTGCAGCCCTCACCGCGGTCAGTTTCGCCCTGCCGGTAGCGGGTGAACCGACGGCTCACTACATCAAGCCAGGGGGATCGCTTCCTCCCGGATGCACGGGAAGTGAAGCTGAACCAGGGGCCGAATCAGGCAATCTCTGCGTCTTCCAAGGTGCCGAACTCAACATCAAGCTAGTGAGTGGAGTTGTGCTCGCCGGCAGTCCTAGTTTGACGATTGGCTTCGACTTTCAAGGTCTCTCGAAGGAAAAGGGCGCCATGTCGCTGGGTGGCACCTGGGCTGTGACCGGCTAGCCCTATGTTCTTTGCCTTGGTCGGTTCGACAAGAGGACATCTCGAATGACTCACACACCAAACTCATGGGACCGTCTGGGCGTCGCACGGGCGCGCTTTCCCCGACCTCGCGCCCTCCTGACCCTCGGGGGCCTGTTTGCCGTGCTCGCGGGGACGCTTCTCCTCGCGACAGGGGCGCTCGCCGTGGAAGAAAGGCCGCCGCGCTTCCAGCAGACAACCATCTTCAAGATCGCCTACTCGACCCGTGCTACGGTCGGGGTGGTATTCGAAGAAGGATCACCGTCCGCGACGGTTAGGAAGGCTGAGTATGCGCCGGCTGAAGCGAGCGGCGAACCGCCGCCGGAAAGCAGCCCCGCATGGGTGGCTGTCCCCTACGTAAGCGCTGGGGGTGAAATCTTCATCGGGGAAGAGAACGCCAGCGGCGGCAACACAGGGGCCATACGGAACACGTACCTGAGGCATCTCGCTCCCGGCACGTCCTATTACGCTCGTTTCACGCTCGAAAACACGGTTGGCAGGGCTGTCGAAAAGATCCCATTCAAGACCCTCCCGTTGCAAAAGCCAGAAGTCGCCGGGAATTACGGAGTAAACGGGACTGACGGGCGGCCCTGGTTCTTCGGAGGCGCGAGCGCCACGAAAGCGAGCTTCCAGGTCGAGGTCGAGAGCAACGGTAGCGAAACCACCTACAACGTGGAATATTCGCTGCCGGAAAACGGTCATGCTCCGGCGCCTAACAGCGCGTCGTGGAAGCCGTTCACCTCCGGTGGGAGCGGCACGATCGCGACTGCTCAAGAATATGCCTGGGTGCAAGCGAACGTGACGGGTCTTGCTCCGGAAACTGTGTATTACGTTCGCCTGCGCGCGAGCAACGCGCAGGGTCAGCTCTTGCAGACGACGTATTCGCAGGGAAGCGTTCAGGCGAGCACGTTTACGACGTTGCAAGGCAAGCCGTATGCTGGATCGCCCGAAGCGCGCAACGTCACGGCTTCCTCTGCTTTTCTAACCGCGATCCCGGTCTCGCACGGATCCAAGACGGCGTGGCGGTTGGAGTCGGCGACCTCGGAATCGGGTCCGTGGACGGCGATCCCGGCAGGCGCCGGGACGATCTCTCAAGCGGTCGCGGAATCCACACCGTACGGCAACGGTGAAGTTGTAGGTGTCCGCCTCGCCGAGCTGAGACCATCGACGGTGTACTACGTTCGTGTGTTTCTCGAAAACGAATGCGCGGCGGGGTGCGGCCCCGCGACGAGCGCGGTTACGTCTTTTCAGACATCGGGCGCTCCGACGCCGACGGTGTTTCCCACGCACGCGCTGCACGGGGAATCGCTGCGGCTGCTTGGCTGGGTGAATCCCAACAGCCCGCCGACGTCGGCGGAACAGTCGGTCGCGATCGCGGGCGCGCCGACAGGCGGAACGTTCAAGCTGACATTCAAGGGTCAGACGACCGCTAACCTGCCCTACAACGCCTCCTCCGAAGACGTGTTCCAGGCGCTTCGGTCGCTCTCGAGCGGCGAAGGTCAGCGCGTCGCCCAAGTCTTCGGCCTCGCGGGCGGCCCGTACACGGTGCTTTTCGGTGGGCCTGAGGCCGGTAAGGCTGAGCCGTTGATCGAAGGTGACGGGTCGGGTTTGACGCCGTCGGGGACGGTTACGGTCGCGACCACGCAACCGGGAGGGGAAGCGTATGATACGCACTACCGCTTCCAGTACGTGAGCGACCGCAGCTTCGCCGAACACGGCTGGGAAGGCGCCGCGGAAACGCCCGAAGTGGACGCGGGGTCGGGCAACACGCCGTATAATGTCGGTTTTGATCTGCCGGCTCTCAGCCTGGGCGAAACCTACCGGTATCGCATGGTCGCTCACAACACCGCGCCCGGCACCGGTCTCGTTGACAGCGCTGAATACTCCCTCACGGTTCCGGTCACCGCGGCGGGAAGCACGGCGGGCGGGGCTTGTCCCAACGAAGCTTTCCGGACGGGTCTGTCGGCTCATCTGCCGGACTGTCGCGCGTATGAGCTGATTACTCCCGCCGACAAGGGCGGCGCGCAAGAACCGTTTCACTACGGCGAGGGCGTCCAGACTGGCGCATGGAGTGGTGAAGATGGGGAGCACCTGGTGATCGAATCTGCCGAAACTCACTGGGGTGCTGGTCTGAGCCCTTACCTGTTCTCGCGCGGCGCGAGCGGCTGGTCGATGACAAGCGGCTCGCCCGAGCCCGAAACGGGCATCTTCACCACCACGCCGCTGGCGTACAGTTCCGACCTGACAAAGGTCGCCTTTCGCTCAGATTACGACACCACGTTCAACGTGAAATCTCCTCTCAAAGAATACAAGCTGGGGCCCGTGGGCGGGCCTTACACGACTGTCGCATCGGTCTCCAGGCAGATCGAACCCGGAAACAGCGCCGAAGACCGCGCCAGCGGCTGGGTGGCGGCCAACCGTGATCTCTCTGCCCTCGTCCTTGCTACCCAAGACCGTACTCTGCTTGGCGAACCGACGGGCACCAGAAAGGGATTTGATCTCTATGAATACACCGCTGCTCGCGGTCTGCGCCAGCTCAACGTCGCCGGGAAAGCAAACGCCACGATCGGCAGTTGCGGCGCGTCCGTGGGACAGAGCGTCGGCTCGCAGTCGCGGAACCCCGGCGGAACTGCCGGCCAGCAAGGCGTCTCCGCCGACGGGTCTCGCATCTTCTTCGAAGCGGCACCGGGGAATGACTGTGCGGAACCCTCGCATCTCTACATGCGTGTGCGGGGCGAAACGACCGTGGACATCGGCGCCTACCGTTTCCTGTCCGCCAACTCCCAAGGCACGAAGGTGCTGCTCGCCAAAGGCGCAGAAGCTTTTCTGTATGACAGCGAAGCGGGGACGACCAAGCATCTGTTCGATGGCGTCTCCGCACCCCCCGCAGCCAACACGATCGTCTCCAGCGATTTTACGGTCATCTACACAACCCTCGGCGGCGGCCTCTACCGCTACGACCTGTCCACCGGCGCCTTCAGCTTCGTGATGACGATCGGCGAACTTCACGATCGCAATTTCAAGAGTACGAGTCCGGATGGACGCTACTACTACTATCAGGGCTCTGTCGCGGGCCTGCCGGGCGAAGGGGTTATGCGTTATGATAGCGTTGAAAACGTCGTCGAGTGCATCTCTTGCGCCTCCCCGTTTGACCCGGAACCAACGCTGCCCGCCTTCCTCCAGAGCGCTGACACCAACCCCTACTCGGATCTCGGCCCTCAATTCATCCCGTTCTCCGCAAACGGTGATTTCGCGTTCTTCTCGACCCCGGCGGCGCTCGTGCCCCAAGACACCAACGGCGAAATAGCGCCACGAGGCGAAGGTGAATTTTTCGACCAGAATATAACGACGTCACCGTCGAGCGATATCTATGAGTGGCGCCGCGATGGCGTGAACGGCTGCGTGCGGTTGCAGGGATGCTTGGCGCTGATCACCGACGGCCGCACGGGTTTTCGCAATCTCCTGTTGGGCACCGCGAACAATGGACGCGACGTGTTCATCTATACTCGCTCGCGGCTGTTGCCGCAGGACGTCGACACCGCCTTCGATGTTTATGATGCGCGGATTGGTGGCGGGTTCGCTCCGCCGCCGCCACGCCCGGTGGAATGCGAAGGGGACGCGTGCTCGGTGCCGCCGAGCCCGCCGAACGACGCGACGCCGTCCAGTTCGACCTTCACCGGCGCGGGCAACCTCGTGCAGCCGCTCGCACCCCCCCCCGCCGTCCGGTAGGAGCGTGAAATGCGCGAAGGACCGCAGGCTTACGCATGGCCGCTGTGTGAGGCGCAGACGCCGCACGGGGCGCCGGGCAGGCACCCGCAAGTCCGGAAGGGGGCGTCGATGATCCTGGCTCCCGCTTACGCTAACACCGCGCGCCGCTGGTGGCGACGCGCCGTGCTTGTGCTTGTCGCCGGCCTGATGCTTGTGGGGGTCCTGCCAGCGGTGGGACAGGCGCAGCCCAGCGAACACCCGTTTGAAATCCTTCCTGGGTCCTTCCATTTCGTCCCGTCGACGTTGCAGGCGGGCGCGCGCTCGGACTGGGTGACGTCATTCGATTTGGCCCATGAAGAAAACGGCTCTGAATACCACACCTACAACGACGTGCGCGAAAACGTCGTCAACTTGCCGACGGGTTTCGACGCCAACGACACCGCTGTGCCGACCTGCACCCAGGCGCAACTCGGCAAACGATCAGAAAATACTGGGCGCGGTGCCTTGCCCGAATGCCCCGTGGCGAGCCAGGTGGGTCTGCTGAGCGTCGAACTGAACCTTGCACAGGCAGAGCAGGTGACTGTCCCGGTGTACATGATGGAAACTACGAGTTTTGGTGTCACGGCGGAGCTCGGGTATAACACTGGTGAAATTACTGGGTTCTTGCGGATCCAGGTCCGTCCGGGGGACCTCGGCTTGGTCGCATCCGCGACCGTGCCTCCCCGCACTGAAGTCCGTAACGTGGTCGTCACGGTCTGGGGCGTTCCGGCGGCCGCGGAACACGATAGCTCACGCGCGATGACCTGTATTCGCCTCGTCAACGAACCGCAGACCCCGTGCCAACACCCCTTGGGTCCCTCTGTGCCCGCGGGCATCCCCGCTAAGCCGTTTTTGTCGAATCCGACCAGCTGTGGAATGTTCGAAGCGAGCATTAGGGCGGACTCGTGGGAGTCCGAAGCGTGGAGTCCGGCGAGCACAGCGGTGGGCCCGACCGGGGAATGCGAACGTGTGCCGTTCGAACCCTCGATCGATGTTCAGCCCTCCACGCGCGCTGCCGAATCGCCGACAGGGCTCGAAGTCTCGTTGGTTGTTCCGCAGGTGTGGGAAGACCCGCTGACGATCTCCACCGCGAACCTGAAGGACGCCACCGTCACCTTGCCGGAAGGGATGACCGCGAACCCGTCGCTCGCGGCCGGATTGGGCGCTTGCACCCCGGAACAGTACGAACGGGAGACCCCCTCCTCCTCGCCGGGCGCGGGTTGCCCGCCGGAATCGAAGATCGGCTCGATCGACATCGAAACGCCGCTGCTCGCGGAAACGATCCATGGCGCGGTCTATATCGCGAAGCCGTATGAAAACCCGTTCTCAGAACCCGGGCATCCGCACGGCTCGCTGCTGGCCCTGTATGTGGTGGCTAAGGATCCGCTGAAGGGGGTCATCGTCAAGGTCGCGGGCAAGGTCGAACCGGACCCTCTCACCGGGCGACTCGTCACGAGCTTCCTGAACAATCCGCAGCAGCCGTTCAGCCGGTTCACGCTGAAGTTCCGCCCCGGTGCGACAGCGCCGCTCGTGAGTCCCCCGGTGTGCGGCACGTACACCACGCGGGGCTCGCTGACACCATGGTCCGCGCCGCTTGAACCCAAACCGGTGTCAAGCAGCTTCCAGGTCACGCAGGGCGCGCACGAAGATCCCTGTCCGTCCGGTGGCGCACCGCCGTTCCATCCCCAAGTGCTCACGGGTACGCAGAACAACGCTGCGGGCTCTTACAGTCCGTTCTATTTGCGCCTGATCCGTGAAGACGGCGAACAGGAGCTCACAAGGTTCTCCACGATCATGCCCCCGGGGCTGACCGGCAACCTCACCGGGATCCCGTTCTGTCCCGAGGCCGCTATCGAAGTGGCCAAGCGGCGTGGTGAAGCGGAGAACGGGGGGGCGCTGGAGGAGACCCAACCGTCGTGTCCCGCCTCGAGCCAGGTCGGGCATACGCTCGTCGGTGCGGGTGTCGGCCCGGTGCTCGCCGAGAACCCCGGCCGGTTGTATCTCGCGGGCCCATATCACGGCGCGCCCCTGTCGCTCGTGTCGATCACCTCGGCCAAGGTCGGCCCGTTCGACCTCGGCACCGTCGTTATTCGTTTTGCTTTGCGGATCAACCCGGTCACGGCGCAGGTCGAAGTCGACGCGACGGGCTCCGATCCGATCCCGCACATCATCAAGGGGATCATCGTGCACGTACGCGACATTCGCGCCTATGTCGATCGTCCCGACTTCATTCTGAACCCCACGAGCTGTGAACATATGAGCATCGGCAATGTGCTCACGGGCGCGGGCGCCGACCCGGCCAATCCGGCCGACCAGACGCCCGTGAATGTGTCGAGCCCGTTCCAGGCCACCGATTGTGCGAGCCTGAGCTTCAAACCATCCTTCACGGTCACCACCACGGGCAGGACGAACAAAGCCGACGGCGCGAGCCTGAACGTCAAGCTGACGATGCCGGGCCCGCTGGGCGCCCAGGCGAACATCCACCAGGTCAAAGTCGAACTGCCAGTGCAGCTCCCGTCGCGGTTGACGACGTTGCAGAAGGCGTGCACCAAATCGCAGTTCGACACCAACCCCGCAGGTTGCCCCGCGGCGTCGGTCGTCGGTCACGCCCGCGCGATCACACCGATACTGCCCGTACCCCTGGAAGGTCCCGCGTACTTCGTTTCCAACGGCGGGGAAGCGTTCCCGAACCTGATCATCGTGCTGCAGGGGTATGGCGTCACGATCGACCTCGTCGGCGACACGTTCATCAGCAAACAGGGCATCACCAGCTCGACGTTCAAGACGGTGCCCGATCAGCCCGTCACGAGCTTCGAACTGACCTTGCCCCAGGGCCCGTTCTCCGCCCTGACAGCCAACGGCAACCTCTGCGCGCTGACCCGCACCGTGCTGGTCAAGAAGAGGGTCACGATCAGGACCAGGGGCCACAGGCGCACGATCACGCGCAGGGTCAAGCAGACGCTCCCCGCGTCCCTGTCGATGCCCACCGAATTCGTCGCCCAGAACGGCGCGACGCTGCATCGGAGCACGCCGGTCGGCGTCACGGGCTGCGCCAAGGCGCGACCCGCCAAGAAGGCCAAGCACTCGAAAAAGGCTTCGAAGAAGAAGGGCTGACGTTGCCGTGGCCTCCGCTCGCGTTCGCCGACTGGACCACTCCAAGCCGACGGCTCGTTCTCCCCGGGAGGGCGCGGCGCGGGTCTCGGATGTGCAGCGCGCGCGGATCCTCGCGGCGATGGTCAACGTCGTGGCCGAGCACGGCGTGAGCGCGGCCACGGTCTCGCGTGTCGTCGCGCGCGCCGGCGTGTCGCGGCGCACGTTCTATGAACAGTTCAGCGGTTGCGAGGAGTGCTTCCTCGCGGTGTTCGAGGACGCGACCGCGCGCGCGCGCCGGATCGTCAGCGATGCTGCTTCGAGCGCCCCGCCCGCGTGGCGCGAGCGGATCAGGGCCGGTCTGTCGGCGCTGCTGGTCTTCTTCGAGGAGGAGCCGGCGCTGGGGCGGCTGCTGGTCGTGGATGCGCTCGGCGCCGGACCCCTCGTGCTGGACCGTCGCACACGGGTACTGCAGGGTCTCGCCGAGATCCTCGACTGGGGACATTCAGAAGCCAAGCGCGGGCGCAAGACCCCAGCCTCGCCCTCTCCACCGGAGCTGACCGCCGAGGGTCTCGTCGGCGCGGTGTTCAGCGTGATCCACGCGCGCATGCTCGAAGCAGGCGACCGCGCCGGCGCGAATGGGTCCAAGCGCTCAGGCTCCCGTCGTGCCCCCGCGCCCCTCAGCGCCCTGCTGAACCCCCTGATGGGAATGATCGTGCTCCCCTATCTCGGAGCGGCCGCCGCCCAGAGAGAGCTCGCGCGGCCAGTGCCCAAGCTTCCTCGCGAGCGCGCCGGCGCCGGCACACGCGAGCGACCATCCGGGGACCCCCTGGTGGGCCTGAACATGCGCCTCACCTACCGCACCCTCGTCGTCCTCTCCGCCGTCGCGACCGACCCCGGCGCCTCCAACCGCCGGATCGCCGACCACGCCGGCATCCACGACCAGGGTCAGATCTCGAAGCTCCTCACGCGCCTGCAGCGCCTCGGCCTGATCGACAACACCGGGCACGGACAATCCCACGGCGAACCCAACGCCTGGACGCTCACCCCCCGCGGCGCAGAGGTCCAGCACGCCCTCGCGACCGACCGCTGACAGCGCGCCGCGGCTTCTGAGCCGCTACTCGACCGGGGGCCAGTCGATCCGCTCGCCCAGCTCGGTCGGCCCCAGCTCGATCAGCCCGCTGCGCTCGATCGGGCGATACTCGCCCTCGTTCAGCCCGAGCCAGTCGACCGAGCGCTTGGCGGGGTCGACGATCAGCACCTCGTCGACGTCGTGCGCGGCGTAGAACGGCAGCTTCTCCCAGCTCTCGTCGCCCGGGGAGACGATCTCCACGACGAGCGCGGCAGTCGGATGCCACGTACCGTGGGCGCTCGTGCGATGCAGAACTCCGTCGGGCACGCGAAAATCCTGTTCGCTCTCGCCGAGGTTGCACTCGCCGCTGAGTCGCAGCCCGGCCGCGTCCGCACATGGCCCCAGTAGCCGCATCAACTGGGCGTCGATCAGCGCGTGTTCGAGGCTGGGCGCGGGAACCATGTGCAGCACACCCTCCCATACCTCGTCGCGGCGATCAAGACCAGCGCGGCGCCGGCGCTCGAGCACCGGCTCCAGCCCGGCCGTCGGTGGGTCCAGGACCACTGCGCGCATACGTTTCAGGATAACGGGAATCAGCTCAGCAGGAGCGGTCTTGAGAGCGCTCTCATTTGGCGCACGCGATCGACCGCGGACGCTTCGTAGCCGACTCGCCGTTTTGCCCGGTCTCGACGCCCATCCCCACGGCCCCTTGACGTCCCTCACAAAATCTGCTTCAATACCGCTTAGATTTATTCATCGTCTTCACAAGGAGCATCTTCATGGGCAAGACCATCGGTATCGACCTCGGCACGACCAACTCGTGCATGGCCGTGCTCGAGGGGGGCGAGCCCACCGTCGTCGAGAACGCCGAGGGCGGGCGCACCACCCCCTCCGTCGTCGCCTTCACGGCCTCCGGCGAGCGCCTCGTCGGCACCGTCGCCAAGCGCCAGGCCGTCACCAACCCCCAGAACACGATCTTCTCGATCAAGCGCTTCATGGGCCGCAAGGAGGCCGAGGTGCGCGAGGAGGAGTCGATCGTCCCCTACAAGGTCGTCTCCGGCCCCAACGGCGACGCCCGCGTGGAAGCCAACTCCGAGCAGTTCTCCCCGCCCGAGATCTCCGCGATGATCCTGCAGAAGCTCAAGACCGACGCCGAATCCTATCTGGGCGAACCCGTCGACGGCGCCGTCATCACTGTCCCCGCCTACTTCAACGACGACCAGCGCCAGGCCACCAAGGACGCCGGGCGCATCGCCGGCCTCGACGTCAAGCGCATCATCAACGAGCCCACCGCCGCCTCGCTCGCCTACGGGCTGGACAAGGAGGACGACCACACGATCCTCGTCTTCGACCTCGGCGGCGGCACCTTCGACGTGTCCGTCCTGGAGATCGGCGACGGCGTCTTCGAGGTCAAGTCCACCGCCGGCGACAACCACCTCGGCGGCGACAACTTCGACAAGGCCATCGTCGACTGGCTCGTCGCCGACTTCAAGCGCGACCAGGGCATCGACCTCTCCGCCGACCCCATGGCCCTCCAGCGCCTCTACGAGGCCGCCGAGAAGGCCAAGATCGAGCTCTCCACGACCCAGGAGACCCAGATCAACCTGCCCTTCATCACCGCCGACTCCTCCGGCCCCAAGCACCTCGACACGCGCCTCACGCGCGCCAAGCTCGCCGAGCTGACCTCCGGCCTCCTGGACCGCGTCGTCGCCCCCGTGCGCCAGGCGATCGACGACGCCAAAGACAAGGGCGTCAAGGAGATCGAGCACGTCGTCCTCGTCGGCGGCATGACGCGCATGCCCGCCGTCCAGGAGAAGGTCAAAGAGCTCACCAGGAAGGAGCCCCACCGCGGCGTCAACCCCGACGAGGTCGTCGCCGTCGGCGCCGCCATCCAGGCCGGCGTCCTCGCCGGCGACGTCAAGGACGTCCTGCTGCTCGACGTGACGCCCCTGACGCTCGGCATCGAGACCAAGGGCGGCGTCATGACCAAGCTGATCGAGCGCAACACCACGATCCCCACGCGCAAGGGCGAGGTCTTCTCCACCGCCGAGGACAACCAGCCCTCCGTCGAGATCCACGTCCTGCAGGGCGAGCGCGAGATGGCCCAGTACAACAAGTCGCTCGGCAAGTTCCAGCTCACCGGCATCCCGCCGGCGCCGCGCGGCATCCCCCAGATCGAGGTCGCCTTCGACATCGACGCCAACGGC
>DATMPZ010000015.1:0-32797 GCA_035567335.1 Solirubrobacteraceae bacterium
CGTGTTCGGGCGAGAAATGTGCGCGCGATCCTCGCGCGGCACGCCAATCAGACCGCGGAGGATTAACCGTTGAGCAGCTTTCTGACGAACCATGGGGTCGTCGTCGCCCTCCTATGCGCCGCCTGCGCCGTGATCTACGGCCTTCAGACCACGCGATCCCTGCTCGCGCTCTCGCCGGGCAACGAGAAGATGCAGGGCATCTCGCTGGCCGTGCAGCAGGGCGCCCGCGCCTATCTGAACCGCCAGTACACGACGATCGCGCTCGTCGGGGTGGCGCTGTTCGTCGCGCTGATCTTCATCCAGAACATCGCCGTGGCCTGCGGCTTTGCGATCGGAGGGATCCTCTCGGGCTCGACCGGCTACATCGGCATGAACGTCTCGGTGCGCTCCAACGCGCGTGTGGCCGAGGCCGCCCGCGGCGGCGTCACCCCCGCGTTGAGCGTCGCGTTCCGCGGCGGTGCGACCACCGGGCTGCTCGTCGTCGGTCTGGCGCTGATCGGCGTCGCCGGCTACTACGGCGCGCTGACGTCGATCTTCAACGACAGCCCCAAGACGGCGGTCGACGCGCTGATCGGGCTCGGCTTCGGCGGCTCGCTGATCTCGGTGTTCGCCAGGCTCGGCGGCGGCATCTTCACGAAGGCCGCCGACGTGGGCGCCGATCTCGTCGGCAAGGTCGAGGCGGGCATCCCCGAGGACGATCCCCGCAACCCGGCGACGATCGCCGACAACGTCGGCGACAACGTCGGCGACTGCGCCGGCATGGCGGCCGACCTGTTCGAGACCTACGCGGTCACCGCGATCGCCGTGATGCTGCTCGGCGTGCTCACGTTTCACGAGTCCACGCGCGTCGTGCTTTACCCGCTGGTGATCGGCGGCGTGGCGATCATCGCCTCGATCATCGGCACGTTCGCGGTGCGCACGCGCTCTGACAACGTCGAGCGGGCGCTGCTGCAGGGGCTGATCGTCTCGGGCGTGATCGCGGCGGCGGCGTTCGCGCCGATCACCTACTGGCTGATGCGCGACACCACGTTCAGGGTGGTGGGCAACCTCGTGAACACGCCCAGCTGGACGCATCTGTACCTGTGCTCGCTGATCGGCATCGCCGTCACTGCGCTCCTGTTCGGACTGACCGAATACTACACCTCGACCCGCTTCTCGCCGGTGAAGAAGACCGCGAAAGCGTCGATCACGGGCCACGCGACGAACATCATCCAGGGCTTCTCCTCCGGACTGCAGGCCACGGCGCTGCCTGCGATCGTGATCGTGCTCGGCATCCTCGGCTCGTGGAAGCTCGCGGGCGGCGGCGTCACCGGCATCTACGGCATCGGCGTCGCCGCCGTGGGGCTGCTCTCGCTGACGGGCTTGATCGTCGCCCTGGACGCGTTCGGCCCGATCACCGACAACGCCGGCGGCATCGCCGAGATGGCCGACCTGCCCGAGGAGGTGCGCAAGGTCACCGATCGCCTGGACGCGGTCGGCAACACGACCAAGGCCGTGACCAAGGGTTACGCGATCGGCTCCGCCGTGCTCGCCGCGATCGTGCTGTTCGCCGGCTTTGAGAAAGAACTCGAGCTCAGGGCCGGGCACCTGATCTCCTTCGGCATCAACGAGCCTTCGGTGCTGATCGGGCTGATCCTCGGCGGGCTGATGGTGTGCCTGTTCGCCTCGCTCTCGATCGAGGCCGTCGGTCGCGCCGGCGGCGCCGTGGTCGAGGAGGTGCGCCGCCAGTTCCGCGAGCACCCCGGGATCATGGACTACTCCGAAGAGCCCGACTACGCGACCTGCGTGGACATCGTCACGCGCACCGCCCAGCGCGAGATGATCCTGCCCTCGCTGCTGCCGATCCTCTTGACGCTGATCGTCGGGCTGATCGACGAGCAGGCGCTCGGCGGCCTGTTGATCGGCGTGATCGTCGTCGGCTACTTCTTCGCCGTGATGATGACCTCCGGCGGCGGCGCGTGGGACAACGCCAAGAAGCTGATCGAGGACGGCTCCTTCGGCGGCAAGGGCTCGGAAGCCCACGCCGCCTCGGTGACCGGCGACACGGTCGGCGATCCGTTCAAGGACACCGCCGGGCCGGCGATCAACCCGATGATCAAGGTCGCCAACATCGTTGCGATATTGATCATTCCGCTCATCGCCTGAGTGTCCGGCTGCTGAGGCCGGGCCGCATGACCTATCGAAAGCTGATGGGGTGAGCCGTCCCCGTCTCGGAGCGCACATGTGCGGCTCCGCCAGGCGGCGCATGCGCGTTCCCGGCAGCAGATCGATAAGACGTCCGATCGCGCCCACCGCGCGAATAAGCTCCAGGTGAGATGAACGGCGGACAGGCTCACCGCGCGGGCACGCGCGTGCTCTCCCTGCTGATGGCGGCGATCGGCGTGGCGCTGGTCGTGCAGGCCGTGAGTGGGCACGGGAGCGTCGTCTCGCCGCGGCTGCTGCTCGGCGCGCTGTTCATCGCCGCGGGCGCAGGACGCATGTACGTGGAGAAGCGCCGGGGTCGGGGAGCATGAGCTCGCCGGAGGGGCCCGGAGGCGGCGGCACGCCCGCGGGAGCGGGACTGGAGCACGCCGCTGCCGAGGTCGAGCAGAGCGTCGCCGAGGTCGAGCGCGCGACCGCCGAGCTGGCGGCGCGCTCACGCGTGATCGTCAAACGCAGCATCGGCTCGCCGCGGCTGTTCGCGATCGTCTACACCTCGCTGGCCAGCGCGATCTACTTCTCGCTCGGCGTGATCGCCGGTCACGCGCTGGGTCTGACGCCAGTCGTGTTCCTGCTCGCGGCGCTGTTCTTCGGACTCGCCGCGCTCACCTACGTCGAGGGCGCCTCCCTGCACCAGGATCGCGGCGGGGCGACCGTGTTCGCGCGGTACGCGTTCAACGAGCTCGTCAGCTTCATCGCCGGCTGGGCCGTCCTGCTGGACTACACGATCCTGATCGCCGTCACGACCTACTCGGCGACTCAGTACCTGCGCGTGTTCTGGCATCCGCTGGGCAACCGCACCGAGGCGCTGCTGCTGTCGCTCGCGTTCATCGCGTGGGTCGTGCTCGCCAACATCCGCGGCTTCAGCGATCGCCGTGCGCGGCGGATCGGCATGCTCGTGATCGGCGACCTTTTGTTGCAGCTGCTGATCGTCGTGCTCGGGCTCGTGCTGTTCTTCGACCCGCACACGCTGCTCTCCCCGATCCATCTCGGCAGCGCGCCGACGTGGTCGAGCTTCGTGTTCGCGCTGACGATCGCCGCGATCGCGTTCACGAGCCTGGAGTCCGCCGCCGGGCTGGCGGGAGAGGTGCGCATCAGTCGCGCGGGCCTGCGCCGGATGGTCGCCAGCGGCACCGCGACGGTCGTGCTCGGGTACGTGGGGATCGCGCTCGTGGCCGTCACGGCGCTGCCCGTGCGCGGCGGCCATACCGCGCTGGCCGGGCGCTATCTGGACGATCCAGTGATCGGCATCGTCACGCAGATGCACCCGCACTGGCTCGCGCAGAGCCTCATGTATCTCGTCGGCGCGCTGGCGACGCTGACGCTGGTGGCGGCCGCCAACTCGGCGATGCTGGGGCTCTCGCGCCTGGCCTACTCGCTGTCGACCAACCGCCAGATCCCCAGCGGTCTCGGGCGGCTGCATCCGCAGCGCTCGACGCCGTACGTGCTGATCGTGCTCGCCGGCGTGATCGCGGCGGGGCTGGCCGCCTCGGAGAGCCTCGACTTTCTCGTCGGCCTGTATGCGTTCGGGGCGATGCTCGCGTTCACGATCGCGCACCTGTCGATCTGCAGGCTGCGTTACTCCGAGCCCGATCGCGACCGCCCCTACAAGGTGCCGCTGTCGATCAGGCTGAGAAGCGGCGAGCTGCCGCTGCCGGCGGCGTTCGGCGCGCTCGTCTCCGCGGCCGGGTGGCTGGCCGTGATGCTCGTGCACGAACCCGCGCGCTACGTCGGCCTGGGCTGGATGGCGGTGGGGATCGTGCTGTACGTCGTCTACCGCCGCGCGGATGAGACCTCGCTGCTGCGACGGGTCACCGTCTCGCCGCAGATGCTGCGCTCCGAGCCGAGCGCCGAACGGGATTACGGCTCGATCCTCGTGCCGCTGCTCGGCACCGCGCTGGACGAGGACATCGTGCAGACCGCGGCGCTGCTGGTCTCAGGCGTTCAGACCGACGAGGCCGCGATCGACACCGCGACGATCGAGGCCGTGTGGATGTTCGTGATCCCGATGTCGCTGCCGCTGGACGCGCGCCTGTCCGAGGCGCAGGTCAAGCACGCGCGTCAGGCGCTGGCACGGGCCAAGGCCGTGGGAGAGGAGTACACGGGCGTGCAGGTCGCCACCGCCACCGTCAGGACGCGCCGCGCAGGCTATGCGATCGTCGAGGAGGCCAGACGGCGCGGCGTGGAGGCGATCGTGCTCGCCGCCGAGGAGCCCTCGCGCATCCGCGGCGGAGCGCGCCTGGGGGGGCGCGGCGGCCCGTTGGAGGACTTCGTCGGAGACGTCACCAAGTACGTCATCGCCAAGGCCGGCTGTCGCGTGATCGTCACCGCGCCCGCAGCCGCGGACGAGGCCGAGCGGCGCACGGAGCAGCTCGCGGCCGCGAGCTCCTGAGGAACGCCGCCGCACATGGTCTAATCTCCGCGCAGATGGGTCATCTTGCAAGTGCCGGCAGCGTTCGGGCGTCCCCATGTTCGTCATGATCGTGGGCGCCGGCCGCGTCGGCTCGGCCGTCGCCAAGTCCGCGCTGGCCGCCGGACACGAAGTCTCCGTGCTCGACGAGGATCCGCTCTCGCATGAGCGCCTGGATGCCGGTCAGAGTCGCAGCTGGGAGGACGCCGAAGGCCAGTTCACGGTCGGCACGGCACTCGAGACCGACGCGCTGATCGCCGCCGGCATCGAGCGCGCGGACGTGTTCATCGCCTCGACCGACGGCGATAACACCAACCTGATCATCGCCCAGATCGCGCAGAAGCGGTTCGGCGTGGAGAAGGTGATCGTGCGGGTGATGGACCCGGCGCGCGCCAACTGGTACGGCGAACAGGGCCTGGACACGATCTCCCCGACCAAGCACGCGATCGAGATGTTCGAGCGCGCGCTCGCGCCAGAGCCGGCCTGAGGCAGGGGGTCCCAGCGTGTACGCGATCATCGTGGGAGCTGGCAAGGTGGGTCGCAATCTCGCCCGCGAGCTGATCGTCAAGGGTCACGAGGTCACGCTGATCGAGTCCTCGCGCCCGTGCTACCTGGCGATCGAGGAGGAGTTCGAGCACGCCGCCCAGTACGGCGACGCCACCGAGCTGTGGGTGCTCGAGCGCGCCGGCATCCAGCGCGCCGACCTCGTGATCGCCGTGACCGGCGACGACGAGGACAACATGCTCGTGTGCCAGGTCGCCAAGGAGAAGTACCTGTGCGATCGCATCATCGCGCGCGTCAACAACCCCCGCAACCACGACCACTTCCGCCTGCTGGGGATCCAGCCCGCGGTCTCCGCGACCGATCTGATCCTGCGGCTGATCGAGCACGAGGTGCCCCGTTACGGCCTCGTGCACCTGCTCGCCCTGGAAGAGGAGCGCCTGGAGATCATCGAGCTCGAGGTCGGCCCCGATGCGCCCGTCGTGGGTCGGCGCATCGTCGACATCGACCTGCCCGAGGGCAGCCTGATCATCTCGGTGCTGCGCGGCGGCTCGGGCTTCGTGCCCAAGCCCGACACCGTGATCGAAGACGGCGACGAGGTCCTGCTGGTGCTGGACCCGGGCCTCGAGCAGTCGATCACCGCGTACTTCGCGCCGAACGGATCGCCCGCGCAGGCGTAGGCAGGCGTCGCGGGGCCGGTCGCTATTCTTGGGTGTCCGGTCCGGGATGGTGTAACCGGCAACACGCCTGCCTCTGGAGCAGGAATTTGGGGTTCGAATCCCTGTCCCGGAGCTTATTGAGACGCACAACGCCCGCAGCCTGCGTGGCCAGTCGCGATAGCGACTTCGATCGATATGTCCCGTTCGGCGAGTGTCGTCGGAGTAGAGGATGTGGGTTCGGACGACCCTTACCGGGATCTCCTCAGCGGTGTGCCGTTGCGGGAGACGAGCTATCGCTACGAACTCTCTGATTACGCTGATATCGATGTGCGCTACCTGAGGCGGCGGAGAACCGTCGTCGATTATGTGGTCGTGCTACTGGCATGCGAGCGGGGAGAGTGGCGCACGGTCCGGGTCTATGACAACACTCATGAGACCCATGACATGCACCGATATAATCGGGAGGGCGTCAAGCAGTCTCCAGAGAGTTTCCATCATGGTTCCGCGGGCGAGGCCATGCGGAGCGCGATTGGGGCGGTTCAAAGCGGCTATATGGAGATGATTGAATCATGGCGACGGTGAGTAACAAGAAACGTACCCCGGGCAGCGAAATGGCCTCGAAGCGGTTCGACGCCGCAATCGATGACGCGATCGAGGAACGGCCCGATCGATATCCGAACCGGTCCGCGTTTGTGGGCGCTGATATTCCCAATCTTGGTCAGAGTCTCGCCAGATATGCCCTCGAAGGGCGACCTGTAGTACTCGTATACCCCGACGGAGCAGAGCGCATCATCGAGCCTCCGAGCGCCGTCGACGCTGCTTAGACAGCCTGGTCTCCCCATGCGCGTACGACCCATCCCTGGGCCGTACGCGGCACCAACCCCTACGCTGCGGTCTGCGTGGCCCAGTCGCGATACAGCTCGTAGTAGCGCCCACCCGCGGCGACCAACTCGTCGTGCGTCCCCTGCTCGACGATACGACCGTGCTCGAGCACGACGATGCGCCCGGCCTGGCGAATCGTGGACAGGCGATGGGCGATCACGATCGCGGTGCGTCCCGCGAGCAGGCGGCGCAGGCCGGCCTCGATGCGACCCTCGGTGTGCAGGTCCACGTTGGAGGTGGCCTCGTCGAGGATGAGGATGCGCGGGTCGGCGATCAGGGCGCGGGCGAACGCGAGCAGCTGGCGCTGGCCGGAGGAGAGCTGCGCGCCGCGCTCGCCGACCTCGGTGTCGTAGCCGTGGGCGAGCTCTGCGATGAACTCCTGCGCGCCGACCGCCGCCGCGGCCTCGCGTACCTGCTCCTCGCTCGCGTCGGGTCTGCCGAAGGCGATGTTCTCGCGGACGGTTCCCGAGAACAGGAAGGCCTCCTGGGGCACGATTCCCATCTGCGAGCGAAGCGAATCGCTCGAGACCTCGCGCAGATCGTGTCCGTCGACGAGGATGCGTCCGGACGTCGGGTCATAAAAGCGCGCGACGAGCTTGGCCATCGTGGACTTGCCCGCTCCGGTGGCGCCCACGAGCGCCACCGTCTGACCAGGGGGGATCGTCAGATCAATGTCCTGGAGCGCCTTCACTTCCTCGGGCGCCTCCTCGGATGACCCTGCCGAGTTCGCGACGGCCGTGCGGTTGGTGCGCCTGCGGGGGTTGTATGCGAACGAGACGTCCTCGAACCGGACTTCTCCACGGATGCGCTCGAGCGCGATCGCCCCGGCCCGGTCGGTCAGGTCTGGTGTGATGTCCAGCAGCTGAAATATCTTCTCCAGGGCGGCCATCCCCGACTGATAGGTGGTGTAGAGCTGGGAGAGCTGCTGTATCGGTTCGAACAGATACGAGAGCGTTCCCACGAACGCGACGACGGTGCCTGCGGTGATATGGCCTTCCAGTGCCTGAAAGCCGCCGTAGAGGACGATCACCGCGAGCGCGATGCCGGAGAGCATTTCCACCGTCGGGAAGTAGGCGGCGTTGAGTCGCACCGTAACCATGTTGGCGTCGCAGTTGTCGATGTTGAGCTCGGCGAACCGCGCCTCGTGGTGGGGCTCCTGGCCGAAGCTGCGCACGACGCGAATCCCGGACAGGGTCTCCTGCAGGTAGGCGGTGATCGCGCCGATCGTCTCACGCGTGCGCCGGAACGCGCCAGCCGAGACGAGCCGAAACCAGATCGAGCCGGCGAGCACAAACGGGACGACGCAGAACGTCAGCAGGGCTAGCTTTACATCCAGGTACAGCAGCACCGCGACGGCGCCGACGAGCGTGAGGCCGGCCTGGAACAGCGTCACCACCGAATCCGTCACGAGGCTTTCCAACGCCTCGACGTCGTTGGTCATGCGCGAGATCAGCACTCCGGCGGGGCGGCTCTCGTAGAAGCCGATCGGCTGGTGCTGCAGGTGGGTGAAGATGCGGATGCGCAGGTCCGCGAGCGCGCGCTGGCCGACCCAGCCCACGAGATATGTTTGCGCGTAAGTCATCGCCCACACGAGCAGCGCCGAGAACAGGAACGCGATCACGACCAGCACGAGCGTGCGGGTGTCGTGGCGGTCGATCCCTTCGTCGATCGCGATCTTGGCCAGCAGCGGGGGCGCCAGCGAGGCGGCCGTGCCGAGCACGAGCGCCACCAGCATCGCGCTCACGCGCAGGCGGTAGGGCCCCAGCAGCCTCAGCAGGCCGCGCAGGTTGCGCCCGCGCGTGCCTTTCGTGGCGCGCTCGCCCGCCCACTGCGAGCGACCAATACCGCCACCGCTCGCCATCCGCGCGCCGCCGTGCGCGCTCATATCCCGCTCACCTCTGGGGACCCATTGCGCCGATATGAGTACGTAGGGCAAGCTGGGCAAGAACGCAGGGAGCGTGGCGTACTCGGTACGCGTGCTGGCCGATCGGAGATCCCGTGATCTCCGATCGGTAAGGACGCCGATCCAGCGCCGCCATACGTGCTCATATCCCGCTCACCTCGCGTTCTCTTGGCAGCTCGCGCGTGAGGAAGACATGATCGGGGAGTCCCTTCTCGACGATCTCGCGATACAGCTCGGAGGCCTCCAACAATTCTTCGTGATTGCCGTGTGCCGCGATCCGGCCGTGGTCGAGCACGACGATCTCATCTGCGAGTGCGATCGTGGAAAGACGGTGGGCGATGATGAACGTGGTCCGCCCGGCCATCGCCTCATCCAGCGCGAGCTTGACCCGGCGCTCGGTCGAGGCGTCCACCGAGGAGGTGGCATCGTCGAGGATCAGCACGCGCGGGTTCGCGAGCAGCGCGCGGGCGATCGCCAGCCGCTGGCGCTGACCGCCGGACAGCGTCAGTCCGCGCTCACCCACGCGGGTGTCGTAGCCGTCGGGCAGGTGCTCGATGAACTCGTGGGCCTGAGCGCGGCGAGCGGCCTGTTCGATCGCCGCGAGCGTGGCGTCGGGATGCGCGTAGGCGATGTTCTCGGCGACGGTCTGCGAGAACAGGAACGGGTCGTCGCTGACGACCGCGACGGCCTGGCGCAGCGAGCGCAGGTTGACCTCGCGCACGTCGGCGCCGTCGAGCAGCACCCGCCCCGAGCTCACGTCGTACAGTCGCGAGATCAGCGAGACGAGGCTGGTCTTGCCCGCGCCGGTGCCGCCCACGAGCGCGACCGTGCATCCGGCGGGCACGTCCAGGTCGACGTCGCTCAGTACCGCCCGCGCGGCGTGGACCGGCGAATCGCCGTTCGGCGAGCGCGTCGCGGAGTAGGCCGCGCCGAACTCGTCGGAGTCGTCGTAGCGCAGGGTGACGCGCTGCAGTTGCACGTGCCCGTTGCCCGCCGGCAACGGTGGCGCGCCGGGCGGTGCGGTCAGACGTGGGGCGCGGTCGAGGACTTGAAACAGGCGTGCGCCCGAAGCGGTTGCGCGCTGGGCCAGGTTGAGGATCACGCCGAGCGTGCGCATCGGCGCGATGAGCATGTTCAGGTACAGGTAGAACGCGGTGAACTGGCCGAGCGTGAGATTGGCGTGGATCACGGACTGACCCCCGATCAGCAGCACCGCGGCGAGGCCGAGCTGAGGCAGGAAGCCGATCATCGGGTTGTACTTCGCTTCCAGCCGGGTGGCGACCATCGCCTGATGAAACACGCGCCCGACGCTGTGCTGGAAGCGCTGCAGCTGGCGGGGCTCGCGGGCGAAGGCCTTGACGACGCGCACGCCGGAGATGTTCTCCTCGGCGTCCGCGGTCAGCTCGGCGATGCGCTGCTGGGTCTCCTGGATCGCCGGTCGCGCGCGGCGGCCGTAGCGGTAGGAGATGAGCACCACGAACGGCACGGGCGCGAGTGAGATCAGCCCCAGCCGCGGTTCGGTCGCGATCATCACGATCCCCGCGAGCGCGATCGTGAGGATCGACTGCAGGATGAACACGAGCCCATAGCCGAGGAAGAAGCGCACAGCCTGCAGGTCGACGGTCCCACGCGACATCAGCTGGCCCGTCTGCTGGCGGTCGAAGAAGCCGAGCTCGAGCTGTTGCAGGTGGCCGTAGAGCAGCTTGCGCAGGTCGTATTCGACGCCCAGCGACAGTCGCCCGGCGACCATCCGCCGCCAGTAGGTCAGGCCCCAGCGCACCAGCACGACGAGCGCGATCGCGCCGGCGATCAGCGTCAGTTCGTGGCGCTCGCTTGCCCGCGCGGCGGTGTGGTGCGGCTGGGCTGCTACGCCGGTGCCGATGATCTGCACCGCACGGCCCGTCAGGGCGGGGAGCGCGACGGTCATCACCATCGCCAGGCTCGCCAGCGTCCACGAGACGATCATGCCGCGCTTGTAGGGGCGCAGAAATCCGAGGAGTCGATAGAAGGTCGTCATAGTTGTACGGTCAACGATTATTGCAGGGGCCGGTCGGCGGTGGCGATTGGTCGGAGATCGAAGGCATCGGCGGCGCTCGTATTACGCTGCGGTCATGTCCTGCGGTCCATCGCTGCCCCCACCTCCCGGCCTGGGAGCGGGGTTGTGCGACACGTGCGAGCACCAGGTCGAAGTGCGCAACACCCGCGGCTCGGTCTTCTCGCTGTGCGCTCGCTCGCGCACCGACCCAGCTTATCCGCGCTATCCACGGCTGCCGGTGATTGCGTGTGACGGGCATAACGAGGCGAGGAGCCCCGCGGGCTGATCGCGCCCCGCGTGGAGAGGTCGTGATCGGCGAGGTGTCAGCTCGCGGCGGTCATCAGAGGCTCGGGCTCCTCCTGGGAGACCGGCAGCTCCCCGGCGGAGACGAAGTCGCGGGTGCGCACGAGCGCGAATGCCAGCACCGCGCCGAGGAGGGCGACCGTCGCGGCGATGACGGCGATCGTCGTGAACGCTCCGGTGAACCCCACGCGGTAGGAGTGATTCAGGGCCGCGCGCGCGGCGGGGGAGAGGGACCGCGCGATACGGCTGACTTCGCCGGACTGAAGCAGCGTGCCGAGGTGGCCGTGGGCCGTGCTGAGGATCTCGCGCGCTTGTCCGCTCGCGACGAGCGCAGCGGTCGTGCCGTGAGTCACGCTGTGTTGGAACACGGCGCCCAGTCCGGCGATCCCCGTGGCGATGCCGACTTGGCGGAAGGTCGAGTTGATGCCGGAGGCCATCCCGCTGCGCGCGGCGGGCACCACCCCGACCGCGGTGGAGGCCAGCGGCGGATTGACCAGCCCCACGCCCGTGCCGGCCAAGAGGAAGCCCGGAACCAGCGCGGTCCAGCTGGAGGCGGCGTCGATCGTCGTCATGGTCAACAGGCCGATCCCGATCAGCACGAGGCCCGAGCCGAGCAGCAGGCGCACCGGCATGCGCACGCTCAGCCTGCCCGCGATGGGCGCCACGACGAACGACAGCAGGGTCGAGGGCAGAAACCGCAGTCCCGCCTGCAGCGGGGTGTAGCCGAGCACGTCCTGGATGTAGAGCGTCAGGTACAAGAACATGGCGAAGAACGAACCGGACAGGGTGAACGCGACGATGCTCGCGCCGCTGAAGGCCGGACGGCGAAACAGCGACAGGTCGAGCATCGGCTGGGATTGACGGTGCTCGACGACGACGAACAGCGTCATCAAAACGGCGGCGCCGATCAGGAAGGCGACGATCTCCGTCGACCCCCAGCCACGTTGGTTGCCCTGCACGAGGGCGTAGACGAGCAGGAACAGCGATCCGGAAAACGTCACCAGCCCCGGCCAATCCACCCCCGTGGCGTTCGGGTCGCGCGAGTCCTCCACGCGGCTGAGCGTGAGAAACACGGCGAGCACGCCGATCGGCACGTTGACGAAGAAGATCCACTCCCAGCCGATGCCCGAGGTGATGACCCCGCCGAGCACCGGTCCGATCGCCACGGCTCCGCCGGTCACCGCGCCGAATACGCCGAAGGCCGTCCCGCGCTCCCTGCCGTGAAACGCCTGGGCGAGCAGCGCTAGGGCCGTGGCGAACATCATCGCCCCGCCGGTGCCCTGCACCGCCCGCGCGAGGTTCAGCATCAGCGGCGTGGTGGACAGGCCACAGATCGCCGATGAGGTTGTAAACACCACCAGACCCACGACGAACACGCGCCTGCGTCCGATCAGGTCGGCCACCGAGCCGGAGGTCAAGAGGAACGCGGCGAGCGTCAGCGCGTAGGCGTTGACGACCCACTGCAGGTCCGAGAACGAGGAGTGCAGCGAGCGCTGGATGTCGGGCAGCGCGACGTTCACGACCGTGATGTCCAGCAGCAGCATGAAGATCGCCACCGAGACCGCGATCAACGTCCACCACTTGCGCTCCATTACCGATCCAGCGCTCTCATCGTGCGGGCTCCGGCGTGGACTCGGGCGGCGCCGGCACCGGTGGGAATGCGCCCTCGGCCGCAGCCGGGAGACACGCGCCTTCGACCGAAGCGGGGTGACACTCGCCTCCGGCGAGCTTCCCCCTTTCGGCCGGTATCCCCGTTTCGGCCGGCGTCTCCAGCTCGCGGATCTTGCGACGTACGCGCTTGCGGGTCTCGCTCAGCTCGGCTTTGAGCTTGGCCAGCTCGGCGGCGCGACGCTCGACGAGCTCGAGCTGACGGTCGATGTGGCCGAGTGCCTCCTCGAGCAGCTCGCGCCGCCGGTCAGGATCGACGTCCTCGCGGCGCAGCTGCGCTCGCACGCTCGCGCGCGACTCCTCCGCGGCGAGCAGCGTCTTGAGCTCATCCAGCGTGACCCCGAGCAGCTCTTTCAAGCGCATCACCTCGCGCAGCCGCTCGACCTCGGCGTCGGTGTATACGCGATGTCCGCCCGACGGGCGCGAGGGCGCCTCGGGGAGCAGGCCGATCTCCTCGTAGTAGCGGATCGTCCGCGGCGTCGTGCCGACCAGCTTGGCGACATCGCCGATGCGCAGGCTGGGCGTCTCCATGCTCACGCTCGTACTCCAGCCTGCGCCTCGCGCGCGTAGCTCTCGCGGGACTCCGCATGGCGCGGGCGCAGCAGGCATACGAAGGCGCCGAGGAGGCTGGTCGCCGCGAGCACCCACAGGGCCACGTGCATGTTGTGGATGAACGGGGCAAGCTTTTCCGCCGACAGTCCTTTCGCCAGGCCGGAGAACACGGCGAACAGCGTCGCTTTCGGTATCGCCGAGGTGACGATCGCGAGCACGAACGCGATCGACAGCACAGCGCCCGTGTTCTGCACGAGCGTGCGCGCGCCCGCGGCGATCCCGCGCCGTTGGGCGGGGACGGCGCCCATCATCGCGGCGGTGTTGGGGCTGTTGAACATGCCCGAGCCGACGCCCACGAGCGCCAGCCAGACCGCGCTCTGCCAGTAGGCGGTGCCCACTCCCAGAGTCGTCATCCCGGCCAGGCCGACCGCGCTGACGAGCATGCCCAGGGCGGCCAGCGCGCGCGAGCCGTGCCGGTCGGCGTATATCCCCGCCAGCGGCGAGGCGACGAGCATGCCCAGCGCCAGCGGCATCAGCTTGACGCCGGCTTCGATCGGCGAGTTCGACTGGGCGCCCTGGTAGTAGAACACGAACAGGAACATCAGCGCGAACCGCGCGAGCCCGTTGATGAACGCGGCCGCGGTCGCCGCGGCGAACAGGCGGTTATCGAACAACTTCAGGTCGAGCATCGGCGCGCGCGAGCGGCGCTCTATAACAACCCATGCGGGCAGCAGCACGACCGCCGCCGTCAAGCCGCCGATCACGAGCGAGTCGTTCCAGCCGCTGAGCCCGCCGCGGGACACGCCCAGCACCAGCCCGGTGAGCCCGAGCACGAACGTCGTGGTGCCGAGCACGTCGTAGCTCTGCACGTGCTCGCGCCGAGCGAGCTCGCGCAGGATCAGCGCCCCCCAGGCGGCGCCGGCGAGCGCGAGCGGGACGTTGAACCAGAACACCCAGTGCCAGCTGATCGCCACGAGCGCCCCGCCGAGCACCGGCCCGAGCACGAGCCCGATCGCGGCGACCATCGTGTTGGCGCCCATCGCCAGGCCCAGTTCCTCGCGCGGGAACGCGTCGGTGACGAGCGCGGCGGCGTTCGCGAACAGGAACGCCGAGCCGATGCCCTGCAGGATGCGCCAGCCGATCAGAACCGTCGCGTCCGGCGAGAATCCTGCTCCGAGGGAGGCGATGGCGAACACCAGGAATCCGCCGACGTAGGCGCGCTTGCGCCCGAACAGGTCGGACAGCCGTCCCGCCATCAGCACGAGCACGGTGGCGGCGATCAGGTAGGCGAGGATCACCCACACGAGCGCGAGCAGGCTGGCGTGCAGCGAGCGCTCGAGGTCGGGCAGCGCGATGATCAGCGTGCCCGAGTTGGTCGCCGCGAGCAGCATGCCGAGACTCGTGCAGGACAGCGCCCACCACTTGTAGTTGGCGTGGCTCTCGGCGACCCCGATGCGGGATCTCCGTGTGCCGTCGGGTGAGGGTGATGAGACGGGGGGCGTGGCGGCCAAGCGGTGCTCCTCGGTTACGGCACAAAGCTGACGTGAACGTAAACATCATGCTATCAACTCGCACGGCGACTTGCGAGGGTGCTAGAACGGGCATGTGAGCGAACCCACCGTCGTCAAGTCCGAGGATGAGTGGCGCGAGCAGCTGACGCCCGCCCAGTACGAGGTGCTGCGCAAGGCGGGCACCGAGGCGCCGTTCACGGGCGAGCTCGTCTACAACAAGGCATCGGGCTCCTACCGCTGCGCCGCCTGCGGCACGGAGCTGTTCGACTCGAACACCAAGTTCGACTCCGGCACGGGCTGGCCGAGCTTCACCGAGCCGGCCGTCGCGCAGGCCGTCGAGCTGCGGCCCGACAACAGCCTGTTCATGCGTCGCACCGAGGTCGTGTGTCGCACCTGCGGCGGGCATCTCGGGCACGTGTTCGACGACGGACCGGGACCGACCGGACAGCGCTACTGCATCAACTCGGCCGCGCTCTGCTTCCAGCCCGGAGCCGCGTCGGAGTCGGTCGCGCAGTCCGCGCCGGACGTCGCCGCACCGGACACGCCCGCATCATAGGCAGGGTAGGCTCGGCGCCATGATCATGATGGATCAGTCCAAGCGGCTGTCCGAACCGCTGCGCTGGGGCAGGCGCGAGCGGGCGATCGTCGCGGCGCTGCTGGCATGCGCGGTCCTCGCCGTGATCGGGCTCGGCGCATACGCTCTCACGAGCGGCGCGCCGCCGCGCCGGGATTGCATCGAAGTCACGTTCGCCTCCACGCTCGGCGGCGCGACCGAGCACGCGTGCGGGGAGCGCGCGCGCAGCGTGTGCGCCGCGCCGCAGGCGTTCAAGAGCGCCGCGGCTGAATTGCGCGCCGCCTGCCGGCGCGCGGGCTTCCCGTTCGGCTGAAGCCGGCTCTCGGGCGTCCTCGACAAATGTCGAAACCCGCCGGCCAACTGTTGGCCACGGTGTCCCTACCCCGAGGGGCTCGCGCCGGTTTACATGTGCGGACCGCAATTTGTCGTTTCGTCGTCCGCGGATGCGGGCGGCGGCCCGGCTGCACCGACAGAGAGAGAAATGGAGGCGTATGTCCGTCCTTGCCACAGCAGAATGGCTCGCATACCCGTCGTGGCTCAACGCCGGAGACAACGCGTGGCAGATGACCGCCGCGACGTTCGTCGGGCTGATGAGCCTCCCCGGTCTCGCCGTGCTCTACGGCGGGGTCATGCAGAAGCGCTGGTCGGTCAACAGCATGATGCTCACGTTCGTCGCGTTCTGCCTGGTGCTCGTGGCCTGGTGCCTGTGGGCGTTCAAGATGGGCTTCGGCACGCCGATCGCTAAGAGCGGGTCAGGAATCTTTGGCACCAAAGGATTCATCGGCACGATGTGGGGCAGTTCGGGCACCGTCCTGTCGACCGGGGCCGAGGAGGGTCAGGCGATCATCCCATCGATCACTGAAGGCCCGCCGTTCCACTTCCCGATGGCCTCGCTCGTGTATTTCCAGTTCGTGTTCGCGGCCATCACCCCGATCCTGATGCTCGGATCGGTGCTCGGGCGGATCAGCTTCAAGGCCTGGATCCCATTTGTGCTCTTGTGGATCACGTTCGTGTACACGGTCAACGCGTTTCTGATCTGGGGCGGCGGCTACTTCGCCGCGCACGGCGCGCTGGACTACTCCGGCGGCTACGTCATCCACCTGGCGGCGGGCATCTCCGGGTTCGTGGCGGCGGCGGTGATCGGACCGCGCTTGCAACGCGACCGCGAGGTCGACGCGCCCAACAACCTGCTGATGGTCGCGGCGGGCGCCGGCCTGCTGTGGCTCGGCTGGAACGGGTTCAATGGTGGGGACTCCTACTATGCGGGCGCCAACGCCTCGGCGGCCGTGATCAACACGAACCTGTGCACCGCCGTGGCGATGCTCGTGTGGATCTTCTGGGACTACGCCTTCCGCGACAAGCCCTCGCTGATCGGCTCGGTCAACGGGATGATCACCGGGCTGGTGGCGATTACGCCGTGCGCCGGTTTCGTCAACGGCTACGGAGCCATCGCCGTCGGTGTGATCGCTTCGACGATCGTGTGGATGGCGATCAGGTTCCTGAGTCGAGCGCCCGTGTTCAGGCACGTCGACGATACGCTGGGGGTGATCTACACTCACGGCATCGCCGGGCTCTGCGGCGGTCTCATGGTCGGCCTGTTCGCCGATCCGCACCTGGTCGAGTACATCGGCATCCACGGCGCGTCGAACCTGCCGGGCAAAGAAAGCCTGTTCAACGGCGGCAGCTGGACGCTGCTGCGCTGGCAGGCCGAGGCCGCGGCGTTTGTGATCGTCTTCAGCGGTGCGATGACGTTTGTCCTGCTGAAGCTCGTGAGCATCGTCATGCCCCTGCGCCTCTCCGACGAGGAGCTCGAGATCGGCGATCACGCGATCCACGGCAACGAGGTCTACCCCTCGGACGTGCCCACGCTCGGCGGACCGCACCCGCCGGCGTGGCAGCCGAGCGGCAGCGAGCCCGCGCTTGGCAGCGCCACGTAGGTACGAGGAGCTTCCGGGCCGCGCTCTCCGTCCACCCCACGGACGGAGGGCGTGTCCCGGTAGGACAACGAGACGGCTTGCGGCCCCGTCATCCGGCGGGGTCGCGGTCGTTCTACGCAGGATTTGCGAGACCCGCCGGGCAGCTCACACCGGTCCCCCCGAGGCCGCAGTAGCCGCCGGGGTTCTTGGCGAGGTACTGCTGGTGGTAGTCCTCGGCGTAGTAGAACGGGTGAGCCTCGTCGTCGATCTGGGCTATCTCGGTTGTGATCTCGCCATGGCCCGCCGCGGTGAGCATCCGCTGATAAGCCTCGAGTGAGGCTTGCGCCGCGGTTCGCTGAGCCTTGTCGCCGACGTAGATCGCCGAGCGGTACTGGCTGCCGACGTCGTTGCCCTGGCGCATGCCCTGCGTCGGGTCATGGCCCTCCCAGAACAGCCTCAGCATCTCCTGGAAGCTCGTGCGGGCGGTGTCGAATGCGACCAGCACGACCTCGGCGTGACCGGTCTGACCCGAGCACACCTCCTCGTAGGTCGGGTTGGGCGTGAATCCGCCCGCGTAGCCGACCGCCGTGGTGTAGACGCCGTCGACCTGCCAGAAGATCCGCTCGGCTCCCCAGAAGCAGCCCATGCCGAACACGATGATCTGTATGCCCTCGGGGAACGGCGGCTGCAGCGGAGCCCCCAGTACCTGATGTCGCGCGGGCACGCGCATCTCGGTGGTTCGCCCGGGCAGGGCGTCGGCCGCGTTGATCGCGCTGGGCGGCTTGCGTGTAAACAGCATCTCCGTGCAGGGTAGTGCGCATACGCGGCGCGCGCCGCCGTCCTGATCTATGGGCGAGGTGGGCGCGGCGCGTAGCGGTGGTGCAGCATCAGCGGGTTGCCGTCGGGGTCGTTGAACAGCGCCATGTGGCATACGCCCGTGTCCAGCGTGTCCCCCCGGAACGCGACCCCGCGCGATTCCAGCGTTCGGCGCGCGGCTTGCACGTCGTCGACGTGCAGCGCGATCTCATGGCCGCGCACCTGATGCTCCATCCCCATCTTCGCCGCGTCGATCACGCTCAGCGTCAGGTTTCCCGTCTCGAACTCGGCGTAGTTGCGCTCCTGCAGATGCACCGACATCGCCAGCCCGAGCGTCTCGCCGTAGAACGCGACGGCGGTGTCGAGGTCGCTCGTCGAGACGGCGACGAAGTCCACTCCCGTGATGAGCTGCTCTGCGGCGGTGTCGGTGGCTGCCATCGGGTCTGCTCCTCTGCTCGTCGGCGCTCAGGGCGGGCGTCAGGGGATGATGATCGTGAACGCATAGCCGGTCGCGAGCGTCGTCGTGGCGGGAGTGTAGGTGTCCACCTCGAAGGTGCTCGCGGGGCAGTGCGTGTGCTGGGCGTTTACGGCGATCGTACCCGGCGCGCCGCCGGCGCTGTAGCTGACCTCGGAGGAGACGGCCGCGACGGCGGAGGGGGTGATGCCGGCCGCGGGGGTGATGCAGTAGACGCCGCCATTCGAACCACCTGCGCTGATCTCGCTGACGCTGGTGATGTTCGAAGCGCCGATCAGGTCGGCCGCGGTCGGGGAGGTGGGCCGTACGAGCGCGTAGGCGCGGGCCGTCCCGTTCGTGCCGTTCGTGCCGTTTGTCCCATTCGTGCCGTTTTTCCCGGCCGGGCCCGTTTTCCCCGTTTTCCCGGTGGGGCCGGTTTTGCCCGTCGCTCCGCGCGGTCCGGCGGGGCCCGTGAAGCCTCGTGGCCCGCGGAGCAGGCAGGCGCGGATGCGGCGGTGATTGCTGATGACGATCACGGCGTTACAGGTGCGCGTGCGGGCAACATGGGCCGCGGGGCTCGTGCCCGTTCCGGCGAGCGCCGGGACGGCGATGGCCGCAGCGGCCAGGGTGGCGGGGATGGCGATGAGCGACAGAGTTCGACGTTGCATGGAGTAAGTGCCTTTCGATCGTTGGGGAGCCGCAACTCCCAGAACACGCGGAGAGCCGCGGCGGAGCGGTGCCCGGGACGCTTCACTACGCTCGCCGGCGTCCGCTGTGACGAACATTCTGGAAGCGGCTGCCAAAACCCGCCGTCACCAGCGGTTTGAGAGCGGATGAAGGGACTCGAACCCTCGACCTTCTGCATGGCAAGCAGACGCTCTAGCCAACTGAGCTACATCCGCGCGAGGGCCGATTATAGGGGTGGATCCCTCGGTATGGCGCATGCGCGTTGCCCGCACCCAGGGTTGAGCTATCCGGCCGCGATCATCGCGACGCCTGAGACCGCCAGTGCGATTCCAGCTCCCTGCCAGCGGCGTATGCGCTCACCGAGCAGGGCTACGCCGAGAGCGATCGTGACGAGGGGATAGAGGTTGCCGAGCACCGACGCGACGGTCAGCGGTCCACGCTGGAGCGCCGTGGTGAGGGTGGCGTCGGCGGCGCCCAAGGCGATACCGCCGGCGACGGCCAGTCGCGGGATGGACCCAGAGCTCGGTATCACGCCTCGAGCGAGCGCGATCGCGCCGGTCACCGTGGCGGCGACCGCGAGATTGCCCACGGTCGGCCACAACCCCGCGCCCTGCGAGGTGTGCCCTATGCAGACGAAGAACGCGCCGAAGCCGACGCCGCACAGGATCGACACCGCGATTTGCCGGGCGACCGTCCAGTCCTCGGGGCTCGCTTCGTCCTCGCCGGCCTCATAGGCGATCAGTGGAATCGAGACGAGCGCGCACAGGACGCCGACCGCCGTCAGCGTGGATAGCGCGTTGCCTCCGGCGATCCCTACCACTGTTGGCAATAGAGCGGTCATGGCGGCCGACACGGGCACGACGATGCCGATCCGCCCGCGACCGATGGCCGCGAAGAAGCCGACGTAGGCAACGCCGGTCGCCAGGCCGCTTGCCGCTCCCAGGGCCACGTCCTGCGGGGTCAGATCGCTCGCGCCGAGCACGATTGCGATCGGGACGAGCGTCGCGAGCGTCGCCACGTGGAGCACGACGGTCACCTGCAGAGGACTGTGGGTCCGGCTCGCGGCGCCACCGAGAAAGTCGGATATCCCGATGAACCCAGACGCAAGCAGGGCGAGCAGGACCGTCATAACCAGCCGCTCAGCGTGCGGCCCAGCGCCGCCGCGCCGAGTCCCATGGCGATGATCACGAGCACGTTCGCGGCCGTGGCTGCCGGCGGTGATCCTCGGCGAGGCTGTGGGTCTCGAGCGTCCAGGTCGAGAAAGGGGTGTAGGAGCCGAGCGTCGCGCCGCCGGCCGGGATCATCGGTTGGGGTGTGTCGCTGTCCACCGGAGTGAGTTCTACTCGCCGGCAAGGCTCTGGCGCGGTACGTACCGTCCGCCGTCGCCTCGGCCGAGCAGGCCCATCAGCTCCAGCTCGGCGAGCGCCAGCAGCGTCGCGCCCGGATCGTCTCCGGCGCGGGTCAGCTTGCCGGGAGTGTCCTGGCCCGCGCCCACCCGTTCCAGCGTCGTTCGCAGATGGGGATGCAGCTGCGCCGGCAGCGAGGGGGCGTCGAGCCGCGACACGCCCAGCCCATACAGCAGGTCGAGCACGTCGGCTGCTCCCCGTACGAGCGGCGCGCCCTCCGCGAGCAGTGCGTTCGTTCCTCTGCTCGCCGGCGAGGTGAGCCGACCGGGGATGGCCGCCACCGTGCGCCCCAGCGCCTGGGCGATTCGGGCGATGCGCAAATCCCACCGATTGTCGTCGGCCTCGACCACGATCGTCACCGCGGCCAGCGCCGCGACCGTGCGTGCCCGTGCGCTGGCGTCCCAGCGACGTCGTGCCGTACCGCAGGGAGGCTCGGCGATGGCGCACCCGCTCGCGATGACGCGCTCGTACAACCCGCGCCTGCCCGCCGGCTCGACCACGTCGACGCCACCGGCCATCACCGTGACGGTCGGCCCATCCAGCTCGAGCGCTCCCGTGTGCGCGGCGGCGGCGATGCCGTTGGCGAAGGCGCTCAGGACCGTCACGCGCGCAGCGGTCAGCCCGCGGGCGAGGCTCAAGGCCATCTCCATCCCGTAGTCCGTCGGTCGTTCGCTGCCTACGATCGCCACCACGGGCCCGGCCATGAGCCGAGCAAGACGCTCGCGGCCGCCCACCACATAGAGCATCCTGGGGGCGTCCGGGCTCTCCCGCAGAGCCGGCGGGTAGCCGGAGGAGCGCCGGCAGAGCGTCTCGACGCCTGCTCGCAGCGTGGGGGCGCCTGTCTCGTCGGTCATCGCACACGCCCTTTCACGCCGCCCGGCTGCCGCGCAGCCCGGTCTCCGGGCGCAGCGACAGTGCCACGCCGACGTCGCGCATCCGCACGCGCTCGCAGCCGTTCAGGTCGGCGATCGTGCGCGCCACGCGCAGCGTGCGGTGCTGCCCGCGCGCGCTCAGAGCTCCCCGCGATTGGGCGTCGCGCAACATCCGCTGGCCCTGCTCGTCCAGGCGCGCGTGCCGTTCGAGCAGCCGCACGTCCATGTGCGCGTTCACCGCGCTGCACTCCTCGCGCAATCGTCGCGCCTGGCGCTCGCGGGCTTGCGCAACGCGCTCGCGAGCCTTCTGCGAGCTCGTCCACGGTTCGGCGCTCAGCCCCTCGCTGCCCGCGTTCTCGAGCTTGGCCTGCAGGTCGAGTCGATCCAGCAGCGGGCCGCTCAGCTTGCGCCGGTGGCGCGCCATGTCGGTTTCGCTGCACCGGCACCGTTCGCGTTCGCCCGCATACCCGCAGGGGCACGGGTTGGTCGCGGCCACGAGCATGAACCGCGCCGGATACACCGCGGAGTGCCTGGCCCTGACGATCGCCACACGCCCGTCCTCCAGCGGCTGGCGCAGCGCCTCCAGCGCCGGCTTGGCGAACTCCGAGAGCTCGTCCAGGAACAGCACGCCCCGGTGGGCGAGCACCACCTCTCCGACCCACCCCCTGCGCGCGCCGCCCACGAGCCCCGCGGTCGTGATCGAGTGATGCGGCGCCCGGAACGGCCGGCTGTGCGCCAGCGCGCCTTCGGCCTCGCCGGCGATGCTGTGGATGCGCGTCACCTCGATCGCCTCCGGTCGGCTGAGCCCCGGCAGGATCGACGGGAGCCGCTGCGCGAGCATCGTCTTGCCCGTCCCCGGCGAGCCGCTCAGCAGGCAGTTGTGCCCGCCCGCCGCCGCCACGATCAGCGCCCGCACCGCGTGGTGCTGGCCGCGCACCTCGCTCAGGTCCGGACCCCGTGCGCTCGCGGCGCTCCCGCCCGCCGCGAGCGCATCCGGGTCGGGCAGCGGGTCCGGCGGACCGCCGCTCAGCACCCGCGTCGCGCTCTGCAGCGTCCCCGTCGCGGCGACCGCGAGCTCGTCCACCAGCATCGCCTCCCGCGCGCGCTCAGGCGCGAGCACGAGCGTCGCCACCCGTTCCTCGGCGCACGCCTGCGCCACCGCGAGCGTTCCCTGACAGCCGCGCACGCCGCCGTCGAGCGCCAACTCGCCGAACAGCGCGTGCGTGTCCAGGCTCTCCTTGGGCAGCTGCTCGCTCGCCGCCAGCACGCCGCAGGCCAGCGCCAGATCCAACCCCGGGCCCACCTTGGGCACGTCCCCGGGAGCGAGGTTGACCGTGATCCGCCGCGCCGGAAACTCATACCCCGAGTTCAGGATCGCCGCCTGCACGCGCTCGCGCGCCTCGCGCACCGACGCGTCGGCCAGTCCGACGATCGCAAACGCGGGCAGCCCCGAGCGGATGTCGACCTCGACGGTCACCGGTCGTGTCTGCAATCCCTCGATCGTGAACGTCCTCGTGCGTGCCAGCATCGTCGTCTGCCTCCTGTAGTCGCGGAGGCAATCAAGTTAGGCCGCGCTTGGGACGAAACTCTCGGGGCTCGCGCGCAGAGGTCGGTGCCGGACTTGGAGCGGAGCTCTCCGGGGTGACCGGAAGCGGACTTTGTGTCAGGACTGTGTCTTGTTGCTTGCAGATGGTCGACAGGGCAAAAAAGACATGGTCATGAGCCCGGTTCGGGCCCTATGGTGTCGGCTGTTCCGCCGGAATACCGGTGCACAGCGGCCCGGTGTAGCAAACCTCCTCTCGTAAGGGAGACGCTACGCCGGGTCGCCCGGTGCCGCTCAGAGCAGACTGGCGTTCGCTTTGTGGGGCGGCGCTACATCCCCGCGGGGTGGCGCGCGACGTAGCCCGCCGTGGACATCATCGAGCTCGACCACCGCGTGCCCGTTTCCTGCTGGGCGATCGTGTCGAACCGTCTGCCATCCACCACCATCCACGCGTGTTCGGAGTTGGCGTAGACGGTTATGTACCTGCCGGGGCCCGCTTCGCCGTAGGACTCCAGCGCCGAGGAGTCCTCGGGCGAGCTCAACAGGCCGCCGCCGTGCAGCGCGTAGGACACCGACCCCGAGCAGTCGTAGCCGGTCGATTGGAACGAGCCGTGCCCGCCGCCGAACACGTATGGCCGCGTCGCGATTTCATCGCCCGCGGCGATCACCCGCGCGACCACGCTCGAGCCGGCGCCTTCGCCCCCGGCGGTGCTCGAGGAGCCCGAGGAGCCGCCGCCGGTCAGCGCCGAGCGCGGGGGGTGCAGGGTCTGCTCGTTGCTCACGCCGATCACGCTCCACGTCGCCGGTCCCACGACGCCGTCCACGGTCAGCCCATGCCGCGCCTGCAGCCGCTTGATCGCGGCCTCCGTTTCCGGGCCGAAGTTGCCGTCGGCGGTGAGATGCAGTGCGCTCTGCAGCCGCGCCACCGCATTGCCGCTCGCGCCTGCGCCTGCGGAGAACGCTTCGCCCGAGCTCGTGTCTGCGCCCGAGCTCGCGTCTGCGCTGTGGCGATTTATGTGCTGAGCCCCGGCGACAGCCGCTGCCGGCGGTGTCAGCGTCTGCTCGCCGCTGACGCCGATCACGCTCCACGTCGCTGGTCCCACGATTCCGTCCACGGTCAGCCCGTGCCGCGCCTGCAGCCGCTTGATCGCGGCCTCCGTTTCCGGGCCGAAGTTGCCGTCGGCGGTGAGGTGCAGTGCGCTCTGCAGCCGCGCTACCGCGCCGCCGCCACCAGAGCCTTCGCCGGACGAGGCTGCTTCGCCAGACGACGCTTCTTCACCGCTCGAGCCATCCGCCGCCGACGCTTGCGCCGGCGTCTGGCCGCGTAGCGCGGCGCTGGTCTGCGGGCCGACGATCCCATCGATCGTCAGGCCGTGGCTGGCCTGGAAGCTCCGCACCGCTTCCTCGGTTACGGGCCCGAACGCCCCGTCGACGCCGATGCCGAGCGCGCGCTGCAGCAGTTCCACCTGCCGGCCTTCGTCGCCTTCGCTGAGCGCGATGATGTGTTCGGTCGTCGTCGGCGGTCCCGCGGCGGTGGACCCGGCCCCGCCCGCCCCGCCCGCGTCCGCCAGGCTGGCGGTCGGACCGGTGCTCAGCGCGACCAGCGCGCCCAGCGAGATCCGCTTCGCGCGGGTGCCCGCCGGCACGAAGCGCAGCTCCCGCGCGCGCCTGCGTGCCCGTGAACGCCCCAGCGACAGCTCCCACGCATCGCTGGCGGCCAGGTCACGGGCGCTCGCAGCGCGCGCTCCACGGGCGCTCAGCAGCGCGGACAGGGATGATGCGGGAGGAGACTGGCCGTCGACGCCGCCGCGGCGCCTGCGCCCGGCCCGTTCGCGTCGCGCGCGAGAGCGGGCGTAGGAGGCTTCCCAGGGGTCGAGTACGGCAAGATCACGCGACGGCAATCCCGGCATGCGCTACGTCCTTTCGACTTCGTCAGTGGCGCCTACGGGGTTAGCTGTCGGGCTCGCGCACATGCGCTACGCCACGCTGTGGTGGCGATTCGCCCCCCGCGGCCCTCTGCGGCCGCAACTGGGTCCCCCGCTCCCGACCCCGTGAGGTCGAGGATTAGGCACGAACGCGGGGCAACCTAACAGGTCCTTCTGCAATTTGCATCACATCGAAAGGTCTGCAACGTTTCTTGCCGACGGACGCCGCCCGCGAGATCCGCTCAGCAGGAGCGGTGTTGAAAGCGCCATCTGACCACGCACGCGCACCGCCGCGGTCACCACGCGCTCGCCCTGCGCCGCGCCCGGTCTCGGCGCCCCAACAGCCCACAGCCGGGCATGCCTGGCCGTCGGGGCTCGCCCCGACGGCCTCCGTCAACCGGGGCACGAACCCACCGTGCGCTGGTAACTTCGCTCAGGATGCGCGCACGTGGACTGAACCCCCGCATACTGCTCGCTCTGCTCGTGCTGGTCGTCGTAGCCGGCGGCCTCGCGGCGCTCCTGATCGGCGGCTCCTCGCGCCAGCAGGCGACTGGCGCCGTCTCAGACCACAGTCGGTTCCGTGCGGCCGAGGCTTTCTCCCCGCCGGCGCCCACGCCGCCGCTTGCGCTACGCAACTACCTCGGAGAGCCCGTCAACATCGACTCCTATCGGGGTCGCGCAGTGCTCGTAACGTTCCTCTACACCAACTGTCCCGACGTCTGCCCGCTGATCACCGCCAGCCTGCACGCCACGCTCGAACTGCTGAGATCGCGCTCCTCGCAGGTGCAGATCATCGCCGTCTCGGTCGATCCCCGCGGGGATACGAGGAAGGCCGTGGCCGCATTCCTCGCTCGCCACCATATGACCGGGCGGATGCTCTACCTCACCGGCAGCGCCCACGAACTCGCCCGCGCGTGGAAGGCCTGGGGGGTCGGTTCCGAACGCGATGTCCAACAGCCGCAGTTCATCAATCACTCCGGGCTCGTTTACGGCATCTCGGCATCGGGCCGACGCACCACCATCTACGCCTCCGATTTCATCCCCGCCGAACTCGCGCACGACGTTCCGCTGCTGGCTGCCCAATAGGCCGCGCCAGTGCGATCGGAGTTCGAAGAAACGAACTCAGATAGACCTGCCGTTTTACCGGCACGCCGGCAGGGTAGATGTTGTGTCAACCGAAAGTGGAGGCAAACATCATGGTCGCCTTGATAGTTCTACTGCTGATTCTCGCCATATTTGGTGGTCTGGGGTTCGCGGCACACGTGCTGTGGTTCGTGCTGCTGGTGGCCGTTGCGCTGTGGCTGCTCGGGTTCGTGATCGGCGGCGTGGACGCGGGGGTCGGTCGCCGGCGCTGGTATGGTCGCTGGTGACGCTGGTACGGCCGCTGTAGCTCACGCGGGCGGTCGCGCCACGGCCAGCCACGCGAACAGGCTGGTGGTGGCGGCGTGGGTCTGCAACATGCCCGGCTGGGCGTAGGCGGCGGGCAGCGGTTCGCCGGCCCAGGAGCGCAGGTACAGGCCGGCGCCGTTCACCGCGCGGGCTTGCGCGGCACGCGCGTTCGCGGCGGCCAGTGCATACAGCGCGGGGTCGCCGTCGAGCGAGTACAGCGCGAGCATCCACTGCAGATAGATGGCGTCGTACTGGGGCGCGAAGTCCAGCGACTCGCCGAATCGGTGAAGCGCCGTCGCCGTCAGGTAGTCAGCGAGCGTGCAGTCGGCGGGCGCGGCGTCGATCCGGCAGAGCAGCGCCTGGGCGTAGATGAGCGGTGCTTGGATGTAGTCGATTGGGGTGGGGCTGAGGTCGCTGGCGGCGTACAGCTGGTCGGTCTGGCTGAACCCGCTCGTGTTGGCCCAGGCCTGCAAGCGCAGCGCCTGGGTGAGCGCGAAGCGCGAATGCGTCTGCTGGTAGAGCAGCGTCGCCAGCAGCGTGGCGCTCGCCAGCGCCTCGCCGGCGGTGTAGGGGTGGTGGGTGTTCCACCAGATCCCACCCACGCCGGGATTCCAGCCCGCGGCGGCGATGTAGCGCAGGGCGCGCAGCGCGTCGGTGAGATAGCGGCGTGTGCCGGTGGCGCGGTAGGCCTGCACGAACGCCAGTCCCCACCAGCCGTTGTCGTCGAACCAGGTCTCGGTGTTCGCTGCGCGATCGCTCGGATAGGGGGAGTAGCCCGGAATGGGGCGCAGTCCTCGATTCAGGTAGCGCTCGGCTCCGGCGGCGAAACGCGAGACGGCGCGGCGGTTGGCGCCCGTCGGCTGGGCGATGGCGATCGCGTCAAGCGATTGGAACAGCGGCACGATGTCCCAGATCGTGGCCAGCGGATAGCGGTCGTGGTCTTCAAGGCGCGCGTCATACCAGCCGAGCCGCGGGTCTCGCCAGCGCTCGGCCGCGGCGACGCCGGCCTGCGCCAGCGTCAGGTAGTGGCGCTGGGCGGAGGTGAGCGCGGGAGCGGGCGTCTGTGCGCCGGCGGGCGCGGCCCCACCCGCGCATACGGCGAGGAGGATCGCGAGCGTGAGCGTGCATGGGCGTAGGATGGTGGCGCGCATGGGATCTCTGTAACCCGACACGATCACCATCGGCGCGCCGCCGGGATGGTGTGAGTGTGGGGAGGGGGCGCTTGGGTTAGGGTGGGTGAGCCATAGCCAGTCCCTGCGTCTGGTTGCTGTTGGCGCCGCTCACCGCAGCGGTTGGCGTTGAGGGGGCGCGCAGGTGGCGCAAGGCAGGCGGGTGGGCGTCAGCCGAGCCTGACGCCACCGTCGGGCGTGAGCGTCCAGTGCGGGTTGTGGGCGATCTCCCAGGGGTGGCCCTCGGGGTCGAGGAACACCGAGCTGTAGCCGCCCCAGAACGTCTCGGCCGGCTCGCGTCCGATCCGCGCGCCGGCTGCGCGGGCCTGCTCGGTGACCTCCTCGACCTCAGCTGGCGAGTCGAGGTTGAGCGCGAGCGTCACTCCGCCCCAGCCCGGAGTGTCCGGCACGCAGCTGTCCTTGGCCAGACGCGAGCGGTCCCACAGCGAGAGAACCATGTCGCCGGCCTGGAAGAACACGACGTCGTCGTCGAGCCCAGCGCCGGTGCGCCAGCCGAGCGCTTCATAGAAGCGTCGCGCGCGAGCAAGGTCGCGCACACCCAGGGTGATCACGGTGATGCGCTGGCGCATAGGTGCAGTGTGGCGCAGTCTCCCATGAGGCATGTTCGCCGTGTGGACGTGAGCGGGAGACCGATCGGTCGCCTCGGCGGTCGTTCAGGTTGTGACCCAGCTCTTGGCTTCCTCCAGCTGATCCAATCCGTAAACCTTGACTTCGCCGGGGGTCATCCAGGCGAACAGCTGGAATGCTTTCCCGACCCAGTCCACGTCGGTGACGATCGCCGAGCGCTTCCATGCCGAATGGTGCCCGATGCCCAGCCCGAGCCCGGTCTTGACGTCCTCGAACCAGGCTCCGGGCTCGAGCCCCTCGAAATCCGTGAGCCTGAAGAGCATGCGGATATCTCCGGACTCCGCCGCTTTGCGCAAGACCGGCTCCAGGATCTCGCGGTAGTCATCGCGGGTGAGCTTGCCGGAGGCCCTGAAACCAATTGTCCCTGCCGGCATGTCATCGATTCGTTCTACCATCATTTTCCTTTCTCTAGTCCACCCGGACGGGGGCGCCGGGGCATCCAGCCCGCTTTCGTTGCACGAACTCAGGCGTTTGACCGGACCTGGATGCCGGCGGCCTGCGCCAGTGCTGTTTGGCGTGTGTCGAGCGTGTGCAGGATGCGGCCGGTGGCTGCCGCCGTGGCGATGATCAGCAGGTCTGTCGCCTTGGTGGCGCGCCCGGCGGAGCGTGCGGTGGCGAGCACGTCGCCGTAATGCTCCGCAACCGTCTCATCGACTGGGATCGGCTCGAAGGCGTCGCGAATCGCGACGAGGCGCCGTTGACGGGCGGCGCGCGCCGAGGGATCGCCGGCGAGTCGCACGCCGGCGCGCAGCTCGCCGAGGGTGATCACCGAGATGGCCATCGTCTCCGGCGCGTCCATTTGGCGCGGGCCTAGACCGTTGATCACGACGGAGGTATCGAGCAGCGCTCCGCTCAAGAGCAATCCCACGGATCGCCGACCGGCTCTTCCTCAGTTCGCACCCTGGCGATGTCCGTCGCGAAGGCATCATCGACGGGCGTGTTGGCGAGGATCGCCTGGAACGTATCGCGATCGACGTCCAGTCGGCGCTCGCGGGGGTGATCCGCGGGGCCCAGTCGCGCGACTGGGCGTCCGCGCACAGTGATCGTGAACTCCGTGCCGGCCTCCGCGCGGCGGAGCACCTGTGCGATGTTGTTGCGCAACTCTCGCTGGGGGATCGTACGGCTCTCCATACAGTTGCTACACAGCGTAGCAGTCGGGGGACAGTCCTCAATTACCAGCTAGAGCCAGATTCGGGCCGTCGGTGGAGGGTTTGTACACGTGCCCAGGGCCTAATGTACACACGGCCGGCCCTGGCACCGCGGTCGCTTACTATTCCTTGCCGACCCAATTCGCCCAAAGCACCGCGCGCAGTGTGATAGCAGCCAAGATCGCGAGCGGAGGTGCGACCTGCCAAAGGGCGACGACGACGCCGATTACGACGAGCCACCAGAACGCCTTCCAGGCCATGGACCATTCATCGGCTGCGCAGTGAGCGCTCTTGAGGTTGCCGAGGGGTCCAGCATTATCCCGAGAGGAGAGACGCGCCCGGCAACGGTCGCGGCGCCCGCCAATTGAGAACTCTAGAGAGAACTGTCCGAGAGGCGACGACCGGAATCGAACCGGTGCATTCATCCAACGATGCAGCAGAGCCAAATTTGAGGCTTTTGATCCTGCTGGCGCTGCTGATGAGGCGGCGGCCCAGCCCATAGCGACGCGCCGCTGGGTGACGCTCCTTCGCGCCCGAGTCAAGTCGGCTTCGGTGGGAGCCACGCGACGCGGAAGATCGCCTCCCAGTCGTGTTGCATGACGGGCTCCCAAGTGGCGGGCCAACCAGCGGTCAACCAGACGGTGTACTTCTGACAGATGCGCCCGAGAGCGTCCATGGCTGCGTTGAGGTCGTCGTATGTTGGCATCTCTGGAACGGTGGGCTCGGCTGCGGCGTGCGCGATCTGCTCGTTGGCGTAGATGCCGACTCGCTTCGCCGCGTCTTTCAGCGCGTCGAGGTCAGCGGTCGGGATATCTGGGTCCAGGTGAGCACCGCTCTTGTCCGCCAAGCGGTTGAAGCCCTCATGCGCGCGCTGAAACATCAGCTCGTCGTTCTCGTCGAACAGGCTGACGTACGAGTCGCGGGTGAGTGCCTGCGCGTTGCCTCGCATCTGCTTGATCACCAGGGCAAGTGAGGACACGTCGCGGCGTGTGTCCATCGCCTGGCGCCTGATCGCAATCGCCTGCGTCGCCGCGTAGGTCTGCCCGAGGAAGTCCCAGAACGCTGACCCCTTGTCACGAACCTCGGGGTTCGTGTTGGCGATCTCCGTAACGCGCCGCCAGATGAAGCGCCGGTGGTGCATGCCGATCATGTCCTCGCGGATCGGGCCATTGATCCACTCGCGCCATCGCTTTACGTCCGCATGTAGATCGGGGTCCACGGGCGGCGTTGACGGTAGCCACCAGCGCGGACGAGCGGCTGGACGCCAGGGGGAACGTCCCGGTGGCGCGTAAAGCGGTCGGACGCGGGAAAATCACGCAAATAGCGGCCTTCCCAGCCGTGCTTTTGGCACGAACGCTTGTTCGTCTGCTTCGGCTGCTAGACCGTGGGCAATGTCCTTTGATCGTGCAGGCTACGAACGGGCAGTTCGCGAAGCGCAGCGGCAAGCGGAGGCCGAGCATCGTCGGCGGGTCGATGCTTACAACAGACAAGTAGACCAGTTCAACCGCCAGGAAAGGCAGCGCGTCGAGCGGGAGGTCAATGAGCACAACCGCCGCGTCGAGCAGCACAATCGCGCAGAAGAACAGCGCGTGCGGAACGAAGAACGCCGCATCAACGAGCACAACCGGCGCGTCCAGCAGCAGAACCAGCGGGCGATTTCCGACTACAACCGCCATGTCGGTCAGGTCAACGCCCACAACGCGGCGGTCGTTGCCGATCTTCGGAACCGGCTTCGGGTCGCCACGTCAGGTCCTCGCTACACCGTCGATGAGGAGGCTCTTGCTGATCGTATTCAGCGCGCGGTCGCGCAGCTTGACGACCGGGAATGGGACGTGTTCCTCAGCTACGCGCGGATCGACGGCGGCGAGGCAGGCGACATCCTGCGACGGGAGCTAGAAAGCCTCGGAGTGAGGGTCTGGTTTGACGAGGTCGCGATCCAGCCAGGCAAGAGCCAGGCCCGCCAGATGGACCTCGGGCTACAGAAGGCGCGCGCAGGGGTCGTGCTCCTCACGCCCGCCTACGTGGCTGGCCGTTTCTGGACCGAGCGCGAGCTTGGTGCGCTCCTCCACAAGGACACTCTCATCCCGGTCCTCGACGGCGTCACCTTCGAGCACGTAGCCGAGTACAGCGGCATCCTGCCGGACCTCGCGGGCTTCGAGACGGCACGGGACTCCCTCGAAGCCATCGCGCAAAAGATCGCTGCGGCTGTCCTGACCGGCTGATCGCGCCCCGTTGGTGGTGGCATGCTGGCCACGCCAGCCTCCGTTGGAGCGACGGGTTCGGACTACGGAAGTGGGTGGGCTACGTTGCCCGAGGCGAGATGCGTTCGTACAAAAACGCCTCTACGTCTCCGGTATCGGAACGCCGGACCCAAGCAACGTCGCGCTTGTACGGTGCATCGGCGGCGGGACTCTCGACCGTGATGCCCTCGGCCTGCTCTCCGGGGCGCACAAAGACGCCCTCGACTCGCTCGCCATCGACATCGATGTAGACGGACTGTCCCGCCGAGAACCCCTCGGTCACGGCTTGTCTCGGGCGTCTGGGGGTGCTGGCGGTTGCGGCGGCTCCGAAGGTGTGCCTCCGCCTTTGCGTGCTTTGGCGAGGTGAAGGGCGGTGGCGAAGCCGCCAGCGCCAACGCCCGTTGCCCCGAATACCTGCGCTCCCTGTTGGATCACCTGCCATGCGCTCTCGCGGATGGCACGCTCCTCGGACTGGGCCGGAGGCGTCGGCGTCTGCTGCTGGCCTGTGTTCTCGTTGGCCATCGGCGCTCCTTGTGTTGAGGGTCTTTGGAGCAATAGCAAACCATGACCGGGAGACAGAACTTGCGCGGTGGACTATGGAGTAGATCGGTTACCTCGTCAGGACCCGGTCCTGCCGTTCCATTGGGACTCCTAAATAGGGTAATGCGCACTAAGGAATCGGCTAGCTGATCCCTCGGGCAGGACTCTTATGCTTCGAGCGCCAAGGAATTCCTTGAATCTCGGACGCTCCTGAGCGCCCGCTACTTGAGCCGGTCGCGAGTTACGAGTTGTGTAGTCCGAGGGCCAGCAGGATGCGACGCTTCACGTCACTGGGTTCGGTCGGCCCATCGAAGTACAGGACGGCCCACGCATCGGGAGCCAGATCGCTCGCCGGGTCGCCAGCAATGACGCAAACGCCGTCAGCGACCTTGCGGGAGCCGACAACGATGGCGTGGTAATCGACTCGGAGGAACCGTGCAGTGATTCGAAGGATGGGGTACGGCCCTCCGGGGTGCGTCAGGCTCCATCGATACTCGTCGCCCGTGCGCTCGACGTAGATCCGCTTCTCCACCTGTGTCGCAACAGCAACCGCTTCGGCCACGGCGTCGAGGGACGAGGGCGCGTAGATGCTGCGAGTGAGCCGCACCCTCTCGGGATCCGGGGTTCGTACGCCGATCAGGTCCTCGGCCAACAGCTAGCTTCTTGTCAGAGGCGTGCAAACACGACTAGGACGCCGGTTCTGTATGAGCCATCCTGTGTTTGGCGGGGACTTCGAGGCCAGGGTTTGCCTGGCGGAGGGAGAAGTCTCGGCTTATGGCACATGCGAGGAAGTATTCAAAGGAGTTGCTGGATCGTGGCACGCGGTTGGTGTTTGAGTCCGGGCGTC
>DATMPZ010000016.1:0-3079 GCA_035567335.1 Solirubrobacteraceae bacterium
GATCAGACCGGTTTCGCGGAACATGCGGCCGAGCACGCCCCCGTAGGCGGCACCGATCAGGGCGCCGGCCAGAACGAGCCAGAGGAAGATCCGTACCCGGCGTTTGGTCGCGCGACGCATCGGGTCGAGTGTACGCGACCGGTCAGCGCGGAAGACCGGTGAGGCCGAAGGCGGCCCACGCGAACGGGTGCGGGAAGGTCCGCATCGTCTCCAGCTGGGCCTGCCGGAGCGCCGCCGTCGCGTCGAGCCCCGAGAGGCGGTCGTAGAAGGCCCGCATCAGCTCGTAGCTCGCCCGGTCGTCGACCTTCCAGAGCGTGGTGATGACCGCCGGCGTTCCCGCGTACAGGAACGCCCGCTGGAGCCCCACCAGCTCATCACCGCGGGACAGCGCCCCGAGCCCGGTCTCGCACGCCGAGAGGACGACGAGCCGCGCGTGCAGGTCCAGGCCGAATAGCTCGCGCACTTCGAGGCGGCCGTCTTCGCCGCCGCCCGGCACGAGGAGGAGCGCGGAGGAGAGCGGGTCCGCTTCGCTCAACTCGCCGTGGGTGGCGAAATGGATGAGCCCGGCCGTCTCGATGAGCGCCTTGACCTGTCTCTCGGTGGCGTCCCCGCGCGTGAGCACCCTGGCGGTTCCCGGCTCGCGCTGCCCGACGATCCCCGCCTCGCGCTCGGCCCATCGCAGCTCCAGCCCCGCGCCGAGGTCCGGATTCCCGACCACGAGCGCGCGGTCGGAGGCCCCCACGCTCTTGTCCGCCAGATAGCGCAGCACGCTCGCGCTGGGGAGCGTGGCGAGCGCAAAGTCTTCGACCACCCAGCGTCCGGCCGGCGAACGGAGCGCGACGAACGGGAGGTAGTGCAGCACGCCGTGCGGCACGACCAGGAGCCGGTCGCCGAGAATCTGGCTGCGCACCGGCTCGAGGAGCCGACGATACAGCCGCTCGGCGAGAGCCTGGACGTCGGCCATCGGGGCCTGGCTGCTGAGGGCGCTCCGGTACTGCCGCACCTCGGTCACGAGCCCCTGACGATCGCCGGGAGCTCGCACGACCGTCGCATGCTGGCGATCGACCGCCCACACGATCACCTCGCGGTCACCCACCAAGTATTCGAGGAGCGTCGTGCCCTCGGGTAAGAGTCCCTGAATCTCCGGCAGGGTCACCGGCTCGACGGTCATGAGCGAGACCTGCTCGACGCTCTCCTTGCGGACGCGCTCGAGAAAGACACGGTAGTCCCGTTCGACGGCTTCGAGGGGTGCGCGCGCCGCCACCGCGTCTTCCGATTCGCCCGCATCCCGAGCGACGGCCTGTGCTTCGGCCAGGCGGGCGCGCAGCCGGACCTCCTCGTCGACCAGAGCGCGGGTCTTGCCCTTGGAGAGCGTGGTCTGACTGCCGAGGAGATCGAGGAAGGCACGCGCGCGACTCCGCTCGGCCAGGGCGAATCCTTCGTCGGGACGCTGAGCCTGCAGCGCCAGCCGCACCGCGTCCTCGTAGATTCCCTGCCTCCCCTCGAGGAACCCGCTGCGCAACGAGGCCGCGCGGAGCTCTCCCCGTTGCTCTTCCACGTATCGCACGGCGTCCCGGGCCGCGGCGAGGGCCTCGTCGCTGCGGCCGAGGCCGCTCAGCGCCCGCGCCAGCCCCGCGTTCAGCCACGCGAGGGAGGCAACGCTCCCGATCTGGCGGGCCAGGGGCAAACCCCGCTGGTAGATCGCCTCCGCCTTCGGCCAGTCCTGGCGCGCGAGCGCCAGAGCTCCCTGGTCGTTGAGGATCTCGACCTGCAGCTCGTGGAGCCCGACGACCCGCGCGTACTGAAGGGCCAGATCGAAGGCGGCGTCCGCTTCGGCGGGCCGACCCAGGGCACGCTGCGCCCGCCCGACCGCGGTTCCCGACAGCGCCGCCTGGCGATGCCATTGCCAGCGCACGCGATCCGGTGCGCCGGCTCGAAGGCGTGTCGCCCCATCCTTGAAGAACTCGAACCCGCGGCTGGCGCGGGCGAGCGCGGTCGCGTAGTCGCCCTGGTCGTAGTCGACGTATGAGAGCCAGCGCTCGAGGTAGCCCGCCGCGAAGCCCGCGCCCGGCTGGCTTCGCTGGGTCGCCACGTAAGCCAGGCCCTCCTCGAACACCTTCCGGGCCTGCGCGAGGTCCCCCACCAGCCGATACGCCGGCCCCACATTGGCGTAGACGGTGGACACCCAGGCCAAGGTCTCGTTGGATGCGGGGGCATTCGCCTTGAGCAGCTCGATCGCCCGGCTACCCGACTGAATCGTCTTTTGGTAGAGGCCAAGCCTGAAGGTGACCAACGCCACCGCCATGTCGGCCTGCCCGGCGCGCTTCCCGTCACCCTGTTGCTCGGCCTGGGCGGCCACGCCCTCATAGTAGGCGAGCGCCTGACGCGCCTCGCCCCGGTTGACCGCGTCCAGGATTCGGTCGAACTCGAGGGAATACTCACCCGGCTGGAGTTGGCTCGCCCGCGGGGCCGGCCGCCCACGGCCGTGCTGCGCCCCCGCCGGGGAGGCCCCGCCGGCGACGAGCGTCGCCGCGGTCAGTACCGCCAGGACCAGGGGGGCCGGGCGCGTCACGCGGCGATGATCCCCGATCGGAAATTGGAGCGCAACCTGGCGCGAGATATTCGAGGCAAATGCCACTTGACGCCTTCGTCGGCCGTGCCTACAGTCGCGTGTGCGTTCGCCCTCGGTTTCGATCGACTATCACGTTCGAGCAAAGGAAGACGAACATGAGCACGATCACCACGAAAGACGGCGTTGAGATCTTCTACAAGGACTGGGGCAAGGGTCAGCCCCTCGTGTTCAGCCATGGCTGGCCGCTGTCGGCCGATGATTGGGACACGCACATGCTGTTCTTCCTCAAGCACGGCTATCGCGTCATCGCGCACGATCGGCGCGGCCATGGCCGCTCCACCCAAACCGACGGCGGCCACGACATGGATCACTACGCCGATGACCTGGCGGCGCTCACCGCTCATCTCGACCTCAAGGGGGCGGTGCACATCGGCCACTCGACCGGCGGCGGCGAGGTGGTGCACTACCTGGCGCGCCACGGCGAGAGCCGGGTGGCCAAGGCGGTGA
>DATMPZ010000017.1:0-152931 GCA_035567335.1 Solirubrobacteraceae bacterium
AATCGCCGCTTACATCTATCGCCGGCCGGTACGGCCGGCCCGCGACTCCGTAAGGATATGTTCTGTCACTGGCATCTCTCCGGCAAGCCCACTGTGCGGGTGTTGCCATGCGAGGTAGCGGCGTAGCTGTATGACCAGGCGTAGCTGCATTAGCTTGGGCGTGCGATGCGGGCATGTATTCCAGCTACGCCGCTACCTCGGGCGGAGACACACGGTTGGTGGGCTTGCCGGAGATGAGTCAGTGCGAAATTGATCTTTAAAGGAGTCTGTTGCCGGTCTGCGACCGGCTATACATGTAAGCGGCGATTGGACGCACTTCGTCGGGGCGGGTTGGGTAGTTGACCGGACGGGGCTACCCTTGGCTACGCCCCCCACTCAGCCTGCCTCCGCCGCGCCCCTCCGGGCGTTGCAGGCTGCCTATGCGGCTGGACGCAGCGCTTGGGCTAGATCGTCCGAGCTGACGTGGCCCGCGGGGAGGGTGATCGTGATTTCCCCATCGCGATCGAGCAGCCAAGACACGTTCGTGAGAGTCATACCGACGACACGACCCGTCGCGTCGTACTCGATGTTGTGGCCCTCCGGGGTTGACGACGCCTTCGCGGGTGGGCCCTTGTAGTGCGCCACGCTGAGGTACAGCACGTCCCCGCGCTGGTCGTAATGATGGTTCTCGAAGGTGGTGCCGGCGATTGTGATGCTCATGGGGCTACCTGGGCTACGCCCCAGTTCCTGCGCCTCCCCGCCCCTCGCCCGCCGCGAAGCGGGCGGCGCCACGGGCGCCTTCTTCGAAGACCTCGGGGCCGGCCTGGGACTCCAGGGCGAGGCCGTCGGCGAGGGGCATGCCCAGGCCCTCGATCGCCGCGCGGCGATCGGCGAGCATTGTGCGTTGGGGGAAGCGGGCCAAGCCCTCGGCGAGCGCGAGCGCGCGCTGCAGGTGCGCGCCCGCGGGCACGATCTCTGTCAGCAAGCCCATGCGCAGCGCCTCCTCGGCGTCGATCATGCGCCCGGTGAGGATCAGGTCCAGCGCGCGGCCCAGGCCGACGATGCGTGGCAGTCGTTGAGTTCCACCATCGATCAAAGGTACGCCCCAGCGGCGCTCGGGGTAGCCGAGGGTCGAGCCCTCCGTGGCGATGCGCAGGTCGCACCACAGCGCCAGCTCCAGGCCGCCCGCGAGGCAGAACCCTGAGATCGCGGCGATCGTCGGCTTGGAGGGGGTCAGGCGCGTGAAACCCATCGGCCCCTCCGCCGACATCAGCCTGCCGGCCATCGTCGCCGTCGCCTTCAGGTCGGCGCCGGCGCAGAACGACACCCCGCCCGCGCCGGTCAGCACCAGCACGCGCGCCTGCTCGTCGGCCTCGAACCGCAAGAACGCCTCGTGCAGGCGCGCGGCGGTGTCGCCGTCCACCGCGTTGCGCCGGTAGGGGCGGTCGATCGTCACCACCGCCGCGGCGCCCTCGCGCTCGTAGCGGACGGCGTCGGGCTCGCTCATGCCCGGGCTGCCCGCCGGCGGTGGATGTGGCTCGTTGGGGCCGGCTCACGCATCGGCTGCGGGCGGTCTACCAGCCGCCGCGCCACTCGACCTCGCCGAGCTGCTGCTTGGCGGCCTTGCTGGCTTCCTTGCGCTTCTCCAGCCGGCGCTGAATCATGCTCATGACGAACACGAACGTCGGAAAGAACACGATCAGGATGAAGCCGGCGTTCGTCACGACCTTGTCGTCCGTCGCGCCGTAGGCCCCGCGCCCGTCGTTTTCGGCCAGCGCCGCCGGCGCCAGCACAAGCAGGGCCGCGAGCGTCGTCGTCAGCACGGTCAGCGTGGCTGTCAGCCGCAGGCGCATGTCCCAGCGGATGCTAGCGCAGCGCCCGGGCGCCGGGGCATAACCCCCTCAGCCCGCCCGGTTAGAGTGCGTCCAATCGCCGCTTACATATATCGCCGGTCGCAGACCGGCAAACCACTCATTTAAAGATCAGTTCCCACACTGGCACCTATCCGGCAAGCCCACTGTGCGGGTGTTGCCATGCGAGGTAGCGGCGTAGCTGGACTATCACGCCAGCCCGGGATCTGCGATGCGAGGTAGCGGCGTAGCTGGACTATCACGCCTTTCTATCAACTACAAGCCCATCGCTTTCAAGCCCGGGTGTTGCCATGCGAGGTAGCGGCGTAGCTGGACTATCACGCCTTTCTATCAACTACAAGCCCATCGCTCTCAAGCCCGGGAACTGCCATCCCGAGGTAGCGGCGTAGCTGGACCCAAAGCGGCCTCCTAATATCACCGCCCATGGCCCTACTGATCGCCTCCGACCTGCACATCGACATCGCCGGCCAGCCGCTGCTGCGCGGCGTCTCATTCAAGCTCGAGCGCCGCGAACGCATGACGATCGCCGGCCGCAACGGCGCCGGCAAGACCACGCTGCTGCGCGCGCTGGCGGGAGAGACGACGATCGACCGCGGCGAGCTGAGCGTCGCCCGCGGCGTGCGGATCGCCCTGCACGACCAGCGTCCTCCACGCGAGCGCGGATTGCCGCTGCGCGAGTACGTCCTGTCGGGCTGCACCGAGGAACTGCAGATCGAGTACGAGCTCGCCGAGCTGGAGGCGCGCATGGCGACGGGCGGCGCCGAGGAGGCCACGCTCGACCGCTACGCGCGCGCGCAGGCGCAATTGGAGATGCGCGGCGGCTACCTGTGGCGCGATCGCGCGATCGCGATGGCGCACGGGCTCGGGTTCGTCGACGCCGACCTCGAGCGGGCGCTGAACACGTTCTCCGGCGGGCAGCTCACGCGCGCCTCGCTGGCCCGCGCGCTCGCCACCTCCGCGGACGTGCTGCTGCTCGACGAGCCCACCAACCATCTCGACATCGAGTCCCTGGAGTGGCTGGAGCAGACGCTCGTCTCGCTCGACGCGGCCGTCGTGCTGGTCGCCCACGACCGCTGGTTCCTGGAGGCCGTCGGCACGTCCGTGCTCGAGCTGGAGGCGGGGCGCGCCCGCTACTTTGCCGGCCCCTGGCACGCCTGGCGGCGCGAGCAGGCCGCGCGCGAGATCGCGCTCGGCAAGGCGATCGACCGCCAGCAGGCGGAGATCGCGCGGATGGAGCGCTTCATCGAGCGGTTTCGCTACAAGGCCACGAAGGCGCGCCAGGCGCAGTCGCGCGTGAAGAAGCTCGCGAAGATCGAGCGCATCGAGCGCGACCCTCGCGACGGGCAGGGACTGGAGTTCGCGTTCAAGCCGCCGGCGCGCTCCGGACGCGTGGTGTTCGAGCTGACCGACGCCCTGATCGACGTCGGCGAGCCGCCTTTGACGCTCGTCGAGCACGCCGAGCTGTGGCTGGAACGCGGCGAGCACGTCTCGCTCGTCGGTCCCAACGGGTCCGGCAAGACGACGCTGATCGAGATCCTCGCCGGGCGCCGTCCGCTCGCGCAGGGCAGGCTCAGCACTGGGCACAACGTGACGGTCGGCTATCTCTCCCAGCACGCGGACGAGCTCGGCGCGGGCGGCCCGCCCGGTCAGAGCGTGCTCGATGCCGCCGGCCGCGCCACCGGCCTGACCCCGAACAAGGCCCGCGCGCTGCTCGGGCGGTTCCTGTTCTCAGGCGAAGAGGCCGAAAAACCGCTGGACGGGCTGTCCGGCGGCGAGCGCCGGCGGCTGTCGCTGGCGGTGCTCGTGCACTGCGGCGCGAACGTGCTGATCCTCGACGAGCCCACCAACCACCTCGACATCGAGTCGCGCGAGGCGCTCGAGGACGCGTTGCGCGCGTTCACGGGCGCGATCCTGCTCGTCTCCCACGATCGCGCGCTGCTGGACGCGGTCGGCACGCGCACGATCGCGGTGGAGGAGCAATCGCTGCGTAGCTATGTCGGCGGCTGGCCCGAGTACGTGCGCGTGCGCGAGGAACGCAGGGGCGAGCTGGGGAGACCGACGCCGCATGCGGCGTCGGCACCAGGGCCGCATGCGGCCCTGGCTGGGAGCGAGACAGGAACAACATCCTCATCGACCGAGAACGGCTCCAAGCGCCGGGCCAAGCCCAAGCCGGCAGGGCCATCCAAGAACCGCCTCAGCGCGCAGGCCGCCGCCGAGCGTGCGATCGAAGACGCCGAGGCCGCGTTGCGCGCCGTCGAGGACGAGCTGGCCGACCCCGCGGTGTGGGCCACCAAGTACGAGTCGGCCAAGTCCGAGGCGCGCCACACGGCCGCGCGCCGCGCCGTGGAGGATGCCTACGCGCGGTTGGAGACGCTGGTCGAGTGAGGCGTGGAGCGTCGACCTCGGCGAGGTGAATCAGTGAGAATACATCTGGAGTATTCGAATGTGTTCCTTCAGTTTCGAAGGCAGATGTCTCCCGGCCTCTCCCGCGGACAGTCGTCTGATGAGGGCTTGCGCACGCCGGTGTCGCGGTGCTGTTCCAGCGCACAGTGAGCTCTACGCCGCCGGTCAGGCCATGATGGTCGCCTTCGGCGCCGCCTTGAACGCCTGACCGGACGTAATCGCCAAGCAGGCAAGCAGATCTCGTCGCAATCCCGCCGTTCGTGCGGATTTTCGGAGGATTGTCTCCCACTAGGCGAATCGTGGCGCGAGCGAACATTGGCCTGCACGCAGCAGGAGTCCGGTCGTCCGGACTCCTGAACCCACCTGTTCATTCGCATGATCGACACCACGCACTCGATGAAACTTGCTAGACAATCGAGTGTCCCGTTACCGAGCGAGCAACGGCTTGGGCAAGGGGCAGTGTAAGAAACCGGCTCGGAGCATCTTATCTCCTTGATATTTCGAGTGCTTCGCAGCCGATATACCGCCCTGGCTTCCCGACCGAGAGGCCAGGACCCAACAAAAACAGGAGCATACACGAGATGGCATCGAGTCCCCACACGGCGACCCCTCCGCAATCCGGTCCGCCGCTCGCCTGCATCTTGATGGCTGCAAACCGATGCTTGCGTGCGCGGAATGGGCTCGGCTAGGGTTCTCGCCGCGTGGTAGGCTGATGTCGCCTCGTTGCTCCGGATATCAAGGAGCAGTTGAGATGAAATGTATACGTATGGTTGAGTTGTGCTTGGCGGCGGCGTTCGCGTTCAGCGCGGTTGCCGTGTCGAGCGCTTCGGCTGGACAACTATTAGTCAGGTTTTCCCTAGGTGGTGGCGTGGTAGGCGCTTCGTTCTTATCCGCGGCTGGCGTATCAACATTGGAATCTACCGGCAAAAAAGTCATCACTTGCTCTACTGTCAGAAACCATGGCTCGTTCCTCAGTTCCACTTTAGGGTTAGTCTTAATAGTGTTCATAGGATGTAAAGAGACAGCCCTTAGCACTTCATGCAACTCTGCAGGTGCTGGGGCTGGTGAAATTTATATACCATTAAGCACATTATTCCACGTAGGGTTAGCCCATAGCGGCACGAATACGACCATTCCCGCAATAATCATATTACTGCCTTCTGCCGGCATCAATTTCACGTGTGACGGAGGAGCAATTAAAGTCAAGGTGACTGGGAGTGTGATCGGTGAACTCCAAAGCGGCGGTGTACAGGCGCCATTGAATACACCTTTCAGAATACTTACACTTGTCTTCAAACAGACTACAGGCGTTCAGGCTTTGAAGTTAATTTTACTAGGAAGCCAAACTCTGACCAATCAACATCTCACCTCAGAAATAAACGGTACGGCCGAAGAAGCCGGCGAGTCCTCGACTGACATCCTCGATGGATTCCGTAACTCTACGGGAGAAGAAGAAGCAATCGAACTGGTAGAGCCCTAGTGGAGATAGCTGCTGCCGTCTATTCGACGCAAATGATCAACTAACCCGGATCATTCATTAACGATTCCGCCCCGGGCTTGCCGGGGCGGAACGTCCGACTGGGTCAGCTCGCGGAGCTCATCCACCGCCGGTCGGCGCATGCGCCGACCGGAACGACATCCTCATCGACCAAGAATGGCTCCAAGCGCAGGGCCAAGCCCAAGCCCCGCGGGTCCCTCGAAGAACTGCCTCCGCGATCAGCAGCTGGCCGAGCGCGCGATCGAAGACGCCGAGGCCGCGTTGCGCGCCGTCGAGGACGAGCTGGCCGATCCCGCGGTGTGGGCCACCAAGTACGAGTCGGCCAAGTCCGAGGCGCGCCACACAGCCGCCAGGCGCGCGGTCGAGGCCGCGTATGCACAGCTGGAGGCGCTCATGGACTGAGCCGGTTTCGAGCGGCGGGCGACGAGTGGGAAACAACCTCTTATGTTCTCGCGCCGATTCCCAAAAGATCCAACAGTTGTGACTCGTTCTCAGCTCCGGGCTCGCGGCCCCGCCCCGCTGTACCCGCAGCTGCGCCCGCGTCCGCACGGCCCCGACAGAGAGACGATCGCGGCGAACCAGCGCCGGCGGATGTTCGGCGCGATGATCGAGGCCGTGCTTCGGGACGGCTATGACGCGACCAGCGTGGCCGCGGTGAGCGCGCTGGCCGGCGTCTCCAAGCGGACGTTCTACGAGCAGTTCGACAACAAGCAGGCGTGCTTCCTGGCCGTCTACGACGCGATCGTCGAGCGTGGGCTCGCGCGCGTCGCCGCGGCGCAGAGCGCCGAGCGCGGCTGGGAGGCGGGGCTGCGCCGCGCCGTGGAAGCGTTCGCGATCGCGGCCGCCGAGCATCCCGGGGCCGCGCGGCTGGCGCTGGTCGAGGCGGGCGCGACCCCGGTGACGGCGGCGCGGGCGAACGCCGCGCGGCGGAGGTTCGAGTGGATCCTCGCCGCCGGCTTCGAGCGCGCCCCGGGCGGAGCGCTACCGAGCGTGGTCGTGCGGGCGATCGCCGGCGGCGTCGAGGGCGTCGTGCGCCGGCGCGTGCTCGACGGCGAGACGGACCGCCTGCCGGCGCTGGCCGGCGCCCTGGCGGCGTGGACGGTCGCGCAACAGCCATTGGGACCCGCCACCATCCCGGCGCTTGCGCCGGCGAGGTGCCCGCGCGATCGTCTGGCGCTGTGGCCGCGCGTGCGCGCGCGCAGCGACGACGAGCGCGTGCGCATCCTGCGCGCGGCCGCCGAGATCGCCGCGGCGGAGGGCATCGCGCGGCTGACGCCGATGCAGATCGTCGATCGCGCCGGGGTCTCCGAGCGAGCGTTCGGCGACAGCTACGACAGCGCGGAGGCGTGCTACCTGGATGCGCTCGACCTCGTCTGGCTGGAAATGATCACCTCCGTGGCGAGCGCGTCGCGCGCCGCGGGCGATGGGCCGCGGGGCGCCTACCGGGGGATCGCCGCGCTGATGGACTACGTCGCCACGGACTCGGTGCTGCGCGGCCTGATCCTGATCGACGCGTTCGCCGACGGCCCGGTCGCCGTGCGCCGCTGGGAGCGGATAGTGCAGCGCTTCGTCGATCTGCTGGCGAGCAGGCTGCCGTCCCAGCTGCGCGCCGGCGTGGTCGCGGAGGCGGCCGTCCACGCGGTGTGGGGCATCGTCCGCCGCCATGTCGCCAGCGGTACGGCCCACCAGCTCCCTGGGCTGGCCGGCTGGGCGGCATATGTGGCGCTGGCGCCAGTCGTGGGGGGCGAGGCCGCCGTGCGCGCGATCCTCGCGGAGGAGCGCGCGCTCGCCGCGGGCGAGGGGGTTGACGCAGTCGCCGCTTGAACATAAGCTAAGTTCAAGGCTTTAAGGTAGTTCAGTTGACTGGATTATTCGGCCCTGCGGGCGTACGCTTGGCGCAGGACGATGTCATCCACCGGCTTAGAGCTCGCTCGCAAGCCCCGCGACTCCTCCGACGAGGAGCTCCGGAGGGCGGCGTCCGCGCGCGAGCCGGCCGCGGAGGGGCGCGCGACGGCCGCGCCGCGCGAGCGCGCCGACGGCCGTGGCGCCGCGGCGCCACGGGTGCTCGCCGACGTGCAGACGAGGACGATCGTGCTGGCGCTGGCGGACGGCTCGCGCCGGCCCTCCGAGCTCGAGCGGCTGCAGGGGATCGTCCGCAGCACCCTGTTCGTGCGCCTGGGCGAGCTCAGGGCGCTCGGGATCGTGACGAGCTGTCACGGCCGCGAGTTCCCGTTGCGGGTCGAGTACCGGCTGAACGAGAGCGGGCGGCGGCTGCTCGCCAACGAACTGCTGATCGAGCGCCAGGAGCGGCGCAAGCTCGCCCGCACGGGCCCCGGCGTCGACGCGGCGCTGGGCAACCTCCTGCGCCTGCTGGCGCCCGTGTCCCGTCCCGCGACCGATCGCCAGGGGCATTGTCTGCTCGTCGAACGCGAACCGTCGGGACGGACGCACACCGTGCGGTTGCTCGTCGAGGATCATCGTGTCGAGATGAGCGAGCTCGCGGGCTCGGTCGAGCCCGACGTGCGCTTCAGCGCGGCGTCCGAGGCGTGGGAAGATGCGCTCCTGGTCGGTGGGACACACGGCCTGCAGATGGCCGGCGACCTGGTCCTCGGCCGGGCCGTGATGGTCGCCTTCGGCGCGGCGCTGAACGACTGACCGTTGCGTGAGAGCAAAGCGCCCAAGAGCGAGCAGGTCTCGTCGCAGTCCCGCCGTTCGTCTGGATTTTCGAGTGACTGTCTCCGAATAGGCGATTCGCGGCGCGAGCCAACAATTCCCTGCTCACGCCAGGAGTCCGATCGATCGGACTCCTGGACCGTCCGTCACGTTCGGATCATCAGCATTGACCATCTCGCTGAAATTTGTTAGACAGTCGGGTGTCCCGTGACCGAGCTGGCAATGGCTTGGTAGGGGCAATGCAAGAGGCCGATTCGGAGCATCTTATCCCTCGACACGTCGAGTGCTCCGAGTCGGGTGCAAACAGCCCTGGCCCTCTTTACGTAACAGGGGCCAGGGCTCCCAACAAACAGGAGCATACAAGAGATGGCACGACCTTCCCACACGGCGATCTTCCCTGGCAGAGCTCGATTAGCCGTGCGCGGGCGGATGGTTCTCGGGCGCGTTCAATGGCTCGAAACGAACCAAAAACTCGCGCTTGCGTCGGTGGAGCGGGCTGGGTTAGGGTTCTCGTCGCGTGGGTCGGTGTGTGCCGTTCCTCGTTGCTCCGGAAACAAGGAGCAGTAGAAAATGAAACGCATAAGTATTGTCGGGTTGTGCCTGGCGGCGGTGTTCGCGTTCAGCGCGGGGGCTGCTTCCAGTGCTTCGGCCGCACCGTTATTACTGTTAGCTCAGCCCCGCGGTGGTGGGAGCATTGCAGGCGTGACTTTCTTATCGGAAACTACCCTAGCGCCGCAGCTGTCAACGCATGGTGGGCATTTAATTGATTGTACACATGCTACTAATTTCGGGAAGTTCTTAAGCTCGACTTTAGGCGATGTTTTAATACGATTCTTAAATTGCAAATCCTTAAATCCCGAACTTGAATGCCAGACTGCCGGGGCTGGGAAAGGTGAAATCCATCTGCCGTTAGCGACGACGGTATTCCATTTGGGCTTAGCGCACTTAACCATAACAGAAGGACGAATACCTGCTATAGTTATATTACTGGAGAAAGATGTTCTAATCAATTGTGGTAATGGGCTTGCCACAATCTTAGTGTTAGGATCTGTGATCGGCGCGCTTAAGTTAGATACAGGAAACCATGGACCTATACCGCTGAATGCGCCGTTCTCGACCGCGTTACTTGACTTCGAGCAGATTGCCCACGGGTTACAGCATTTGCGGTTATTCTTATTTGAACACGAACTGAGAACATATGATTTGGATGCCTTAATCACTGAAGCTATTGGCGGCACAAAACCTCTAGAATTAGCAGCCGAGGACACGATCGTCTTATTGTCTCATTTCTTATTACCTAGTGGCAAAGAAAACGAAATCGAATTGATAGAGCATTAGTAGTCGCAGATAGCAGTAAGTAGGGTCGTGGGGTTCGTGGCATCGTGTCGCGGCCCCACGGCACCGGATTCTTAGTAGTTGATGGAATAGGCATAGGCATAGGCGCATGGAAGAGGCACAGCCGCAAAACAAACTGGAGGAGAACAGGTGAGGCGTACAAAGCAAATCGTGAGTTCCTCTACGCCGGCGACAGGTGTCTTGGCGGCGGTGCTCGCGATCGCCATGTCGCTGTTTTTGTTGCTGACCCCCGCGGTGGCGGGCGGTAATACTGCTGCGGTCTCGCCCACCACTTTCAACTGCGTTCTGGCGCTCGGCTTCGTCTCGCTCGCGATCGCGATCCTCGTTCTCTTTCTCGTCACGACGCTCGCCCTTGGAGCCGGCTGCTCCAACGAAGAAGTCAGGGCTGAACAGGGCGCGGGGCGCCTGCCGGACTGTCGCGCGTTTGAGCTGGTGACCCCGGAAATCAAGGCTGATAACGGCAACTTTGCTGGGAATGGCTACGTTTTCCCTGATGGCAATCATGTCTATTACAACAGTGTGCTGCCGATGCCGGGTGCGGGGAGCGGGGCTAGCGGTAACGTCTTGAGCTCGCGTACCGCTTCTGGGTGGGTCACTACCTCGCTTGCGCCTCCCGCCACCGGTCCGGGGTCAGCGATCACGGTACTCCCAACGTCTCCGGGCGGCGGCAACTACGCTACTAACGCGGCTTTCACGGGTGATTTCTCGCAGGCGTTTGTCGAGTCGGGGTTCGACACCGATCCGCTGGACCAGGACTACACCGTCGATCCGGAATTTCGAGGTACACTCGATGCGTATCGCCTGGACCTGTCGAGTGGCGCGTGGTCGCTCGCGGCGCTGCCCGATAAAGGTCCGATGACGGCGAGCTTCAATGCGCCTGGCAGAAACCGCGGTACTTTTATCGCGGGTGTCTCTGAAAATGGCGGTCATGTCTTCTTCCAGTCGTGGGATCAGTTGCCTGTTGTGCCGGCGCCGGGGCAGCCCAGCGAAATGCATCCGTTTGACATGTTGTACGATCGTACGGGCGGTCACACGTATGCGGTTGGAGTGCTGCCGGACGGCACGTTTTCTCAAACGTGCCCGACCACGCTCGGCGACGGCGTGAAGGGTGTGTATTTTGGGACCGGGCGTGTTTATGGTGCGATCTCGCCGGATGGCACGAACGTCGTCTTCACGACGCGTTATGAAGGATCGCCATGCGGTCCTTCTGAAGGTGTGTACTTGCGTGAGAACAACGCGAGGACGATTAAGCTGGCGGGGGTGGGGTTTGTCGCGAGGAGCTCTGATGGTTCGAAGGTCTTCACCGAGGGTGGTGGTGTTTTTGAGTATGACGTTGCGACGGGTGTGACGAGCACCATCACGACGGAAGGGGAATTCGTCGCGTCTTCAGCTGATGGGTCGCGCGTCTACTATTTGAATAGTGGGGGATCGAACCTTGGTTTGTATCTTTGGGACAGGGGTACGAGTGTTTTGATACCGCGTGCTGGTGAAGGTTTTGGTAACAGCACGCTCTCGAGCGCGGTTTTTCCCCTGTTTAGGGTAGATGCTGTTGCTACGCCGGATGGTTCCAGGTTGTTGTTCCTCGATAGTGCTGATTTGACGAGCTACAAACAGTTCGGTTATGTCGAGGCGTATGTTTATAATGCCGGAACGGGTGGGGTTACGTGCGTGTCGTGTAACCCTACGGGTGTGCCTCCGTTGGGTAACGCTAGCCTGATGTATGGGAGCATCAACCAGTTGCTGCCGGATTATTCTGTGGGTGAGGTTTCTCCGGATGGTTCGCGTGTGTTTTTCGAAACGGTGGATGCATTGGTGCCGCAGGACACGAACGGGCTTTCCGATGTGTATGAGTGGGAGAACGGTCGGATCTATCTGATTTCTTCGGGTCAGGGCACCGCCGGGTCGAAGCTCTCGGGGGTAAGCAGTACTGGTAGGGACGTGTTTTTGACGACGACTGATCGTTTGGCGCCGCAGGATATTGAGAGCGCGGCGCAGATTTATGATGCTCGTGTTGGTGGTGGTTTTTTGTATCGGCCGTTCGTCCCGGGTTGTGATAGTGGTCAGTGTCAGGGTCCGCAGACCCCGGCGCCGTTGTTTGGCGCTCCGGCGAGCGCGACGTTCGTGGGTCTCGGCAACCCCGTCCCGGCCGCCTCGGCGCCCGCGGTCAAGGCGAAGACCAAACCGAAGGCCAAACATAAGAAGAAGAAAACCAGGGCGAAGAAAGCCAGGAAGTCAAACCACCGCCGGAGGGCGAGCCGATGACGATCTTCAAGCCGCTCTTCAAATCCACCTTTCGTAAACCACTAACAACCGCAGGCAAGCTCATTGACCTTCGGTCACAACGTGCTCTGTTGCGTAGCTTGACTCTAGCTTCGCTTTTGGCTCTCACCGTCATGGGAGTTGGTGCGTCCGTGGCGTTGGCCTCGTTCGGCTTTGCGGGTGGTGCAGGAGCGCCGTCGGTTGTGGTGAGCAATTCTGCGAATCCCGCTCACCCGACTGAAGCTAACCCCAACGATCTGTCTACTCAGGCTGGCGCCCACCCGTTTGACATGACCACGAACTTCAACCTGAATCTCGATTCGGAAGGTAGTATTAGTGAAGAATTTTATGCGCGGGATATCAGCGTCGATTTCCCGTCGGGGTTCGCTGGTAGTATCGTTTCGGTCCCGCAGTGTCGCATCACTGATATTGAAGTCGGCCATTCTGGTTGTCCTACGAGCTCGCAGGTGGGGGTCGCCGAACCCGTCTTTGATGTGTTTGGACACATACAAAGATTCCCAATTGTGCCTGTTTATAATATGGTTCCCTCGGATGGTGGTCTTGCGGAGCTCGCGTTCCATGTACTGTTTCTAGCGCAGCCGGTTCTCGTCAGTGCGCGGACCGATGGGGATTATGGTTTGGTTTCGCAGACCACGAACATTTCGCAGATCCTGGCGTTTTCGGGTTTGAGGACCACGCTTTGGGGTGTTCCCGCAGATCCCAGGCACGACGCGGAACGGTTCCTACCCGAAAATGGTGTCGCGTCGTGTGTCTTCTGCAGGCCTCCCCCGGGTAATAAAAGAGGCGAACCGCTGCCCGATAGTGCGCCGCCGACAGCGTTTTTGACTAATCCGACGAAGTGCGGTCCGGGAAGCGAATACGACGCGAAGTTCATCGGTGATAGTTGGACGCATCCTGGCTTGTTCGAGCGGTTCGATGGCAGGCCGTTGTTGAGCGATCCCAACTGGCAGGTGGCGTCGACGTCGATGTATCCGGCTGGTGTGACCGGTTGCAATAAATTGGGGTTCGCTCCGTCGTTGAGTGTGACGCCTGATACGACGAAGGCTGATTCGCCGTCTGGTTACGGGATTGATCTGCATGTTCCGCAGAGTATCGCGCCGAAGGATCTCGCTACGCCGGCGTTGAAGGATGCTGTGGCGACGCTGCCGCAGGGTTTGGCTATCAATCCTGGCGCCGCGGATGGGCTGCAGGCGTGCACGGATAACAGCGCTGAACCACCGGGCAGCCCCGGTAACGAGATCGGGTTGGGCTCTGCCGCGCAGCCGGCGTGTCCGCACGCGTCGCAGTTGGGTACGGTCGAACTGACGACTCCGGCGTTGCCGGACGTGTTGCACGGCGAGGTGTATTTGAGCATCGATCATTCGGCTAATAATTATGCGGTGTTCGTCGTGATCCGTGGCGACGGGTTGTTGGTGAAGCTGAAGGCGACTGTGGTCGCGAATCCTGTGACGGGTCAGTTGACCACGAGCTTCTTGAACAATCCGGAGTTGCCGTTCACAGATTTCGTAATGCATTTCTATGGTGGTCCCCGTGCGGTGTTCGTGAACCCGTCGTCGTGTGGTCCCGCTACGACGACGATCGATCTGACGCCGTGGTCTGCCGGCCCCGGTGGTACGGGCGACGCGACGCCGCTCAGCACGTTCGGTGTGAGCTTCGACGGGTTGGGAGCACCGTGCCCGTTCCCGGTCCCCTTCAACGCGTCGTTTACGGCCGGCACGTCGAGCATCCAGGCTGGTGGGTTTAGTCCTTTCAGCGCGACGTTCTCGCGTAACGATGCCGATCAACGGGTCGATCATGTGCAGGTCAAGACCCCTGTCGGGTTGCTCGGGACCTTGGCGAACGTTCCGCTGTGTCCAGAGCCCCAAGCGTCGTTGGGGACGTGCTCCGCCGCGTCTCTGATCGGTCACGTGACGGTCGGTGTTGGTTCCGGCGCCGCTCCGCTGTACTTGCCGATACCCGGTCAACCCCAACAGCCGGTGTACGTGACCGGCCCGTACAAGGGCGCGCCGTTCGGGTTGACGTTCGTGATCCCCGCGATCGCGGGCCCGTACAACCTGGGTACGGTGGTCGTGCGGGCCGCGATCAACGTCGATCCGAACACAGCGGCGTTGACTGTCACGAGCGATCCGTTGCCGACGGTCATCGACGGCGTCCCGATCCAGGTCAAGACGATCAACGTCCTGATCGATCGTCCCGATTTCGTCTTCAACCCGACCAACTGCAGTCCGATGAGCATCGGGGGGTCGATGACCAGCCGCGAAGGCTCGACAGCGAGCTTCAGCAGCCCGTTCCAGGTGACTGGTTGCGGGGATCTCGGGTTCAAACCCGAATTCAAGGTCTCGACCTCGGGGCACACTTCGAAAGCGAAGGGTGCGAGCCTGGACGCGCGGGTCGGCTTCCCGAAAGGGGCGCTGGGGACGCAGGCGAACATCGCCTACGTCAAGGTGGAACTGCCCAAGCAGCTCCCCTCAAGGCTGACGACGATCCAGAAGGCGTGTGTCGCGGCGACGTTCGAAGCGAATCCTGGTGCGTGTCCCGCGGCGTCGGTCATTGGTGTCGTGAAGGCGATCACGCCGACGTTGCCGACCACGCTGACTGGTCCGGTGTATTTCGTCTCCCACGGCGGCGCGGCCTTCCCGGACCTGGTGATCGTATTGCAGGGCGATGGTGTCCGCGTGGATTTGGCTGGTTCGACGTTCATCAGCAAAGCGGGGATCACGAGCACCACGTTCAAGACCGTCCCCGATGTTCCTGTCAACAGTTTCGAGCTGTATCTACCGCAAGGTCCCGACTCGGCGCTTGCGGCTATAGGGAGGCTCTGCAAGAGCAAACTCGTGATGCCGACGACGTTCACAGCGCAGAACGGGATCGTGATCCACCAGGCGACCCCGATAGCGGTCACCGGTTGCAGTGCCAGAGCCAGCAGGGCCCACAAGGCTCGCAGGGCCCGGAAGGGCCACCGATGATCCGACGCGTCTTCACGGCGCAGAACGGTCTGACGATCCACCAGGCGATCCCTATAGCGGTCACGGGGTGCGGCGCCAGAGCCAGCAGGGCCCACAAGGCTCGCAGGGCCCGGAAGGGCCACCGATGATCAGACGCGTCGCGTCCGTGAGAAGTTTCGGTTCGGCCGCTAGCGCGTCCGGCTGCGAAACTGTTTCCCGTCCGCGCCGCTGCGCTTCAGGGGGTGCGTTTGAACGGTCTGCGCGCCCAGTTGTGCACCCAGTCGGGGAGGACCTGGGCATCGCCGAGGCCGGGCAGGATCGTGGATGGGAAGTATTTTGGCCGCCCATCCCTCGTCGTGTACATGTATTTGCCGTCGGGCGTCCTGGGATAGTCCGGCATCGGCCATTTTGTGGTGGGTTGCTTCACGTGGCTCATCATAGCCTCCCGGCGAGATCGCTCAGGATCGCGAGCACGATGGGTATCAGCGCTCGGTCGAATAGTACGGCCTTGCGGGCCAGGGCGCGGTCGTTGGTCTGTGCTTCTTCGGTGAGCTCTGCGCGCAGCAACTCTCTGCTCTGGCGTTCGTCGTGGGTCTCGCCGTACTCGCTCAGGCGTGCGACGGAGGGGCCGGTTTCCTTGGCGCCCTCGTGCCGCAACGCGCGTATCGCCAGCGCGAAGGACAGGCCGAACAGCGCCAGCGCGGCGATCCAGAGGTTGTATGCCCCTCTGCTGTCGAGCAGGTTTGTGGCGAGCGCTGTGTCGATGACCATCAGGCCGAGCGCCCCGGCATCCAGCGCCACGGAGCGCGAGGTCTGCATCTTCAGCTGGTCCCGGGCAAGCGAGATCAGTTCGCTGGCGAGTGGGGGAGCGGTTTCGTGATTTGGCAGCGTGGTCTCCTGTCGGCGGATTATGCGGTCCTTGCCCCTTATCCGACAGCGACTCCCAAACGGGACAACCTCGCCGCAACAGTTTTCCCCGGCACGCCACTCGCAACCCTCGCAAACATTTCTCAGGGGTAGAAGAAACTCTTGAGGAGGATGGAACGAAACGGAAATGCCATGATAGCACCACAGCATGAGAGGGCCATATAATCACCATGAGAAAGGCACGATAGTGAACATCACAGGAGACACCCCAACGAAGCCGTCTGGCAAGATCGGTTTCTTCGGGACGCTTCATGGTGTGCTCCGCAGCCACGGGAGTGGCGCGCCTTCATTCCGTGCCCGGCCCTTGATCGTCTTGGTGTCACTGTGCGCTCTGGGCTTTTCAGCGGGCCCTGCCCTTGCGGCTGCCCCGGAAAAACCGGTCACTGGACCGGCGACGGGGGTCACGGCCACCACGGCGACTTTGCACGGTGTGCTGAATCCGGCGGCGTCCGCGAAAGTTCGCTGGTCGTTTGCGTATAGCCCTGAACAGTATGGCCCGGAATGCGTCGATGCGTTCAGGACGACCGAAGAAGAAGTCGAAGGCCAGGCGCTGCCGGAGACAGTGGAAATCACGCAGTTGGAAGCGCGAAGGAAATATACTGCCTGTCTAACCGCGAGCAACGGAGAAGGCGAAACCCGGGGCAACGAAGTGACCTTCGAAACGCCCCCCGCGCCGCCGAAAGTGGATAGCGAGCAGGTCTCTGTGACGTCGGTCAGAGCGACCCTTGAAGCCCAGGTCAACCCGAACAATGAGAAAACGGCGTACTTCTTTGAATACTCGACCAGTGAAGCGGAAGTTTTGGCTGGGAAAGGCACAAAGGTCCCGGGTGCGGCTGAACTGGAAGGCGGTAGCGACCAGACCGCGAGCGTTTCCACGGGTTCTGTCCTGCAGTCGGGCACGACCTACTTCTATCGTGTGATCGCGGAAAACGCGCAGAGCAAAACAGAACCGCACCCGGCTGAAGGCGCAGTCAAGGAATTCGCCACCGTGCCGTCCCCGTTCACCGAAGCCGTGACGGAAATCACCACGACGGGCGCCAGGTTCAACGGCGCTTTGACGCCGCTCAGCTCCGCCGATACGAAATACGCCTTCGACTACAAACTACTCGCCAACGGTCCTGAATGCACCGGCGAAAACACCACGAACCCGGAAGACGCGGGGACGGGGACGGGAACCAAGGCCGTATCCACCAAGACCAGCGAACAGGCGATCGAACTGCAGCCAAACGCTACGTACCTGGTCTGTCTGGTCTCCTCGAACGCGTTCGGGTCCGTCGTGGCGGCGCCGGTGAGCTTCCCGACCGAACCGGCGCCACCGAAAATCGACAGCCAGACCAGCTATCTCACGCCGTCCGGGATCGTCCTGGAAGCACGGATCAACCCCAACAACCAGGAAACAAGCTACGCGTTCGAATACGCTACGAGCAAAGCACTGGTGGAAAACCGCGAAGGCAACCAGGCACACGGCACGACGACGCTGGCGGGTCCCGGCGGACAGAAATTCGGGGACCAGGCAGCCAGCGTCGTGCTGCAGTCTGTCCTCGCGCCGAACCAGAAATACTACTATCGCGCTACGGCGTTGAACGGTTCCGGGGAAACCGTTGATCCCACGGTGGAATCTTTCACGACCCCGTCCACGCCGCTCACTATCGGCGAAGCGCAGAGCGTCACGCGCACCACAGCCACGCTCCCGGGCACGGTCAACCCGGAAGGCCTGGAAACGTTCTACTACTACCAGTACGGCACCAGCACGTCCTATGGGGGTAACGCCCCCTCGATCCAGGGCGTCAACGCCGGCTCCGGGACCGAAGCGGTCCCCGCCCCCATCGGCATCAGCGGTCTGGTGCCCGCGACGACCTATCATTACCGGCTGGTCGCGACCAATGCTGACGGCACGACCCACAGTCCCGACAAGACATTCACGACCAGCCCGCCGACACCACCGACCGTCAGCACCGGGGAACCGTCGAATGTCACGCTCACGACGGCGACCGTAGCGGGCACGATCAACCCCGAGGGCCTGGAAACGTCTTACGAGCTCGATCTCGGCACCGACACGACGTACGGGACGAGCATCTATGGCGAAGCCGGGTCCGGCAGGGCGCCCACCGAAGTCACGGTCAGTCTGCAGAACCTGGCGCCCGGCAGCGTTTATCACTACCGGATCGTCGCGATCAACAGCGACGGACGCACCTATGGCGCGGACCGGACGTTCACGACCCCCGCCTACAGCAACCCGATCGTGCAGCCCCAAGGATTGCCATTGCTTGCGACACCCATGATCGCGTTCCCCACAGAAACCACGAACACCGCCAAACCCACCATCAAAAAACACACGACGAAGAGCAAGCACAAGAAACCCAAGCACAAGAAGAAGCACAAGAAGAAGAAATGACATCCAGTACAGCAAGGATGCACCAGGATCCCTCAAGGTGAGCGTGAAGCGGAGGGTTTGTCTCGGGTGGTGCGTAATTTTTAGTCGTAGGTATTCCGGTGTAGTGTAATGGGTAGCACGGACAATTTTCACTTGTCAAGCGCTGGTTCGATTCCAGCTACCGGAGTCATAGGTGGAAGGCGGCGACCATGAACGGGCGCGGCTGCTCAAGCGAACCTTGCGCGCGCGCGCGCTGCGGTGGCCGCGACATTCATGTCACAGCCCACAGTGCCGACCCTTGCTACCCTCGGTTCTGTGAGCGACCGCCTGAAAATCGCCCGCAACGTCGTGATCGTGGCGCTGATCGCCGCGGCGGTCTACCTCCTCCCCGGGGGCGGGCGCGCGGCGAGCACGGCCGAAGCGCTGCTCTATGTCGGCTTCGGCGTCGCGATCGGCTACATCGGCCTGCGTCTCTACCGCGAACAGCGAGTCGCGCTGCACTCACTCGGCGATCGCTACCGCGGCCTGCTGTATGGGGCGATCGCCGGCGGCGTGCTCGTCTACATGTCCCGCGCGCGCATGTGGCAGACGGGCGTCGGCGAGCTGCTGTGGTTCGTGCTGGTCGGCGGGATCGTGTACGCGCTGATCGTCGTCGTCCGCCGCTGGCGCGCGTATTGACTGAGTCGACAGTGCGAGCAGGGTTTCGTCCTCGGCCGAGATCAGGTCCAGGCGTTCGCAGACGGCGATGACATCATGGCTCCGCTCTCGGAGGCGTGCTGCGATGTCCGATGGGAAGTGCTCGTCCAGGAGCAGCTTCAACCGAGCACCCGCTGCTCGCGCTTCCAGCGCTCACGCTCCGCCGCGTCCATCTCGGCCGCTCCAGGAAGCCCTCCAGCGCACGGGTCAGCTTCGTTTGACGAGCGGGGTCGCGCCACGCCTGGGCTATGCACGCTGACGACGTGATCGCCTCACGTCCTGTTGGGCTGCGAGGGCCAGCAATGCGCCAATGGACCGATCGCCTCGGTCGAGCGCGATCAGTGCGCCGGCGTCGAAGACGAGGGCAACCATTTCTGGGCGGCGCTGAGCCCGAGCTCGGTGTAGGGGCCGCCGGTCTCTTCGGCGATCTCTTCCGCGACGGTACGCAGCGCGCCGGCGCGTAGGCGGGCGGCCGCGGCCTCGGCAAGCCAGCCCGATACGCCGTCCGAACCGGCCGCGTCACGTACACGTCGGTACAGATCGTCCTCAAGACTCACGCTGATCTTTGTCATCAGCACATGGTAGCACCATGCATCCTACCCATACAGAAACGTGGTGTAACGGGCCGCGCACACGTTCGAGCGTAGTCGGAGACAATTCGCGGGATGTCGTGGAGGGTCGTTTGCCGGTTGAAATCTCCTGCTTGTAGGCAGGTTTTGGGGGAGGACTGCTGGGGTCGGGGTCGTATTGCGAAGCAGGATTCGCGTGGTCTGGATGGGGCGTGTTAGATGTGGTCGTCCCGTCGCGGTGGTCATGGTGCTGAGGCGGGGTGGTACGGCCCGTGGCGGTCGGTTGGAGGTCGCCGCTTCGGTGTCGGTGAACATATGCCCCGGCCCGTCGGGTTGGGGTTTCGACAACAGGAGCGTGTGGCTGATGCGCATGAAGTCCTCGTGTGGTGTCTCCTCAGCGGAGCTTGGGTCGGCGGTCGCTTGTGTTTCAGGGATGATTGCGGCTCCTTCGGGAGTTGTATGGGCGGCTCGGTCGCGACTGTCGCGGTCGAACCAAAAACCGGTGCTTGCTTGGCCGGTGTGGGCTTGGCTAGGATTCTCGTCGCGGTGTGGGCTTTGTGCCGGGCCGTGTGCTCCGTTAGGAAGGAGCATTTGACAATGAGAGCTGTACGTTTGGTCGGGCTGAGCTTGATGGCGGTGTTCGCGATTAGCGCGGTCGCTGCGTCCAGTGCTTCGGCTGGGGAACTGTTATTCAAAGCAGGAACAGGCAACATCGTAGGAGGAGGATTCTTATCGTCAGGCGGCTTATCGGTATTGCAATCAAAAGGTGGATCGAAGGTCCACTGTAAAGAAGTTCGAAGTCATGGAAAGTTCTTAAGTACCACGTTAGGCGATGTCTTAATACGATTCTTAGGGTGCACGACCGTGGCCTTTGGCAGTGTTACTCTCAACTGCACAAGCACCGGTGCGGGTACGGGTGAAATCCACCTGCCGTTAGCGACGACGTTATTCCATCTGGGTTTAGCGCATTTGGGTGCGAACACGAGCATCCCGGCAGTAGACGTCTTACTGGATGAAGAAGTGAAATTCAAATGTGGGGTTAACTCCGTCACAGTGAAGGGAGCTGCGATCGGTGCACTGCTGGTAAATGGCTCTCAGGCGCCGCTGAATACCCTTGAGAAAGAAGTCACTCTGGAATACAAAGAATCTGCTCAAGGGGTGCAGGAATTGAAGGAATTCTTAATGCCTGGAGGCAGTCTGGTCACGCAGCATCTGACCTCGACTATCCTCCTCGAAGAAGAATCCGGCGAGACCTCAAAAGACGCATTGGATGGATTCACAAACAGTACCGGTGCAGCAACAGAAATCGAACTGGTAGAGCCGTAAAGAAGTAGTCAGGTTGACCGTGGGGTCGCGACACCATGTCGCGACCCCACCCACCATGGGTTTCGGGTTGAGTAGATGGAGGAGTGGTGATGGGAGCGGGAGCAAATTTGGAGGGGAGAGAAGCAATATTGCGCGGGTACGTAGGCGTTCGGCCGTGCGTGCGTTTGGCGGTCTGGGAGGCTTGTCGAGCGTTTTCTGGGCACGCTGCGGAGTACATTCGTGGGCCTCCTTTGCGAGCGAGGCGGTGGTCGTTGCCAGTGTGCGTAGTCGGGACGTTTGCCGCCTTCGTCTCTCTCGCTGCTATGACTACTACGACGCCTCTCGCATACGCGAGGACCTCGCACGTGTACGAATCGGCGATCCCTGAAGTGCCCGCCACCGGGCCGAGCGGACCGGTCACAATGCCCGGCGCCCTCGAGCGTGCAAGCTCAATGACCGTCTTCTCGGGCGATCTGTATGTAGCCGAACGTCTCGAAGGCGACGGGATAGCTGGTAGCGCAAGCAGAACCGATCAGTTCGCTCCCTCCGGGTCCAAACCGGGCGAATATGGATTCGCCTCGCAGCTGCCGTTGCAACCCGAACCCGGTAACGGCCGATACGCCGGGATCGCGTTTGGCGCGACTACCGGTGAAGCGGAGATGTATATAGGCCAGCGCAATTCCCCTTCCGGAGTCGACGCGTTCAGCGCAGGCATGTGCGGCGATCTGGAATGCGCAAGCTTGCAGAAACTCTGGACAGGCGCCGAAGCGCCGCATCCGTTGAGTCACCTGGCAGATATAACTGTGGATCATTCGTCGGGTTCTGGAACAAGCGCCGGCGACTGGGCCAGCGGGGATGTCTTTGCCGCGGAAGAATTTGACGCACCAGCTGAAGAACCAGTGATAGACATCTTCAAGCCTGAAGCTGGTGGCGGTGAAAAATATGTCGGCCAAGTGACCGGGCGATCGGCGAGCGAATCGTTCAAAGAACTGAAAGGTATAGCCGTGTCGGGCTTCAACGGTGATCTGGTGGTCGGGGCGCCTCTTGGTGGTAGCAATGCGGCGGCCTACCTCTTCCGCCCTGAAAAAGGCAAGTACGTATTTGTGCAGGAACTCTTGCCGCCGAGCGGCTCACTCAAAGAAGTTCAGGCTGTGGCGGTGGATGACGGTAACGGTGAGATTTATGTGGCCACTACGACAGCGGTCTACGAGTTCGGCCCTGAAGGATCGTTTCGGGGCGATATAACGAGCGTGCCGAAGGAAGGCATTCCGACCGGGATCAAAGGGCAGAGCGAAGAAGTGCGGTTCAACGAAGACACGGCCAGGCCGGTGAGTCTTGCGGTGGATCCGGAATCCCATCGCGTGTTTGTGGGGGTGTTTGGCTCGCAGGTAGGTCCAAAAGGTGAAAGTCTAGCTGCTGTGGATGTGTTTGGTCCTGATGTGGTGGTGCCGGATGTGGAAACGAGAAGCCCGTTCAATTTGGAATTGGAAACCGATGGCTCGGGTGCTCATTCGTGGGGCATCCTGGCGACTGGCACGGTGAATCCCGACAACGCGGGCGAAGCGTCGTGCTGGTTCGTGTGGGGTACGTCGAAGCAGGCGTTGAATCGGGTGACGCCGTGTGAAGAAGAAGCAGTTCCCAGCGTCGGCACACCAGTGCCGGTCGACGCGAGCTTGAGCGGTCTACAGCCCGATACGACGTACTACTACCGGTTGCAGGCGCGGAACGAACACGGGACGAATCTGGGCGAAGAATCGCAGGACTATGAATTCACTACGCCGGGCCCGGGTTTGGAGAGCGAGTCGGTGTCGAGTGTGTCCTCGTCGAGCGCGAAGCTTGAAGCTACGATCGCTCCTCACGACGCCTCGAACAAGGAACATGATCTGCAGGGAGGGACGAATTTGCCGACGATGTACTACTTTCAGTACAGTAAGGAACCCACGGAAGGTTGTGTGGCCGCTCCGTCGGCGTGTGTGAATGTGCCGCTTGCGCCTGCGAGCACCGGCACCAGTGTCGCCAGCGTGGGGGTGGAAGAAGATTTGAGTAAATTGACGCCGAGCACGACGTACCACTATCGCGTGTTGGCGATGAACGAAGCCTTGCCGAAAGTTGTGCCCGGTGTCATCCCGACAGCCGAGCCTGGTGTGCAGATCGCGTTCTACGGTCCAGACCGCACATTCACGACGCAGGGACCCGGTAAGCCGTCGGCACCGCCCGATGGCCGCGTGTGGGAACTGGTCTCGCCGGTGGACAAGCACGGCGCAAAGATCATCGAAGGGTGGGCGCAGACCGCGGTCGCCGGCGACGAGTTCACGTTCTTGACGGGCACTCCGAGTACATCTTCGGCCAGCGGCTACGACGGGAATGGAAATCAGGTGCTTTCCTCGCGTGTGGCACCGGGGGTGTGGTCCAGCGTGGACATCTCACTGTCGCACAGTCAGCCGACGGGCGTCTTTGCCGACGTGTTGCCCGAATATCGCTTCTTCTCCGAAGATCTCGGTTTGGGTATCGCGGAATCGCTCGGACCGTTCTCTGTGCCGGAAGGGTGGCACGAAAACCACGGCGGCGCATGGGAACGTGTTGTGGAAGCGTCGCCGCTGCCGACCGAACGGACACCTTATCTGCGACACGATACGACGTGCGAATCGAACCGGCCCGCGTGTTACGAACCGTTGCTGTTCGAAGAAGACACCGCGGGGGGAGAAGCGTACGGGGGTGATCCAACCGCAGACGAAGGCGACGTGCGAGTCAGGGGTGCGACCCCGGACGCGACCCATGCTGTGATCAGCTCCAACGTGCGGCTGACGGAAACGCCTGTGACTGGTAAAGCGCCGTGGTTGTACGAGTGGTCGGCGAATAGGCCGGCGGCGCAGCGACTGTCGCTCGTGAGCGTACCGTCGGCCACCGAAATTTTGGGCGGCGAGCGCTTCGAAGGTATTTCGACCGACGGGTCACTGGTATTCTTCGCGAACAGAGGACCCATACAGCGCGAATTGCAGGTGCGTGATGTGCCGAGAGGCGAAACTGTGCGGTTGGACGTGCCCGAAAGTGGCGTCCCGGCGAAAACGGAACTGAGCTTCTGGGGGGCCAGCGCGGACGGGTCGAAGGCGTTCTTCACCGATCATGCACAGTTGAGAAAAGGTGCCGGTACGACCGGCGCGGATCTGTACGTGTGCGACGTGGGCGCCGCGCCGCTGAACTGCGTTTTGACGGATCTGACCCCGGTGCCCGGAGCGGGCCGGCCGGGCGCTCTCGAAAACGCCCGGGTGTCGCGTGTGCTGGGTATCAGCGCTGACGGCAGTTACGTTTATTTTCTCGCGGAAGGCGTGCAGGCACAAGGCGCGACCCCCGGCGAGGAAAACCTGTATGTGGCGCACGAGCGGGAAGGAGCGTGGAGCACGAGCTTCATCGCTTCCCCCGGTTCGGGTGTGGACGTGGCGAGCGCCGTGTCAAGCAGCGGGCGGTGGCTCGCTTTCTCTTCTCAAGCGTCGCTCACGGGCTATGACAATCGCGACGCGAAGACGGGTCTGCCGGACAGCGAGGTCTACCTGTATGACGCTCAGTCGGAAAAAGTGGGGTGCGCATCGTGCGATCCGACCGGAGCGCGACCCGTCGGCCCAGCGGGAGTGTCCGGCCCGGGCCGTCCCCACGCGGAAGGGGAAAATACCTTTGTCCTGACAGTCAATGCTGGGGCTACCCGGTCGTTGTTCGATAATGGCCGCCTGTTCTTTGACAGCGGCGATGCGCTCGTGCCGCAGGACACGAACGGTAACGTGGACGTGTACGAGTTCGAGCCCGCGGGTGTCGGGGATTGTTCGTCCTCGAGTCCGACTTTTGCTGCGCGTACGGGTGGTTGTGTGGGCTTGATCTCCTCAGGCCTGGCGTTTGGGCCGTCGGTGTTCCTGGAAGCGAGCGCCACCGGAGGTGACGTGTTCTTCACGACCGCCGAACGCCTCGTTCCCGAAGACGTCGACACGGCCGTGGATGTGTACGACGCGCATGAATGCACTGCCGCCTCGCCGTGCGCCTCGCGCACGCAACAGATCGAAGAATGCGGATCTGCCGCGTCGTGCAGGGCGGCGCCATTGCCCCAACCTTCGTTGTATGGAGCCCCGTCGAGCTCGACGTTCTCCGGGGCGGGCAACGTCACCCCGGGAACGCCTGGAAAGCCGAAGCCCACGGTTGAAGAAGTGCGGAGAGAGAAGCTCAGGCAGGCTTTGAGGGCGTGCCGGAAGCGTCGGAGCAGGGGTAGGCGTGTCGGGTGTGAACGCAAGGCGCGCGCTCGCTACACCGTGAAGTCGTCCAAGTCGAGCGTGCGACGGTCTGCCGTGACGGTCCGTCGCGGGACGCGGGGGTGATCGGTATGCGTCTGCTCAAGCGTACCGTGCTGGGCGTCCTCGCGGGGGTGACGCTGGTGCTGCTGTTTGGTGTGGCATCCGCGTTTGCGGGCCCGTCGCCGTGGTGGAGTTTGTCGTCGGGGTCGTGGCCGACGAATCTGCCGGAAACCGGCTCAGGGAAGATCGTGGTGACGGCGGAGAACATGGGAGACGCGAATATCGACGGCGGTGTGACACCAGTCATCGTCGAAGACGTGGTGCCCGAACACGCGACGGTTACGGGGGTGGAAGGCGTCGCTGGGGAAACGCCGGGACTTCTTCGCAACCGTGGTCCGGTGGCGTGTTCGTCACCGTCGGCGCGTGTCGCGCGGTGCGTGTTCGAAGGGAAGTTGCCGCCGTATGAAGAGCTCGAAGTGCGCGTCGCGGTCAGCACAGCAGGCGCCGTCACGGGCGAAGGCAACACGGTGACCGTTTCGGGTGGCGGCGCGCGCGCGGCGACGTTGACAAAGCCGATCGGTGTGGGCGCGAGCAATCCGTTCGGTGTGGCTGACTATCAGCTGAACCCCGAAGAAGAAGGCGGAGCGGTGTCCACGCAGGCCGGTGTCCATCCGTTTCAGCTCACGACCGTGTTGACGCTCGCCGCGAGTAGCGCCGCGGTTGATTCCCGCAAACAGGAGCCGGCGGGGATGGTGAAGGACGTGACCGTGCAGTTGCCGGCAGGCCTGGTGGGCAATCCGATACCGTTGGCGCAGTGCAGCGACGCGCAGTTCTCCACCCAAGCGCCCGGCACCGAACACAATGAATGCGAAGCGAAGACCGCTATCGGTGTCGCGATGGTCACGGTCGACGCGCGCAATGTTGAAGGCTTCAACTCGAAGACGGTGCCGGTGTTCAATCTCGTGCCGTTGGCCGGCGAGCCGGCACGGTTCGGTTTCGAAGTGGTGGGCGCGCGTACATTTATCGACACGGCGGTGCGCAGCGGCAGCGATTACGGCGTGATGGTCAAGGTCACCAACGCACCCGAGGCGATCGGGGTCATGGGCAGCAAGGTGACGTTGTGGGGTATTCCCGGTGCTCCCGCGCACGACGGCAGACGCGGCTGGGACTGCCTCGAAGAACGGCAGCCGTCGTGCTCCGCGGACGTTTCCAAGCCGCCGCCGTTTCTGTCGCTGCCGACGTCGTGCACGGGCCCGCTCAGGACGACCGTGCAGGCCGACTCGTGGGAAGACCCCCACCCCTCGCCCGCGCAGCTGCTCGAACGGCCGCTGTTCGACGAATATGTGCTGAACGGCCTGGGCGGATGTAACCAGTTGCAGTTCAACCCCGCGATCGAGGTCGCCCCCGACGTTCCCGACGCGAGCACCGCGACGGGCGTGAACGTGCGGGTGCACGTGCCCCAGACGGCGGTGCTGAACCCAGAAGGTCTCGCCGAGTCGGATGTGAAGGACATCACGGTCGCGCTGCCGCCGGGGGTGACGGTCAATCCCGGGGGCGCGGACGGCCTGCAGGCCTGCTCGGAGGGTCTGGCCGGCTTCACGGGCTTCAGTGCGCTCGAAACGGGAGGGGAATTGGCGACGTTCACTTCCGGTCTGCCCGTGCCGCTGGAACCGGGCGTGAACTTCTGCCCGGACGCGTCGAAGATCGGGGAAGTCACGATCAAGACGCCGCTGCTGCCCGCGGGTCAGTTCGTGCGGGGTTGGGTGTATCTCGCGACGCAGAACGAAAACCCGTTCGGGTCGCTGATCGCCCTCTATCTCGTCGCGAAAGACCCGATCTCCGGGACGGTGATCAAGCTCGCGGGCGAAACGCAGCTCTGTCCGGGCCCGGGCGCGACGGTCGACGGAATGACCTGCCAGGCGACGGGGCAGCTCGTCACGACGTTCCTCAACAACCCGCAGCTCGCCTTCGAAGACGCCGAACTGCACTTCTTCGGCGAAGCCAGAGCGCCGCTGGGGACGCCTGCGTTCTGCGGTCCCTACACCACCCGGGCAGTGCTGGCGCCGTGGTCGGGCAACGAACCGAGCGCCGTCTCCTCGACGTTCAACATCACCTCCGGACCGAACGGGAGCCCCTGCCCCGGCGCGAGCCTGCCGTTCGCGCCGTCCCTGACGGCCGGCACGACGAGCAACCAGGCGGGCGGGTTCACCCCGTTCACGATGACCATGAGCCGCGACGATGGCAACCAGAACCTCGAGAGCGTCCAGCTGCACATGCCGGCCGGCCTGTCGGGGGATCTGTCGGGCGTGGCGCTGTGCGGCGAAGGGCAGGCCAACGCGGGGACGTGCGACGAAGGCAGCCTGATCGGGGAAACGACGGTCAGCGTCGGTCTCGGCAGCAGCCCCTACACCGTCAGGGGCGGCAGGGTGTATCTCACCGGCCCCTACGAGGGCGCGCCGTTCGGCCTGTCGATCGTCAACCCGGCGAAGGCCGGCCCGTTCGATCTCGGCCAGGTCGTGGTGCGCGCGAGGATCGAAGTCGACCCGCACACCGCCGCGCTGACCGTCACGAGCGACAAAGAAGGACCGTACGCGATCCCACCGACGATCAAAGGGATCCCGTTGCAGATCAAGCACGTCAACGTCACGATCGGACGATCCGGGTTCACGTTCAACCCCACGAACTGCAACCCGTTGCAGATCACCGGCACGCTGTCGAGCATCGAAGGGGCCTCGTCGACCCTGGGAGTTCCGTTCCAGGCGACGAACTGCGCCGTACTGCGGTTCGCTCCCAAATTCAGCGTCACGACATCGGGGAAGACATCCAAAGCGAACGGCGCGAGCCTCGCGGTGAGACTCGCCTATCCCAACGCCCCGCAGGGATCGCAGGCGAACATCGCGAGCGTCAAAGTCGAACTGCCAAAGCAGCTGCCGTCCAGGCTCACGACGCTGCAAAAAGCGTGCACAGCCGCGCAGTTCGAAGCGAATCCCGCGGGGTGCCCCGCTGCGTCGATCATCGGGCACGCCCGGGCGACGACCCCGATCCTCCCCGTCCCGCTCGAAGGACCCGCTTATTTCGTGAGTCACGGCGGAGAAGCGTTCCCCAGCCTGATAATCGCGCTCCAGGGCTACGGCGTCACGGTCGATCTCGTCGGAACGACGTTCATCAGCAAAGCCGGGATCACGAGCAGCACGTTCAAGACCGTTCCCGACGTCCCTGTCGGCACGTTCGAACTGATGTTGCCACAGGGCCCCTACTCGGCGCTGACCGCAAACGGAAATCTATGTACGTCCAAGCTTGCGATGCCAACCGAATTCGTCGCGCAGAACGGTCTGGCGATCCACGAGTCCACCAAGATAAGCGCGACCGGTTGTCCCAAGGTAAAGAAGCTGACGAGGGCGCAACTGCTCGCCGCGGCGCTCAAAGCCTGTCGTAAGAAGGCGAAAGGTCACAAGCGCACTGTGTGCGAAGCACGAGCACGTAAACGCTATGCGCCGGTGAAGAAGGCCAAGAAGGGGGCGGTGCGCAAAAAGAAATAAACCCGCGCAGCACGCCAATCATCATGTGCCGTGCGGGCAATGTCGCCGCGCACGCTGACAATAAACTGTTACAGGGAGGAAGAAGTGTTCTCGAGAATACGTAAGCGTCTCACGTTCACCAATGTTGTACTGACGCTGGTGCTGGTGTTCGTGATGACGGGCGGCGCGTACGCCGCGAAAAAATATCTGATCACGTCAACAAAGCAGATCAGTCCGTCGGTGCTCAAACAGCTGGAGGGCAAGGCCGGGCCGGCTGGCGCTCCAGGAGCACAGGGCCCAATGGGTCCAGTGGGGCAGGCCGGCACGAACGGCACCAATGGCACGAACGGTAAAGACGGCACGAACGGTAAAGATGGCGCACCGGGCGGAGTCGGTCCCGCGGGACCGACTGGACCGGCTGGCCCGATGGGAGCGACCGGCAAAGCCGGTAGCCCTGGAATACCAGGGACAGACGGAGCGACGGGAGCAACAGGCCCGGAAGGCTCCCCATGGACGGTGGGTGGCGTACTGCCACCCGGAAAGTCCGAGAAGGGCACCTGGGTCGCCAGCGGCATCCCCACCACAATCTCCGCAGGCTTGGGTGAAATACTCACGGCGAGCATCTCGTTTACTATCCCGCTTAACGAAATGCTTGGAGAAGCCAATGTACACGTCATCCTTTTGGGCGAAGGGGAAGGAGAAGTTAATCAGGCTGCATCGATCACCAACGGCGAATGCAAAGGCACCTTCGCCACGCCGGCGGCCGGGATCACGGGATCCGGAGCGACAGCAACAGGCAATCTTTGTGTGTTCGTCAGTGGCGTGGAGTCCGCTTTCGCCAACGTCGGTGAAATACTGGCGTTGAATGCAGAAAATGGAGAAGGCGCGGGCAAGGCGGGTGCATGGCTCATAATCAAACCCAAAACCGCCGGAAAAGCGATGCTCGTCAATGGCACCTGGGCTGTGACAGAGGCCCAATAGATGTAGGGGCGCCTTCAGCGCCCTGACCCCGGTGGCCTCCTGGGCGCCGCCCGCTCTCTCCGCGGGCGGCGTCCGGGGGCTGCTCGTGGCCGCACATGTGCGGCCTCGCCGACGGCGCATGCGCCGTCGGATGAGGGGCCGCATGCGGCCCCTCACGGCAGCGCGCATGCGCGCTGCCGCCCGGCGGCGTATACGCCGCCGGGGACCTATCCTCGAACGCGATGGCCACCCAGATCGCCGAGGATCCCGATACGCGCGCGACCACCCTCGCCGCGCAACGCCGCGCGCTGCCCGACCAGCCCGGCGTGTATCTGTTCAGGGACGACCGTGGTCGCGTGATCTACGTCGGCAAGGCCGTCTCGATCCGCAAGCGCGTCGCTTCGCACTTCTCCAAGGCGCAGGTCCCAAGCAGCCCCGGCCACGCCGAGATGGTCGCCTCCGTCGCCCATGTCGAGTGCGTGGTCGTCGCCTCAGAGGCCGAGGCGCTGCTCGCCGAGCAGGGCTTCATCAAGCAGTACCGCCCCCGCTTCAACATCCGCCTGCGCGACGACAAGTCATACCCGTTCATCGCGATCTCGCTCGACGAGGACTACCCGCGCGTGTACTTCACGCGCGAGCGCCACCGTCCCGGCCGCGCCTACTACGGCCCCTACTCCAACGCCAAGCGCGTGCGCGCCACGCTGGAGGTGCTGGCGAAGGTGTTCATGTTCCGCTCCTGCACCGGCTCCGAGCCGGGCCGGCGCAGCGGCAGCCCGTGCCTGGACTACTACATCAAGCGCTGCACCGCCCCCTGCGTCGAGTACATCTCCCGGGAGGACTACCGCGCGTCCATCGACCAGGTCGGCGACTTCCTGTCCGGGCGGTTCGTCGCGATCGAGCGCGATCTGGAGACGCGCATGCGCGCGGCCGCCGCGGCCGAGGAGTTCGAGCAGGCCACGCTCGAGCGCAACCGCCTGCGCGCCGTCCATTCGCTGCTGGAGCGTCGCCGCGTCGCCAACGCCTCCGCCGGCACGTTCGACGCCGTCGCCGTCGCCATCGACGGGCGCGAGGCCAACGCGCAGGTGTTCCAGATCCGCGACGGCGTGCTCACCGATCGGCAGTCGTTCTACCTCGCCAACGAGACCGAGCGCGGCGTCGCCGACGTGGCGGTGGAGTTCATGCTCCAGTACTACGCCGGCCACCTGTCGATCCCGGCGCTGATCGTCGTCCAGCGCGAGCTCGCGCTGGACGTGCAGGTCGAACCCCTCGCCGAGGCCCTCGCCAGCCGCCGCGACGGTCCCGTCGAGATCCGCCCGGCCGAGCGCGGCGAGAAGCGGCGCATCCTCGACCTCGCCCATCGCAACGCGCTGCTCGCGCTCGATCAGGAGCGTCTGCGCGCCGAGCGCCGCCGCCAGACCCGCGTCGACGCGCTCGAGGGCCTGCAGCAGGCGCTGGGGCTGGACGCTCCGCCGATCCGCATCGAGTGCTTCGACATCTCCCACCTGGGCGGAACCCAGACCGTCGCCTCGATGGTCGTGTTCGAGGGCGGCGCCCCGCGCAAGTCCGACTACCGGCGGTTTCGCATCCGCTCGCTCCAGGAGGGCGCCTCCGACGACTACGCCGCGATCGCCGAGGTGCTCGCGCGTCGCTACGCCCAGTGGGAGGCCCAGGCCGACATCTCCCCGCACGACTCCGACTACGACGCGAGCTTCGCCTCGCTGCCGAGCCTCGTCGTGATCGACGGCGGCGCCGGCCAGCTCGCCGCCGGGCTCGAACCATTGCGCGGGTTCCGCGACCGTGGCGTCGCGGTCGTCTCGCTGGCCAAGCGCATCGAGGAGGTGTTCATGCCCGGCCGCCGCACCCCGCTCGTGCTCGACCACTCCACCCCCGAGCTGCAACTGCTCCAGCGCGTGCGCGACGAGGCCCACCGCTTCGCCATCACCCACCACCGCACCCGCCGCGACCGCGCGATGACCGCCTCGCTGCTCGACGACCTCCCCGGGATCGGCCCCGCGCGCAAGCAGGCGCTGCTCACGCACTTCGGATCGCCCGAGGCCGTCGCCGCGGCCTCCAGCGAGGAGCTGCAGGCAGTTCCCGGACTGCCCGCCAAGGTCGCGCGGGAGCTGCACGCAAATCTGCACCGCGCGGGCTGAGGGGAAGTCTGTCTCTTTGTTTCCGTTTGTCCGTGAAGCGGGATGGCATGTGTTAGGACGTTCGCAGCCGAAGGTTCGGGGCTCTCACCCAAAAAATGGAGCGTGCGAGCAAAGCGCAGGATCCCCGCGAGCGGGGGTTTGCGCGTGACATCGCTGCTCCCAAATTCAAGGAGCAGAAGAAATGAAACGCATATACACCGTCGGGCTGTGCCTGGTGGCGATGTCCGCGCTCGGCGCGGTCGCCGCTTCAAGTGCCTCGGCCGGGGAATTGTTAGCAAGAGTCGCGGGTGGTGGAGGCGTAGCGGGCACCACCTTCTTAGCGCAAGCGGTTTTACCGTTAGTTTGGACGCACAATGGAAATATCATCCATTGTGCATTCGCTACGAGTCATGGGTTGTTCTTATCCGCAGTTTTAGGCGATATCTTAATACGGTACTTAGGATGCACGGTTAATGGGTTAGTCTGCAACACAAACGGGGCCGGTGCCGGTGAAATCCACCTGCCGTTATCGACGTTATTCGTGCTGGGTTTAGCGCATTTAACCTTAAGCACAGGGCAGCTGCCGGCAGCACTCATCTTATCGAATCTCGTTGTGATCAAATGCGGAATGATCTCAGTCGAATTGAAAGGCAACGCGATCGGCGCGCTCCAGCGCAATGGTGCGCCGGTGCCGCTCAACACGCCCTTCTTAGACGTAAATCTGAATTTCCAGCAGACGGCCCCCGGCTTACAGCATTTGAGATTATTCTTACTCCCAGGCGCCGTAGGCCCATCGTCCTTTGATTTGGAATTACGGGCGGGCCTGTTTGGCAGGCAGGAATTAGCGTCCGAGGTGGCGAATGCTTTAGTGGATTTATTCAGATTAAGCGACGGCACGCACATCGACATCGAACTGGTAGAGCCATAGTCTCTGGCCGCGCACGCGCCGCCAGTCGGGCCCGCGCATGCGCGGGCCCGAGACATGCGCGACCCTGCTGCCTGCACCGCATGCGGTGCAGGCATCTCATCAGCTGACACGGATGTCCGCCCAACACGGCACAATCAAGCATCATGGCCGTCATCAGGCCCCTCCGTCCCCTGCGCGCGGCGAAGCCCGTCGTGGAGTCGCGCCTGCAGGACCTCGTCGTGATCACCGGTTTCTCCGGCGCCGGCAAGTCCACGGCGATGAACGTGTTCGAGGACGCCGGCTACTTCTGCGTCGACAACCTCCCGCCCGAGATGATCCGCTCGCTCGTCGAGCTGTTCGTCCACGGCGGCTCCCGCGTCGAGCGCGCGGCGGTCGTCTCGGACGTGCGGGGCGGCGTCTACTTCGAGGCGCTGCGCGCCGTCGTCGACGACCTCGACGCGCTCGGGCTCAACCACCACCTGCTGTTCCTGGAGGCCGCCGAGCAGACGCTCGTCACCCGCTACAAGGAGACCCGTCGCCGCCACCCGCTCGCGCCCGAGGGCAGCGTCGCCGCGGGCGTGGCGGCGGAGCGAGCCCTGCTGGAGCCGCTGCGCAGCCAGGCCGACCTCGTGATCGACACGACCGGCATGTCCACCGCGATCCTGCGCGGACGCATCGCCGACGAGCTCCTACCCCGCCAGACCGCCGGCCGGCTGGCGGTGACGTTCATGAGCTTCGGCTTCAAGCACGGCCCCCCGCGCGAGGAGGACCTCGCGTTCGACGTGCGCTTCCTGCCCAACCCCCACTACGAGTCCCAACTGCGCGAGCTCACCGGCCACGACGAGCAGGTGGTCGAGTACGTCGCGCGCGACGGACGCCTGGACGAGCTGTACGTGCGCCTGCACGCGCTGCTCGACTTCCTGCTGCCGGAGTACGTCGCCGAGGGCAAGTCCCATCTCGTGATCGGCATCGGCTGCACCGGCGGACGCCACCGCTCGGTCGCGATCGCCGAGCACCTCGCCGCGCGCTACCACGACAACGAGGACCTCGACGTGGCGGTCGCCCACCGCGACATCGACAAGGCCTCGCGGCGCCCCTGAGCCGCTCCCGAGTGGCGCGGCGCCGGGGGGGCGACTCCGGCACGGCAGGGCTCGGGTCGATGCCTCCAGCTGGGCGGCAATCGCTCGTTGATAGCCTTCGGCAGGCTTGCCGGGCCCCGGCGGCTTCGCTCGCCGGCCCGGCTTCGTTTACGTTCGCGCGACTAGGAGGGCCGTGCACATATGGCGGTAAGGGTGGGAATCAACGGGTTCGGCCGGATCGGTCGCAACGTGCTCCGCGCTGCGCAGGCGCGAGCTGACGCGCGCGAGATCGAGTGGGTCGCGGTCAACGACCTGACCGACGCCGCCACGCTGGCGCACCTGTTGCGCTACGACTCGATCCTCGGCCCCTACCCCGGCGAGGTCCACGCTCGCGACGGCGCCATCGAGGTGGACGGCCGCGAGCTGCGAGTCCTCGCCGAGCGCGATCCCGGCGCGCTGCCCTGGGGCGAGCTGGGGTGCGACGTCGTGATCGAGTCGACCGGCCTGTTCACCGATCGCGCGCGCGCCGCCACGCATCTGGAGCGGGGCGCGCGGAAGGTGATCATCTCCGCGCCCGCCACCGAACCGGACGCGACCGTCGTGCTCGGCGTGAACTTCGACGAGGTCTACGACCGCTCCGCGCACGACGTCATCTCGGGCGCCTCCTGCACGACCAACTGCCTGGCCCCCGTCGCCCGCGTGATCAACGACACGGTCGGCATCGCCCACGGCCTGATGACGACGATCCACGCCTACACCGCCGACCAGCGCCTGCAGGATCTGCCGCACAAGGACCTGCGTCGCGCGCGCGCCGCCGCGATCAACCTGATCCCCGCCTCCACCGGCGCGGCCAAGGCGATCGGCCTCGTGATCCCCGAGCTGCAGGGCAAGCTGCACGGGTTCGCCGTGCGCGCGCCCGTCCCCACCGGCTCGGTCGTCGACCTGACCGTCGAGTGCGCGCGCGCGACGAGCGTGCAGGAGATCAACGGCGCCCTGCTGGCTGCCTCGCAGTCCGGTCCGCTGGCCGGGATCATGGCCTACACGACCGACCCGATCGTCTCCAGCGACATCGTGCGCTCGCCGTTCTCCTCGATCGTCGACTCCTCGCTGACCGCCACGATCGACCGCACGATGCTGAAGGTCGTCGCCTGGTACGACAACGAGTGGGGCTATTCCAACCGCCTCGTCGACTTGGTGCAGAGGGTTCTGTGAGCCGACGATGGCGTCCCGCCGGCCCGCTCGTCCACGGGGCCGGCGCGACAATGCAGGCGATCTGCCGGGGGTAACGTGAAGGATCACGACAAGATCGGAGACAGTCATTCGATGAGGAGCATTGACGATCTGGACGTGCACGGCCGCAGAGTGCTCGTGCGCGTCGACTTCAACGTGCCGCTGGGAGCGGACGGCGACGTCGCGGCCGGTGGCGTTCCGCTCGTCAGCGACGACACGCGTATCGCCGCGGCGCTGGCGACGATCGAAGAGCTGCGCGCGCGCGGGGCACGACTGGTGCTGGTCTCTCACCTGGGCAGGCCGGCGGGTAAACGCGTGCCGGAGCTGTCGCTCGCGCCTGTGGCAGATCGCCTACGCGAGCTGACGGGCGCGAAGGTGACGCTGGCACCGGCGGTGGTCGGCGGTGAGGTCACGGCGCTGGCGCAGGAGCTGCGCGACGGCGACATCCTGGTGCTCGAGAATGTGCGCTTCGAGCCGGGAGAGACGCGCAACGATCCCGAGCTCGCGAGGGAGCTCGCGGCGCTGGCGGATCTCTACGTAGACGACGCCTTCGGCGTGGCACACCGCGCGCATGCGAGCACGGAGGGCATCGCGCACCTGCTGCCGAGCGCGGCCGGACGGCTGCTCGAACGCGAGGTCAAGACGCTGACCGGGATCCTCGAGCATCCCCAGCACCCATTCGTGGCGATCGTCGGCGGCGCCAAGGTCGCGGACAAGATCGCGGTGATCGAGCGCTTCCTGGCAGTGGCCGATGTGGTGATGATCGGCGGCGCGATGTGCTTCCCGTTTCTGTGCGCACAGGGACACACGGTCGGCGACTCACTGTGCGGCGAGGAGGACGTCGAGCATGCGCGCAGCGCTCTGTCGCGGGCCAGCGACACGGACTCCCCCCAGCTCGGCCGCGCACGCCTGCTGGTGCCGAACGACCTCGTGATCGGGGAGCGCCTGACGGCCGATGCGCCCCACCGCGTGCTCGACGGAGTGGAGGTGCCGGAGGGCTGGATGGGCCTGGACATCGGCCCCAAGACCGCGGAGCGCTACGCGAGCGTGATCGCGAGCGCCGGCACGGTCTTCTGGAACGGCCCGATGGGCGCCTTCGAGCTGGAGCCGTTCGCGGTGGGCACGCGGGCGGTGGCCAAGGCGGTCGCAAGCGCGCCGGGCTTGACCGTTGTGGGAGGCGGGGACTCGGCCGCGGCGCTGGCGCAGTTCGGGCTGGAGCACGCGGTCGACCACCTCTCCACGGGCGGCGGCGCGACGCTCGAGCTGGTCGAGGGCGCGCCTCTGCCGGGCGTGCAGGCACTGGAAGGCGCAGGGGTGGTCTCCTGATGGCCGGCGCCCGCACGCCCCTGATCGCGGGCAACTGGAAGATGCACAAGACCGTGGCGCAGGCCGAGTCCTACATCCAGGCGCTGCTCCCCCGCGTCTCCGCCGTGGACGGCGTCGACGTGGCGATCTGCGTGCCGTTCACCGACCTGCGCGCGATGGTCGACTCCGCGCGGGGCTCGCGCGTGGAGGTGTATGCCCAGAACATGCACGCAGAGCCCGAGGGCGCCTACACCGGCGAGATCTCCGCGCCGATGCTCTGCGAGCTCGACGTCCACGGCGTCGTGCTCGGCCACTCCGAGCGCCGCCAGCTGTTCGGCGAGACCGACCGCGCGCTGGCGGCCAAGCTCCCCGCGGCGCTCGCCGCGGGCCTTCAGCCGATCCTGTGCGTCGGCGAGACCGAGCCAGAGCGCGATGCCGAGGACACCCAGCGCAAGCTGCGCCAGCAGATCCGCGACGACCTCGTCGCCGTGCCCGACGAGCGCTTGGCGGACGTCACGATCGCATACGAGCCGATCTGGGCGATCGGCACCGGCCGCGTCGCCACGCCCGAGCAGGCCCAGGAGGCGATCGCGTTCATCCGCGCGCTCGTCGGCGACCGTGACGCCGGGGCCGCCGAACGCGTGCGGATTCTGTACGGCGGATCGGTCAAGCCCGAGAACGCCGCCGAGCTGCTCGCGCTGGCAGACGTGGACGGGGCGCTCGTGGGCGGCGCTTCGCTCGACGCGGAGACGTTCGCGCAGATCGTGGCCGCCGCGGTGCGATGAGCGCCGCGGAGTGATGGCCGCCGCCACTGACCGCGGCACTCCGCGCGCGCCGGGTGTCTGCCTGGTTGTGCTCGACGGCTGGGGCCTGGCGCAGCCCGGTCCCGGCAACGCGATCTCGCTGGCCCGCACGCCGGTGTTCGATGCGTTGTGGCGCGAGTGTCCGCATACGACGCTGCTCGCTTGCGGTCGCGCCGTCGGTCTGCCCGACGGGCAGATGGGCAACAGCGAGGTCGGCCACCTGAATCTGGGCGCGGGCGCGGTCGTGCGCCAGGACCTCGTGCGCATCGACGACGCGATCGCCGACGGCTCTTTCGCCTCGAGCGCCGTCCTGCGGGCGGCGCTCGAGGGGACGGACCGCGTTCACCTGATCGGGCTCGTCTCCGACGGTGGCGTGCACTCCTCGCTCGAGCATCTGCTGGCGTTGATCGCCTGCGCCCGTGAACACCCAGCCGCCAGTACCGGCGAGCCGAAAGACGTGATCGTGCACGCGTTCACCGACGGGCGCGACACGCTGCCCCGCGCGGGCGCCGGCCATCTGGCGCGGCTCGACGCGACCGCGGGCGCGCGCGTCGGCTCGGTCGTCGGCCGCTACTGGGCGATGGACCGCGACCGCCGCTGGGAGCGCACGCAGCGGGCGTACGATCTGCTCGTCCACGCGCGCGCGCCGTACAGCGCCGCCGGCGGTGAGGAGGCCGTGCGGGCCGCGTACGAGCGGGGGGAGACCGACGAGTTCGTCGAGCCCACCCTCGTCGGCGCCGGCACCGCGATCCGGTCGGGCGACAGCGTGATCGCGTTCAACTTCCGCCCCGATCGCATGCGCCAGATCACGCGCGCCCTCGCCGAGCCGGGGTTCGGCCGGGCGGATGGGGACGGTGGGGAGGACGTGGTGGCGGCGGAGCAGCTGCCCGGCTGGGTCGGGCGAGACGGGGCCGAGCCGGTGGCGCGCTACACGACGCTGACCGAGTACGAGGAATGCTGGTCCTACCCGGTGGCGTTCGCCCCCGAGCGTCCCGCGACCACGCTCGCGGCGACGATCGCGCGCACCGGCGCACGCCAACTGCACGTCGCCGAGACCGAGAAGTACGCGCATGTGACGTACTTCTTCAACGGCGGCGTCGAGACCCCGCAGCAGGGCGAGCGTCGCGAGCTGGCGCCCTCCCCGCGAGACGTCCCCACCTATGACCACGCGCCCGAGATGAGCGCCGTCCAGGCCGCCGATCTGTTCGTGCGCGCGTGGCGTGAGGACCGGCCCGAGTTCGGCGTCATCAACTTCGCCAACGCCGACATGGTTGGGCACACAGGGGTGATTCCCGCGGCGGTACGCGCCGTGGAGGCGGTCGACGAGTGCCTCGGACGGGTCGTCTCCGCGGTGCGCGAGTCCGGCGGCGTCTGCGTGATCACCGCCGACCACGGCAACGCCGATCACATGCTCGAGCCCGACGGCAGCCCCAACACCGCGCACTCGCTCAACCCCGTCCCGCTGATCGTGACCGCGTCCGCGGGCGTCTCGCTGCGTGGCGCAGGCATCCTCGCCGACGTCGCGCCGACCGTGCTCGAGCTGCTCGACATCGACCAGCCGGCGGCGATGACCGGACGCTCGCTGATCGAGGGTCATGACGGGCTCGCGGGGCGGCCCGAGGAACCGCGTCGATGAGCGATCTGCCTCCTGAGACGGCGGTCGACGCTGCTATGTTCGACTGAGCAGGGTTTTCGTAGCGATTGTCATCATGTCGACCGCGACTGCAGTCAAGATCCCACCAGGGGAGCAGGAGTCCCTCAGCGAAGGCGAGCTCCGTGCGTGGCGCGGGTTGCTGCGCGCCCATGCGTGTCTGGCCAAGCGTCTCGACGCCGAGCTGGAGCGCGCGCACGGCCTGCCGATGTCCTCCTACGAGGTGCTCCACCACCTCGACGACGCGGGTGCCGGGAGGATGCGCATGTGCGATCTCGCCGAGCAGGCCCAGCTGTCTCGCAGCGGGCTGACCCGACTCGTCGATCGACTGGAGCGCGACGGGCTGCTGGAGCGCTGCTCCTGCGTCCACGACGCGCGCGGCTCCTATGCCTGTCTCACGGATCTGGGTCGCGAACGGCTCGCGCAGGCCCGCACCACGCACCTGGCGGTCGTGCGCGAGCACTTCTTCTCGCGCTTCTCCGAGCCCGAGCTGGGTGCGCTGGCGGACCTGTGGGACCGCATCGCGCCATGCGGCAACGGCAACGGACATGGCCCCGGCTGCTGAGGGCTCGCGCAGCCCTCCCGTGAGCTCTACTACGGCTCGCTCGGCGGTATCTGCGTCTCGACGCTCGGCGCCGGCTCTCCGCGCTTGAACTCCGCGCTCATCCGCCGTCGATGCCGGCGGTGGGCCAGCAGCGCCCCGCCCCCCGCGATCAGCACAGCCACCAGCCCGTAGATGCCGAACGTCGTGATCGCGTTGCCGGCCGCGTGGCCGAGGAAGTAGGCGAGCAGCCCGATCCCGGTCGCCCAGCAGATCCCTCCGAGCGCATTCCACAGGACGAACGAGCGCCAGTGCATCCTCGTCGCCCCGGCCAGCCACGACGCCCATACGCGCAGCCCCAGCAGGAACCGGCCGAAGAACACAGCCTTGGGACCGTGCTTCTCGAAGAACGGTTCCCCCATCGCCAGCGCCTGCAGGCGCTGGCGATGGAAGCGCCCCGGCCGTTCCAGCAGCCAGCGTCCGCCCTTGCGACCGATCATGTAGCCGATGTTGTCGCCCACGATCGCCCCCGCCGCGGCGATCGGGATGACCAGCTCGATCTGCAGTTTCCCCTGCGAGGCGAGCACGGCCGCGGTGATCAGCGCCGTCTCACCGGGGATCGGCACGCCGCTCGACTCCGCCATCACGGCCAGGAACAGCAGCGGGTAGCCGAATGTTTCGACGAGATGGCTGACGTTGACGATCGCGGCGAGCATGATCGGGCCCTGCGGGCTCCGCCCACGATAGTGGTGCACGGCGCGCGCCCCCGGCGGCAGCTCGCGACGCGGGCTCCTCCCGGCGGGCGTGGCTCCTCCCGGCGGGGATTCCCGCGCGCAGCGCGCGCGCTGCGCTCCATAGGATTGCCGCTGCGATGTCTCCCTTCACGATCGCCGCTCGCGACCGGTCCTCCCGCGCCCGCGCGGGCGCGCTGCACACCCCCCACGGCGAGGTCCGCACCCCGGCGTTCGTCCCGCTGGCGACGAAGGCGACCGTCAAGGGGCTGCTGCCCGAGGAGGTCGCCGCGCTCGGGTACGAGATGGTGCTCGGCAACACCTTTCACCTGCTGCTGCGCCCCGGACCCGAGCTGATCGAGCGCTTCGGCGGCCTCGGCGCCTTCATGGGCTGGCCCGGACCGACGATCACCGACTCGGGCGGGTTTCAAGTGTTCTCGATGGGCCACGGCGCCGTCGCCGAGGAGATCAAGGGCCGCGCCCGCGGCCGCCCCGGCGAGCGCGAGGGGGCGATCCTCGAGATCGACGAGGCCGGCGTGCGGTTTCGCTCCTACGTCGACGGCCGCACGCGCTTCCTCTCCCCGGAGGACTCGATGGCGACGCAGGCCGCGTTGCGCGCGGACGTCGCGCTCGCCTTCGACGAGTGCACGCCCTTTCACGTCGACCGCGCCTACACCCAGCGCTCGACCGAGCGCACCCACCGCTGGCTCGAGCGCTGCCTGCGCCGGCATTCCGCCCACGGTCCCGCCGAGCAGCTCGTCTACGGAATCGTGCAGGGAGGAGTTTACGAAGACCTGCGCCGTGAATCCGCCCAACTCGTCGGCTCGAGCGCCTGCGACGGCGTCGCGATCGGCGGATCGCTCGGCGCCGAGAAGGCGCAGATGTATGAGGTGGTCTCGTGGGCGACCGCCGAGCTCGGGGGTGAGCAGGAGGCCAAGCCGCGTCATCTGCTCGGCATCGGCGAGGTCGACGATCTGATCGCGGGCGTCGAGCTGGGTATCGACACGTTCGACTGCGCCATGCCCACCCGCCTCGGTCGCCACGGCACTGCGCTCGTGCCCGACCCCGCCGCGCGCTGGCGTCTGGATCTGACCAAGGCGGGCGTGCGCGAGTCGCCCGAGCCGTTGCTCGACGGCTGCGCCTGCCCGGCGTGTTCCAAAGGGTTCTCGCGCGCCTACCTCGGCTATCTCGCCCGCGCCGGCGAGCTGACCGGCACGCGCCTGATCACGATGCACAACCTCGCCTTCCTCGCGCGGCTGATGGGCGATCTGCGGCAGGGGATCCTCGACGGGCGGCTCCCCGAGGTCGCCGCGCGGTGGCGCGCCGGAGAATTCCATCCCAAGTGATGCGTACTTTGGATCGTGGCATTCCAGCGTGGTGTAAGGGCAGCATGCGTGACTGTCACTCACGAGATGCCGGTTCGAGTCCGGCCGCCGGAGCCATAGTTGTAGGCGACGGGATATGTTGCTAGCCTGCAGGGTGAGTGACAGTCACGCTGCTCGAAAGGGCAAGTAGTTTCCCGAGGGGCCCGCGTAAGCGGGCCTTTCGCCGTTAATGGCCCCTTGTGGGACAATTGTCTGCTAAGCTATGAATGTGACGGTTGTCCAGGCGAGGGGCTCGCGTAGACGCGAGCTTTTTGCCTGTCCAGGGCCTATTTGGTGTTTTCGCTGACCAGCTGTTTGAGCGCCACCGAAGCCCGTTCGACGTCGTTGTAGACGACGTTGCGCAGCATCACCTTGGTCGGCGCGGGCGCGGTGATCGCCACGATCGCGGCGATCACGCCGCCAAGCGCCAGCAGCCCCAGCAGCGAGAGCGCCAGCCGCCTGGGTCCCCGGCTGCGCGCGCCGGAGACCGGGACGGCGGTGGGCCGTGCGCTCGCCGCGGCGGCTGCGCCGCTCCTCGCCGGTCCCTGCCGCGGGCGGCGGGGAACGACTGCGGGCTTGGCGCCGGCGGCGCTCGATCCGCGGGCGCCGCCGCTCAGCACGCTTGTGGCCTGGCCGATCGGAGATCGGCCGGCCTGCCCGGCTGCGCCCCGGCCCGCCGAGTGGCTCGGGGCGGGCGACTCCAGCGGTGAGATCCCGTCCGCGCCGTCGCTGATCGCGCGGCCCATCTCGCGCGCGGTCTGGTAGCGCTCGCGGGGGTCGAGCGCGAGCGCGAGCGCGATCGCCTCGGCCAGCTCGGGGCCGACCGCCGCGACGAGCGTGTCGAGCATCGACGGCTCCTCGCGCTGCTGCTTGAGCGCGAGCTCCGTCAGCGACGTCGCCTCGTACGGCAGCCGCCCGGAGATCAGCTGATAAGCCACCACTCCGAGCGCGTACAGGTCCGCGCGGGGACCCGCCTCCTCGCCCCGCGCCTGCTCGGGCGCGAGGTACGCCGCGGTGCCCAGCACCGAGCCGACCTGGGTGATGCTCGACTGCTCGGTCGCCTTGGCGATGCCGAAGTCCGCGAGCTTGACCTCGCCCTCGCGCGCGCGCAGCAGGTTGCCGGGCTTGACGTCGCGGTGCACCACCCCGTGGCGGTGGGCGTAGTGCAATCCCTCGCACGCCTGTTCGATGATGGCCACGGCCTCCTCCACCTGCACCCAGCCGTCGTCGCGCAGGATCTCCGCGCAGGACTGCCCCTCGATGTACTCCATCACGATGAAGTGCCGGCCCGAGCGCTCGTCCAGGCCCGAGTCGAATATCTGCACGATGTTCGGGTGCACCAGGCGCGCGGCGGCCTGCGCCTCGCGCTGAAACCGCGACACGAACGTCGGATCGTCCGCCAGATGCTCGGCCAGCAGCTTCACGGCCACGCGCCGTTCCAGGCGCATGTCGAACGCCAGATGCACCGTCGACATCCCGCCGAATCCGAGCCTGCCCTCCAGGCGGTAGCGCCCGGCGATGACGTTATCGGTCTCGCTCACGCCGGCCCTCCTCGCCCCAGGCACGTTGCGTGGGCATAGGCGTGGGCGCGGGCTTGAGTCGCCGGCTCATTTGCCGCCTTCCTGCCCGGCTGCGCCGGGCGCCACACCGCCGGATTCGTCCGGTTCGCTGCCCCTGCCGTTGCCGTGTCCATTGCCATGCCCGTTGCCGTTGTCTTCCGAGGAGCGTTCGCCTTCTCCGGGCGCCACCGTGCCGCCCCCGTTGTTCGGCGGCGTGCTGGGCGTCGTCGGGGTCGTCGGGACGCTCGTCGTCGTGGTGGTCGTCGGCGTCGGTGTCGTCTGGGTTTTCGTCGTCGTGGTGGTCGTCGTGCGCGGCGTGGTCGTGGTCGCCGTCTGCGTGGGCGGCTGGGCGCACAGGGCGAGCGCGCGTTCGCGCAGGTTGGAGATGCCTTCGCTGAGCCGTTTGTGCAGTCCGGAATCGATCGTGGCGGGCAGCGCCGCGAAGTCCTGCGCGGTCTTGTTGATCGCTTCCGTCGTCGCCGTGCAGTTGCCGCCTCCGGCCTGCGCGGCCTGCGCGACCGCTTCGAAGTCGCTCTGCAGCGGCCCCGCGCTGGCGCTCGGGATCAGGCCCTTGCCCGAGCTCCCGCAGGAGACGAGCACGATCGCGATCGCCACCCCCAGCAGCCCGGCCGCGAGCAGGCGCAGACCCGTCGCCCAGGGCCGCCCGCATGAGGAGATGTCGCCGTGCACGATCACTGACCGTACTCCAGCCGCTCGGCGAGTGAGTCCGGCAGGCGCGCCGCGCGGATCGCGGCGGCCGCGCCCGCGACGTCGTAGTCGGTGCGCTGAAACGAAGCCGTCAGCCCGTCGAGGTCGAGCATCAGCCACGACGCGCGCGGGTCGCCGTCGCGCGGCTGACCGACGCTGCCGGGATTCAGCAGCCATTCGCCGCCGGCGATGTCCAGTTGAACGCCCTCGCGGCGCGGCTCGCCGCTGGCGAGCTCTCCCTCGCGCCGCACGAACGACAGCGCCACGTGCGAATGGCCGATCAGGCAGACGCGGCTGGGCTGCCTGTCCAGGCACAGCTCCGCGAGCAGCGCGGACAGCACGTACTCCCACACGGGGTCGCGCGGGCTGGCGTGATACAGCCCGATCGGTCCCTCCTGTCCCTGCGGGCGCAGGCCGGCCAGGAAGTCCAGGTGCTCGGCGGAGATCACCTCCTGGGTCCACTGCGCCGCGAGGCCGGCGCCGCGGGAGAACTCCTCGAAGGAAATCTCGCCGGTGACGGCGAGATCGTGGTTGCCGGCCAAGCACACGGCGGCGTGCTCTGAGGCGAGCGCCACGCACGCGTCCGGCTCGGCGCCGTAGCCGACCAGGTCGCCGAGGCACCACAGCTCCGCGGCGTCGCTCGCGGCGATCGCCTCCAGTACCGCTTCGAATGCGTGCCTATTGCCGTGGATGTCGGAGATGACCGCGACCTTCATCGTCGTCCGCCGCGCACCGCCGGGCGCGCGGTCTGGCGCTACTCCTCCGCGTCCCCCGGCTCGGCGCCGCCGTACTCGGGTAGGTTCTTAATGCCCTCGCGGGTTCGCCACTTGGAGTAGTTGTCCTCCATTGCATCGATCAGCTCGCGCATGAATCGCGGCGAGAGGTTGACACGCGCAACGACCACGCCGGGCACCTCCTCGGACTCGACCTCGTGGTCGACGCGCGCGAAAGTGACCGTGAACTCGTAGTCGGAGTGGCTTACGTTCGCGAAGTTCGCGTATACGCCCCCCATGATCTCGGGGGAGAGATGGATGTTTATGTGGCGCTCCGCGCCTGGGTCTTGGTCGTTCACGAGCTGGTCCTTCTGGGGGGGAGGCCGGGAGGGGGGCCTGCCCCTCTCCCGCTAAAGAGTTGGATGTTTATGTGGCGCTCCGCGCCTGGGTCTTGGTCGTTCACTGGCTGGTCCTTCTGGGGGGAGGTCGGGAGGGGCCTTCCTCCCTCCCGCTGCAGAGTTGGATGTTTATGTGGCGCTCCGCGCCTGGGTCATGGTCGTTCACGTAGTTAGTATCCCAATCTGTGAGCCAGATGCGTGCGACAAGTTGAGCACCCCTGTGGACGATCTGCGCGAGGCGGTCCTTGCGGGCGCCACGGCGCTCGCGGGCGCCGGCGGCGCCGACGGGGGCTCGGGCCTTCACAGGCCCGATGCGATCGTACTCGAGCGCCCGCCCAAGGCCGACTTCGGCGACTATGCGACCAACGCGGCGCTGCTGCTCGCGCCGTCGCTCGGGATCTCACCGCGTGAGGTCGCCGAGCGTCTCGGCGCCGAGCTGACCCGCCGCCTCGGCGAGCGCCTGCGGCGCTTCGAGGTCGCGGGACCGGGCTTCCTGAATCTGTACCTGGACGATGCCTGGCTGCGCGCCGCGCTCGCTCGAGTGCTCGGCGCGGAGGATGCGTTCGGCGCGGGCAGGGCGCGCGCGCCGGAGCGCATCCTCGTGGAGTTCGTCTCGGCCAACCCCACCGGGCCGATGCACGTAGGCCACGCGCGCAACGCGGCCTACGGAGACTCGCTGGCGCGCGTCCTCGCGTTCCACGGGCACGAGGTCGAACGCGAGTTCTACGTCAACGACGCCGGCTCGCAGGTGCGCGCCCTCGGCGAGTCGATCCGCGCCCTCGCGCGCGGGGAAGACGTGCCCGAGGGCGGCTATCGCGGCGACTACGTCGGTGAGCTTGCTGCCGAGCTCGAGGGCGCCACGACGCTCGATCCCGACGAGCTCGGGCGCGCGGCGGTCGGTGTGATGATCGCGCGGATGCAGGCGACGCTGCGATCCTTCGCCGTCCGCGGCTTCGACCACTGGCAGTACGAGAGCGCGCTGCACGCTGGGGATCCGAGTCCCGTCGCGCACACGCTCGCGGCCCTCGAACAGCACGGTCACACCTATCGCCAGGACGGCGCCCTGTGGCTGCGGACCACCGACTACGGCGATGACAAGGACCGCGTGCTCGTACGCTCCTCCGGCGAGCACACCTATTTCGCCTCGGACATCGCCTACCACCAGGACAAGCGCGAGCGCGGCTTCGAGCGCCAGATCGACGTGTGGGGCGCCGATCATCACGGGTATCTGCCGCGGATGCGGGCCGCCTACGCGGCCCTCGGCGGCGACCCCGAGCACCTGGAGATGCTGACGATGCAACTCGTCCATCTCGTGCGCCGGGGCAGGCGCGCGCAGATGTCCAAGCGCGCGGGCGAGTTCGTCACGCTCGAGGACCTCGTCTCCGAGGTCGGAGTCGACGCGGCGCGCTGGTTTCTGCTGTCGCGCTCGCACGACACCACGATCGACCTCGATCTCGACCTCGCGCGCGCGCAGTCCCGCGAGAACCCCGTCTACTACGTCCAGTACGCGCACGCACGCATCGTCTCGGTGCTCGCCCTCGCAGGTCCAGAGCGCGTGGCCGCGGCGCTGGAGGACGTGATGCGCGAGGGCGCCGCCGCGAGCGAGGAAGCGGGGGAGGACGTCATCATCATCGACACCGGCGCTGTCGCCGTCGCCCTGCACTCAGCCGAGCGCGCCCTGATCAAGCGGCTGCTCGCCTTTCCCGGCGAGATAGCCGAGACGGCGCAGCGGCGCGCGCCGCACCGGATCGCGACCTACGCGCTGGATCTGGCCCAGGACTACACCGCCTTTTACGACGCCTGCCGCATCGTCGGCGCCGACCGGCCGGTGGAGATCCCGGCCGCGCCGCCGGCGGGCCAGGCGAACGTCGAATCGCTGCGCTTGGCGCTGTCGGTCGCGGCGCAGCGCACGATCGCGCGCTGCCTGGATCTGCTCGGGGTCACCGCGCCCCAGCAGATGTGATGCTTCGGCGCTGACTATCGGTCGAAGCGCGCCAGATCGGCGTCCAGGCGCGCCGTCTCGGCGGCGCTGAGCGTCGGCGCCGGGGGGTCTGACCGGCGCCGCGCGCGCCCTCGCCAGCGGGGCAGCAGCAGCGCGAGCGTCGCCGCCAGCGCGAGCACGGCGGTCAGCGGCACCAGGTAGGCGGTCAGGTCGAATCCGTGCGCGCTCGGCAACCCGAGCGCGGTCGGACCGTACTGGCTGACCAGCGCGCGTTCGATCTGCGACTCGGTCTTGCCTGCGGCGATCAGCCCCCGGATGAACACCCGCTCGCGGTCGGCCTGCGGCGACTGCGCGACGATCAGCGGGATCTTGCACGTCACGCACATCACCCTGCGTTCGATCGCCGGCAGCGAAGCGCGCGGACCGACCGCGAGGACAGCCGCGGGGGCGAGCGCTCCGATCGCGCCGGTCATGGCCAGCAGGCCCAGAGCTGCGCGGATCCTCATGAGCTGCTTTCCGCGAGCTCGATCGCCTTGTCCAGGAATGGGCCTAGAGACGTCGGAGCGCTCCCCGGTCGAGGTTGTTCGATCTCGCCCCTGGAGACCGCCACGACGCCGCCGTCACGGTCGATCACAAAGCTCTCCGGCAGCTGGTCGGTGCCGTAGGCGTGCGCGAATTCGCCTGTCGTATCGCGCAGGTTCGGGTAGGTGATGCGGTGTTCGCGCACGAACGTCCGCGAGTCGGTCGAGGCGTCGAGATAGGTCACGCCGAGCACCGTCCCATTGTGCTGCAGCAGCCGGCTCTGAGCGCGCTCCAGCAGCGGCGCCTCCGTCTGGCAGGGCACGCACCACGAGGCCCAGAAGTTGAGCACGACCACCTTGCCCCTGTAGGCGGTCAGCGAGTCTCCGCTCCCGTTCGCGGCGCCCAACAGCGCGGGCAGCGTGCGCGCGGCCTGCGGCGCCGGGGGATGCTGCCCTTTGGCGACCGCTTCGTCGAGCGTGCGGCTCGCCCCCTGCGTGGTCACGCCATACACCAGCAGCCCGATCAGGCAGGCGCCCGCCAGGGAGATGAGAATCGGCACGACGCGACCACGCACGGGAGTGAGGATAGATGGCGGGGGCTCGACGAGACTCACCGCGAGAGGCACCACGCAAGCCTCCTAGCGCGGTTCCCAGGGTCTAACATCTTCCCCTGCGCGGTGGTAGCTCAGTTGGTAGAGCGCGAGCTTCCCAAGCTCGAGGTCGCGGGTTCGAGGCCCGTCCGCCGCTTCGGTGCTACCGGCGCTACTCCCGGTAGTACTCGATCGCGCCCGTGCTCTCCAGGTCCGCGTCGAGGATCGCCTCGACGTCGATCGTCAGCTCGATCTCGTTGCTCACCACCACGCCTCCGTCGGGGATCTGATCCTGCCAGGAGACGCCGAACTCGTGGCGGTTGATACGCGTCTTGGCCTCGAAGCCGATGCGGGTCAGCGTGCCCTTGTTCTCGTCGCCCACCCAGAACGGCGTCTTCCAGCTGCCGAGATATGACACGTCCATGTCCACCGTTCTCGTCACACCGCGGATCGTCAGCTCGGCCCGAGCCTTGAACGCGATGTCGCCGACCCGCTCGGTCAGCCGTCCGGCGAATGTGATCGTGGGGTGGTTATCCACGTCGAAGAAGTCGGCGCTGCGCAGGTGCGCGTCGCGTTCCTCCTGGCCCGTCCACAGCTTGCGAGCATCGATCGTACCCTCGAACGTGCCCTCCAGCGGGCGCTCGAGATCGAGGTGGAGCTTGCCGTGCACGTCCTTGAACAGCCCGTGCACCCAGGTGACCATCATGTGGCGCGCGCGGAACCCCGCCTCGGTGTGCCCCGGCTCGAATGTCCAGCTCGGCGGCTGCGTCGTGACATCGTTCCCTGTCGCCTGCTGCGCGGACATGGTCGTGATTCTATCCTCCTCCGTAGGCCACCACGAGGTCGGTCGCCACGCCCACGAGGAAGCCCGCGGCGATCAGGTACAGCCCCAGCGTGTGATGGCCGTAGCGGCGCATGCCCATCCAGATCTCGCCGATCACGTACAGGATCGCGCCGCCCGCGAGCGCGTAGAACAGCAGCTCGAGCGCTTCGGAGTCGACCTGGTAGCCGACGATCGTGCCCAGGAACGTGGGCCCGCCGCCGATCAGGCCCGCCAGCGCGAGCCAGCGCCACGACGGGCGCACCTTGCCGAGCGGGCCGACGATGCCAAAGCCCTCGGTCGCGTTGTGCAGGCCGAAGCCGATCACGAGCACCGTCGCCAGCCCGATCGCGCCCGTCCTGGCGGACACGCCGATCGCCAGGCCCTCGGCGAAGTTGTGCAGGCCGATCGCCACCGCGATCGTCATGCCCGTCTGCAGCGCCCGGCGTTCGGCCGTCGCCGCCGCCGTCGTCGCCGTGTCGCCCGCGTCCGTCTGTGCGTGTGCTGCCGGCGTGGCGTCGAGCATCACATCGGCTTCCCCGCCGGCGAGCGGCGCGGGCGCGCTGCGGCGTGCGCGCAGCCTGCGCTCGACCGCGGAGATACCGGCCGTGCCGATCGTGAACCCGACGGCGAGCAGCGCGAACAGGCCGAGCACTTCCCCGAGGCTGCCCGTATGGTGCTTGTACCGATTCAGCGCCGTCTCCACGATCGCCTGGCCGTGCTTGGTCACGTCCATGAAGATGAACGCGAGGATCCCGACCGAGAACATCGCCAGGCTCAGGCGCATCCGCTCGCTGAGCACCCGCATCCGGCCGATGGGCAGGCCGATGAAGATCGTCAGGCCCGCAATCGCGCCGAGCGCGACCGTCTCGCCGAAGCTCATGTCTGCGCCATTCGTCGATTGGTCGTCATGATGTGTTTTCGCGCGCTCTGCACGTCGACCGCCGAGGCGTCGAGTTAGGGTCGCCTAATTTCTACCACAGCGGTCGGAATTGAGCGTGCAGGCGTGGTCGGGCGCCGTCCGCCGCCGTTTCCGGGAGAATCCCGCCATGCACGTCACCGCCAAGGCCGACTATGCCGTGCGCGCCGTCGTCGAGCTCGCCTCCGGCAGCCAGGACTCGCCGCGCAAGGTCGACGAAGTCGCCAAGGCCCAGGGCATACCCGTGTCGTTTCTGGAGAACATCCTCACCCAACTGCGTTCCGCCGGTCTGGTCCGCAGCCAGCGCGGCCCCGAGGGCGGCTACTGGCTCGCACACCCGCCCGCGGAGGTCAACCTCGCGCAGGTCATCCGCGCCGTCGAGGGCCCGCTCGTCGGCGTGCGCGGGCTGCGCCCCGAGGAGGTCTCCTACGAGGGCTCCGCCGAGTCCCTGCAACAGGTCTGGCTGGCGCTGCGCGCGAACCTGCGCAAAGTCCTCGAGCACGTCACGCTAGCGGACGTCGCCTCGGGAAAGCTGCCAAAGGACATAGTCGCCCTCACCAAACAGGAGGAAGCCTGGGAAACGCGTTAGCCCTCGGGCAGCCCATCCAGCCCGCCCGGATCTCGGCGTCAAATCGCCGCGGTGGTTTTCCGGCGCGTGAGGGGTTTCCGGCGCGTGGGGTTGAACTATGTGTTTACGCGGCGGTGGGGGTCAAGCTACGCCGCTACCTCGGGCGGCGTTACGCTGTTTGTGGGCTCGCCGGAGATGGGTCAGTGTGGGAACTGATCTTTAAGTGAGTGCTTGGCTGGTCTGCGACCAGCTATATATGTAAGCGGCGATTGATCGGCAAGTATCTGGGCGGGCTGGGTTGGTTAATCCATGTAATCACGCGCGCGGAGCAGGGACTGGTCCGTCATATCGCCGCTTACATGTCTTGCCGGCCGGTACGGCCGGCCCGCGACTCCGTAAAGATATGTTCTGTCACTGGCATTCATCCGGCAAGCCCACAAAGCGCGTGTCGCCATGCGAGGCAGCGGCGTAGCTGTGACACCACTCCCGCGGCGTAGCTGTGACACCACTCGCTAGGGAGCACCCGCGGCGTAGCTGTGACACCACTCGCTAGGGAACACCCGCGGCGTAGCTGTGACACCACTCGCTAGGCGAACACCCGCGGCTCGGGCAACCTCACCGCGAGGATCTGCCCCTCGTGCAACTCCAACTCCTGCGCCGACTCGCGCGTCACCTGCGCCCACACGTCGCGCCCGTCGCCCAGCTTCAGCTCGACCCGCACCTCGAACCCGAGGTGCACGACGCGCTCGATCAGCGCCTCCGTCCCTTCGCCCGTTGCGTACGGCATGATCTGGATGTCATGCGGGCGCAGGAATGACGCCTCGCCGAGGCGATTGACCGGTCCGATGAACGACATCACGAACTCGTTGCGCGGGCTCTCATACAGCTCGCGCGGCGTCCCCGCCTGCTCGATCCGGCCACGGTTCATGACCACGATCTGCTCTGCGAGCGCCATCGCCTCCTCCTGGTCGTGCGTCACGAAGATCGTCGTCACGTGAATCTCCTCGTGCAGCCTGCGCAGCCATTCGCGCAGCTCCGCCCGCACCAGCGCGTCCAGCGCTCCGAACGGCTCGTCCAGCAGCAGCACCCGCGGTGCCACCGCCAGCGCCCGCGCGAGCGCCATGCGCTGCAGCTGGCCCCCCGACAGCTGTGACGGGTAGCGGTCGGCCAACCCCTCCAGCCGCACCAGCCCCAGCAGCTCATGCACGCGCGCCCTGATCTCGGTCTTCGGGCGCCTGCGCACCTTCAACCCGAACGCGACGTTGTCGTGCACCGTCATGTGCTTGAACGGGGCGTAGTGCTGGAACACGAAGCCCACATCGCGCGTGCGCGCGGGCGCGTCCGTCACGACCCGCTCGCCGATCCGCACCTCGCCGGAGTCGGGCGTCTCCAGCCCGGCGATGATGCGCAGCAGCGTCGACTTGCCGCTTCCGCTCGGGCCCAGCAGCGCCGTCAGCGCGCCGTCGTTCACGCGGATGCAGACGTCGTCCAGCGCGACGAACTCGCCGAAGCGCCTGCTCACGTTCCTCACCTCGATAGCCATCAGATCGCCTCCCGTCTGCGAGTTCGACGCGTCAACAGGTTCATTGCCACCAGCGTCGCGAGCGCCAGCAGCGCCAACACCACCGCGCTCGCGTACGCGCCCGTGATGTTGAAGTTCTCGAATTGCCCCTGCACATACAGCGGCAGCGTCTGCGTCTGACCTTCGATGCGCCCGGACACGACGCTCACGGCGCCGAACTCGCCCAGTGCGCGGGCGGTCGTCAGCACGACCCCATACACCACGCCCCACCTGATCGCCGGCAGCGTGATCCGCCGGAACGTCTGCCACGCGCCCGCCCCGAGCGTCGCCGCGGCCTGCTCGGCGTCTGTACTCAGCTCGCGCAGCACCGGCGCGGTCTCGCGCACGACGAACGGCAGCGACACGACCGCCGTGGCGAGCACCATGCCGGGCACCGAGAAGATCACCTGGATGCCGTGCCCGATCAGCCAGTCGCCGAACCAGCCGGTCTTGCCGTACACCAGCACGAGCGCCAGCCCCACCACGACCGGCGAGATCGCGAACGGCAGGTCCACGAGCATCCCCAGCAGCGCCTTGCCCCGGAACGAGCCCCGCTCCAACAGCAGCGCCACGCCGACCCCAAACGCCGTGTTCAGCGGCACCGCGATCGCGACGATCTCGATCGACAGCCAGAATGCACGCACCGCATTGGGAGCGCTCACCGCGTCCCACACCGGCGCGATGCCGTGTTCGAATGTGCGGTAGAAGATCATCGCCACCGGCGCCGCCAGCAGCAGCGCGAGATACCCGAGCGCGAGCGTGCGCACGCCCAGCTTGCTAAAGGACATGGCGAGATCTCCGGCGCGACACCAGCGTCAGGGCGCCCAGCACGATCAGCGCCGCCCCCAGCAGCACGACCGACACGGCGGCGGCCGCCGGCAGGTTTTCGTTCTGGATCTGCCCGAACACGTACACCGAGCCCACCTCCGTCTTGAACGGCAGGTTGCCCGTGATCAGCACCAGCGAGCCGAACTCGCCGACCGCCCGCGCGAAGCTGAGGGCGACGCCCGAGACGATCGCGGGCGTCAGCGTCGGCAGCACGATCCGGCGCAGCACCGTCACCGGCCCGGCGCCGAGCGACGCGGCGGCTTCCTCCATCGAGCGGTCCATCTCGATCAGCACCGGCTGCACCGAGCGCACGACGAACGGCAGCGTCACGAACAGCAGCGCGAGCGCGATCGACGTGCGCGTGAACGCCACATTGACGCCGAGCGGGCTGTTGGTGCCATACAGCGCCAGCAGCACCACCCCGGCGACGATCGTCGGCAGCGCGAACGGCAGGTCGATCAGGGCGTTGACCGTGCGCTTGCCCGGGAACTCGTCGCGCACCAGCACCCAGGCGATCAGCGTGCCGAAGATCGCGTTGATGACGACCACGATCGCCGACATCACGAGCGTCAGCTTGATCGCGGCCTGGGCCTGCGGTCCCGTCACCTCGCGCCAGAACGCGTCCAGCCCGCCGCTGCCCGCCTTCGCCAGCAATGCCGCCACCGGCAGCAGCACGAGCACCGACAGGTAGACGCCGATCATGCCCTTGCCGAGCGTCCCTGCCGCGCGCCCCCGGCCGAGGACGGCGGGGATCTTCAGGCGCGTCGGGCGCGCGGGCGCTGCGGCGGGGGCGGCGGGCGTGCTCATTTCGAGGTGGACACTCCCAGCGACTGCTCGATCTTCGTCACGATCCCCGTTTCCGGTTCGAAGAACTGCTTGTTCACGGCGGTCCAGCCGCCGAGGTCGTCGATCGTGAACTGCCCCGTCGGCGTCGGGAACTGGCCGGACGCGGCCACGCCCGGGATCACCGGCCGGTAGCCCTTTTCAGCCCAGATCTTCTGCCCGGCGGGTGAGATCAGGTAGCTCACGAACTTGCTCGCGCCGGCGTTCGAGCCGACGACCGCGACCGGGTTCTGGATCAGGATCGTGTGCGGCGGGATCACGTATTCTATCGCCGCGCCCTTCTTCCGATCGGCGATCGCCTCGCTCTCGTAGTCGATCAGCGCGTCGCCGCGGCCGGCCAGAAACGTTTGCAGCGCATTGCGCGCCGAGCTGTCCTGACTGACGACGTTGTGAAACAGCGCCCGCAAATACGCTTCCGCTTCAGCGGGCGACTTGCCTTCCTTGATCTGCGCGCCGTACGCGGCCATGATGTTCCAGCGCGCGCTCCCCGAGGTGAACGGGTTTGGCGTCAGCACGCCCACGCCCGGCTTGGTCAGGTCCGCCCAGCCGGTGATGTGCTTGGGGTTGCCCTTGCGCACGATGATCACCGCGACCGACTCCGTCACGAACCCGTGCGTCGCGTTGTGGTTCCAGCTCTGCGACACCAGCCCCGCCTTGACGAGCCGCGTCACGTCCGGTTCCAGCGAGAAGTTGACCGCGTCGGCGTGCAGCCCGTTGGCGACCGCGCGGCTCTGTTCGCCCGACGGCCCGTAGGACTGGCTGAACGAGACGCCCCTGCCCGCGGGCGTGGCCTGAAACGCCGGAATCAGCTTTTCGTAGGCGCCCTGCGGCGTGGAGTAGGCGACGAGCGTCACGTGCGAGCCGTTTGAGCTCGCGCCCGAGGAGCTGCTGCCGCAGGCCGCGAGGCCGAGGGCGGCTGGGAGCAGCGACAAGACGGCCGCAAACGCGCGCCCGTGTGCCCGCGCATGGTGCGCCCGCGCACCGACGACGTTGTTGTAGATCGCTACGCGGCGCCCGACATTCGACGGCGAACGGACGGCGCAGGAGGGAGTGCGTATGGACATAACCACTTTCTGCATCGACGACATGATGAATGTTCAAAGGTCACTAATACCATAAAACGCATCCAGATTAGTTAGATTTGAGGATGTCCTCATTCTGGGTTACCAGATTTGAGGTTATCCTCGTTTTGGGTTACGCTTAACGACCCACCGCCTCGTCCGAGGCCTTCCCGCAGCCGCCCGGCGCTCCGTGCGCCCCATCCGAAGGAGATCCCGCCAGATGTCAGCCACGCCCACCGTCGCCACACCCCCGCAGGAGCGCAATACCGAGGCCGCCGAGGCCGCCGTCGAGGCGATCACGAGCTCGGCCAACCAGGAGGCGGTGTTCTCGATGGCGCTGACCCAGGACCAGAAGGACATTCGTGAGTGGGTCCACGGCTTTGCCGCCGACGTGATGCGCCCCGCCGCGCACGAGTGGGACGAGCAGGAGCAGACCCCCTGGCCGATCATCGAGGAGGCCGCCAAGATCGGGCTCTACGGCTTTGAAGGGCTGGCGCAGTTCTTCGCTGATCCCACCGGCCTGACGCTGCCGATCGTCAACGAGGAGCTGTTCTGGGGCGACGCCGGCATCGGCATGTCGATCATGGGCACCGCGCTGGCCGTGGCCGCGATCTTCGGCCAGGGCTCCGGCGAGCAGATCGGCGAGTGGATCCCCCGCTGCTTCGGCACAGCCGATGACCTGAAGGTGGCCGCATTCTGCGCTTCGGAGCCCAACGCCGGCTCGGACGTCTCCGGCGTGCGCACGCGGGCGAAGTTCGACGAGGCGACGAACGAGTGGGTGATCAACGGCCAGAAGGCGTGGGCCACGAACGGCGGCATCTCCGACGTGCACGTCGTGATCGCCACCGTCGACCCCGAGCTGGGCTCGAAAGGACATGCCGCGTTCATCGTGCCGATGAGCGAGGCCACGGGCATCTCCCAGGGCACGAAGGTCTCCAAGCATGGTCTGCGCGCCTCGCACACGGCGGACGTGTTCCTCGATGACTGCCGCGTCCCCGCCGGCCACGTGCTCGGCGGCAAGGACAAGCTCGACGAGCGCATCGCGCGCGTGCGCGAGGGCAAGAAAAACAAGTCGCAGGCCGCGATGCAGACGTTCGAGGCCTCCCGCCCGACGGTCGGCTCCCAGGCGCTGGGGATCGCTCGCGCCGCCTACGAGTACTCACTGGAGTACGCCAAGGAGCGCGAGCAGTTCGGCAAGAAGATCATCGAGAACCAGTCGATCGCGTTCACGTTGGCGCGAATGAAGATGGAGATCGACGCGGCCCGCCTGCTCGTCTGGCGCGCCTCCTGGATGGGACGCAACCAGGTCCCCTTCGAGAACGCCGAGGGCTCGATGTCCAAGCTCAAGGCCGGCGAGGTCGCCGTATGGGTGACCGAGCGCGCGATCCAGATCCTCGGCGGCAACGGCTACACGCGCGAGTTCCCCGTCGAGCGCTGGCACCGCGACGCCAAGATCTACGACATCTTCGAGGGCACCGCCGAGATCCAGCAGCTCGTGATTTCGCGGGCGATCAGCGGTATGCAGATCAAGTAGCTCTGGGACTGGCTTTCCGGGGTGGGTGCTGGTCGTGCTGGGGGATCGCTGAGGCCCAGAGCAGCGGCGCTCGAAAACGAGAGCGAGGCGGCCGCGCAGCTCGACGCCTACCTGGGGGGCGCGGACGGTGAAGCGTAGGTCGCGCAGGGGGGCAGTGCTGGGACCGCCGATGGTGTAGCGCTCGCGTTTGCGCTGGCGCTGGGATGAGGCGGTGTAGGTCAAATCCTTACCAAGACCGGGGGGATTCGCGACATGTATCCTTACCAAAACCGGGGCTGTTCTGGTAGGCTCTTCATATGAGGGATGACGAACTGCGCGAGCGGCTTCGTGATTGCAACCCATGGTGGCGTGCGGCAACAACGGGGGGAGATGCCCTCGCCTGGGTGGCGAGCGACCAGATGCTTCACGCCAGGGCCGCTTATGACTTGGGCTACCGCTCGGGCCTGCTCGATGATGTCGCTGACGGCCTCCTCGACGACAAGCTCGTCGTGCTGCGTGGCGCTCGGCGGATCGGCAAGTCCGTGCTGCTGAAGGATACGGCGGCGCGCCTCTGCGGACGCGGGGACGTGGATCCGCGTCAGCTCCTCTACGTGCCGACCGACGGGATGCGTGCGTCTGACCTGTCTCGCGTGGCGAAGCTGGGCCGGGAGCTAACCCGATCCGTGGGACAGACGCGTCGCGTCTGGCTCCTCGACGAGGTGACCGGGCTCCGGGGTTGGACGCAGGCACTGAAGTACCTCCGCGACAACACTGAGCTCGGCGCCGACACGGTGGTGTGCACCGGCTCCTCTTGGGATCGGGAGGCCGAGGTGGAGCGGGACCTCCTCGCCGGCAGGGCCGGGACCTCCGCGAGAAGAAGATCCCGGATCCTTCATCCGATGAGCTTCCGGGACGTGCTCGCCGCTGCGGGCAGGGAGATTCCCCTGCCCGCCCGACTCTCGCCGTGGGCGCTCCAGGACGAGGCCGCCCGGGTCCTCGCGGAGTCACTCGAGCTCTTTGTGGACGAGCTCGATCTGGCCTGGCAGGCGTACCTCACTTCGGGTGGCTTTCCGCGCGCGGTCGCGGAGTACCACAAGACCGGCGAGGTTAGCGAGGCGTTCTTGCGGGACCTGACGGCGTGGCTGCATCGAGACGTGGACCCGGAGGCGGCGGAGGACTCGGTGCCGAAGCTCCTGTCCGCGCTCGAGGGCCGCTGTACCTCGCCGCTCAACCGTCGAGCGCTTGCCGAGGACCTCAGCTATGGGAGCCGCCAGACGGCCGACCTGCGTCTCATGCGTCTCGTCCGTACCTACGCGGCGATCTGGTGCCACCAGGTCGACGAGGACGGGCGGAGGGTGGCTGGGGCCCAATCAAAGCTCTACCTCTGCGACCCGGTGCTCGCATGGCTTGGTGCGCGGCTGCGGGCTGGACTCCCACACCCGGACTTCACTCGTCTCACCGAGGCGTGTCTCGGCCTTGTGCTGGCCCGAGCCATCGACGATCTCGAGCCTGGGCGATGGGAAGACGACGACTCCATCGGGTACCTGCGGACGGGCGGAGGGAAGGAGCTCGACTTCGCTGCACTCGCCGTGCCGACTCCCTCGGGGACGGCGCACACCGTGCCGATCGAGTCGAAGTGGGTGTCCTCCGGATGGCGTGCTGAGGCGAGGGTGATCGAGGGAAAGTTCTCTGCGGGCGTGGTGGCTACGCGGACGGTCCTCGATCTGTCGAACCCTGCGTGGGCGTTGCCGGCGCCGGTGCTCGCCCTGCTGCTTGAGTAGGTGCCCGTGGGCTGAGCTGGGCGACTGGCCTTATGGTGCGCTGTGGTGCGACGACCGCATCGGGCGTTCCCGCGTGGGGCCGGGTCGGCGCAAGGACATACCTCCCCGGATACTGCGCGCCAGTCTCGCGCCAGTCGTGTCCTGATTCGGCCGGATTCCACCGGATTCCGTCGGGGTCGATTCCGCATAGGTAAGCCAGAACGGCTCTGTAGAGCCATCACCGACTGATCTACGACATCTTCGAGGGCACCGCCGAGGTCCAGCAGCTCGTGATCTCGCGCGCGATCTCGGGGATGCAGATCAGGTAGACGTTCGGTCGCTCGCGTCAGTCATGCGCGCGATCCGCGTCGGTGGCTGGGCCTAGGGAGCCTTGGTGCTTGCAGCGGCCTCAGGCGGCGATGCTGGGAGCAAGGATCTTGACTTGTGCCTTCGCTGGGCCGAGGTCCAGGGCGGCATAGATCACGTCTCGATCCAGGTCGACCCCGCCCGGCCACGCGATCGTGCCGATCTCCTGATCCACCGTGACCTGCTCGAACACCGACGGGTTGCGCAGCGGCGCGAATGCCTGTGTGTTCAACAGCGGCGTGATGTCGACGTCGCGAACCTCACCGTCGGCGAACATCACGCGGACGACATAATCCGGCCGCGGAGTCGCGGCGATCATCTCGGGGGCGATTGCGGGCTCCATCACGATCAATCGTAGCGCCCAATCGGATGCCGATCACGCTGGGCGCGCTCCCAATCGGCCCGCAGCGTCTGGCTATGGCGCCGGCACCACCTCGCGACCCGAGTTGCCTTGACTGCCGGAAGCACACCGTCGATCTGTTCGCCCGTGTCGATCGCAAAGCGCGCCTCGGCCACGCCCCGATGACCGGGGCGACCTACGCGCACATGCACGTGTGGCGGCGGATGGTCACCGAAGCAGAGCATGATGACGATCCCCTCGAAGCTCGCGATCCTTGGCACCGCGACACTCTACGGCGCTGGACAGACGGGTCGCATAGCGACCGCTTCTCGGTCTCTACCAGGCCTGGTCGGCGCCACAGTGCGGACATCGCACTGTGGTCGAGACCGACGCGGCGAACACGAACCCGCAGCCGCACGTATAGGAGGCGTTGTCGATCGGACCGCCGGCGAGGCGCACGCGGGCGATCGATGCGTCCGGCCCGGAGGCGGGCGCCGCGAGGTGGAGGTTCGCCACGCCGGCGGCGGGCGTGCGCGGGACGTGCCTGTGCCGACGCGGCCGGCGGCGGCGCTCGGTGTCGGCGGCGTGGGGGAGGCGTTGCAGTAGCGCGGCGGCTCTCATGATGCTCTACCTGTAAAGACTCCCCGCACTCCCAAAGGTTTCGCTGTGCACGCGCGATTTCCTGGGCGCTTCCTGCGACGGCGGCGCCCGTTGGTCTCGATCGACCCACGCCGGGGCCGGCGGCGCGTGAAATACTTCACCGCGATGAACCCCGCGCGCAAGCGAACTGTGCGGCTGACACTGGCCCTCAGTGCGGCCGTGGCGCTGGCCGGAGCGCTGGTCTACACCAGCTTCAGCGCCGCCTCGCCCGCGCTCACGCCGAGCCAGCTCGTGCACCAGGCCCAGCCCGGGCGCAGCTATCAGGTCACGGGTAAGGTCGTGGCCGGCTCTGTCCGGCGCAACGGCGGCACGCTCGACTTCAGCGTCGAGGACCGCGCGGGGGGGACCGTCGTTCCCGTCGCCTACACCGGCACGGTCCCGGACCCGTTCCGCGAAGGGCGCGAGGTCATCGTGACCGTGCGCAGGCAGGGCGGCTCCTACGTCGGCGAACGCGACTCGTTGATCACGAAGTGTCCGTCCAAGTACAAGGCCGCGCCGCCCAGCGGTAAGCAGAGCTACTGAGTGGTCCGTTGCGTCGCACATCGTCATGCCCCCCAGCGCTCCGCTTCGGCGCGCGCGGACGCTAGCCGCTGATGGCCAGTCTCGGCAGCGCCTGCCTGCTGCTCGCGCTCGCCGTCTGCGTGTACGGGATCGGCGCCTCGCTGTACGGCGTGCGACGCGCTCGCCCGGAGTGGTCTGACTCGGGGCGACGCGCGGTGTATGCGCTGGCGGGCGTCCTGACGGTCGCGTTCGCCGTGCTGGAGCTCGCGTTCCTGCGCGACGACTTCGCGTTCAACACGGTCGCAGACACCTCCAGCGCGACCACGCCGACGTTCTACAAGGCCGCCGCTGTGTGGTCCTCGCAGGAAGGCTCGCTGCTGCTGTGGGCGTGGCTCTTGTCGATGTGGTCGAGCCTGGTGCTGTTCCTAACTGGCCGGCGCATGCGCGAGGTGGCGGCCTATGCGACCGCGATCCTGCTCGGGTTCGGCGGATTCTTCGTCTCGCTGATGATCTTCTACGCGAACCCGTTTCAGACAACCCGCCCGGCGCCCGTGGAAGGCGCGGGCCTCGATCCGCTGCTGCGCTTCCCGACGATGATGATCCACCCGCCGATGCTCTACTCCGGCTACACGCTGTGCACGATCCCGCTCGCGTTCGGGATGGGCGCGCTGCTCGCGCGGCGGGTGGACGCGGAGTGGATCCGGGCGATCCGTCGCTTCGCGTTCGCCGCCTGGTTCTTCCTGGGCATCGGCATCCTGCTCGGCGCGCGCTGGTCCTACGCCGAGCTCGGCTGGGGCGGCTACTGGGGCTGGGACGCGGTCGAGAATGCCTCGCTGATGCCCTGGCTGACGGGCACGGCGTTCCTGCACTCGCTGATGATCCAGGAGAAGCGCGGGATGCTGAAGGTGTGGAACGCCTCGCTCGTGCTCGCCACCGGCACGCTGGCGATCATGGGAACGTTCCTGGTGCGCAGTGGCGTGCTGAGCTCGATCCACGCCTTCGGCGGGCAGACGCTGGGCGTGCCGTTCGTGTGCCTGATCGCCGCGCTGATCGCCGGTTCCATCTACCTCGTCGTCACGCGCCGCGAGATGCTGGCATCCGAGCACCGCCTCGACTCGCTGCTCTCGCGCGAGTCGGTGTTCCTCGCCAACAACGTCGTGCTCGTCGCCCTGTGCTTCGTGATCTTCTGGGGCACCTACTTCCCGCTGATCTCCGAAGCGCTGACCGGCCGGGCGGCGTCGGTCGGGCCGCCCTGGTTCGACCGCTATACGGTGCCGCTCGCGCTGATCCTCGTGCTGCTCAGCGGCATCGGGCCCGTGATCTCCTGGCGCCGGGCGACGCTCGCGGGCGCGCGGCGCAGCCTCCTCGCGCCCGTGGGCATCGCGCTGAGCACGGTCGCGGCGCTGCTGCTCGCGGGTGTCTCCGGCAGGCCGTTCGCGCTGGCGATGTTCGGCTGCGCCGCGTTCGTGCTCGCGTGCGTCGGTCAGGAGTTCGTCCGCGGCGCGCGCGCGCGCCGGGCGATGGCGGGCGAGGCGATCCCCGTCGCGCTGGCGGCGCTCGTGCGGCGCAATCGCCGCCGCTACGGCGGCTACGTCGTGCACGTCGGCATCGCCGTGCTGTTCGTGGGGGTGGCCGCGTCCTCCTCGTTCCAGCACGCCCTCGAGCCGACGCTGTCGGTCGGGCAGTCCAGCCGTGTCGGCGCCTACACCGTCCACTACGTCCGCCCCACGGCGACGGTCACGCCGAGCAACGACGCGGCCCACACCGGCGCGACGCTCAGCCTCGGGGCGGTCCTGAACGTGAGCAAGCACGGTCGGCACGTCGCCACGCTGTATCCGAGCGAGGGCTACTACGCCTCCGGCGAACCGTCGCAGGGATCGGTCGGCAGCCTGATCGGCGGCCAGCCCGTCAGCCATGTCGCGATGAGCGCGGGGGTCACGCGCGACGTGTGGAGCGCGATCGCGCCGAACATCGAAACCGCGCAGCTGAAGCGGGTCGTCGAAATCGGCAACCGCACGATCCCGTTCGTGCACCCCGAAGAGGCCCTCATCGCCGTCGCGGTGCTCGCGCGCACCTATCTGCAGCACCCGCCGCCCGCGCAGTTCCACTTCATCGTCTCGCCGCTCGTGATGTGGATCTGGATCGGCGGCCTGATCGTGTTCGGCGGCGGCCTGATCGCGATCTGGCCGACGGGTGGAGGGGCCACCGATTCCGTGCGCCGCCGCGTTCGCGTAGCGGGCCTGTCGGCGCTGGAGCTCGAGCGCGACGCGAAGTACCGCGAGATCCGCGAGGCCGAGCTCGACTACCGCATCGGCAAGCTCTCGCGTGCGGACTACGAAGCCGTCGATGCGACGCTGCGCGCAGAAGCCATCGCGATCCTCGACCAGCTGGAGCCGCCCGCCGAGCCGGTCGAGGAGCCCGAGCGGCGGGTGCTCGCTAGGACCTGATTGAAGAACTCGCTTCCCAGGGCGTCGATGGGCATGCTGGCCGATCGAAGATCCCTTCGATCCCCGATCGGCAAGGACGCAGGGAGCGTGGCGTACTACGTACGCGTGACCCAGCCCTTTCGGGCTGTGTGCCCCCGATCGAAGATCCCGTCGATCTTCGATCGGTAAGGACACAGCCTCGCGCCGTCCCAGCGGCGTCCTAGGACTTGAGCAGGATGATGGCGTTCAGGAAGAACAGGACCGCGAAGACGACCGTCCAGCGGTTGAGGTTGCGCTCGACCATCGAGCCGCCGCCGAGCGGGCCCTGACCGCTGCCGACCCCGAACGCGCCGGACAGGCCTGAGTCCTTGCCGGAGTGCATCAGCACGAGGAAGATCAGAGCCAGGCAGATTGCGAGCTGGATGATGGACAGGATCGTCGTCATGCGCTCAGATTATCGCTTTCGCGACCCTCCGCAATGAGCTACGCGACTACGGACAGGCGACCGTGGCGGACGTGCTCGCGGTGGACCCGTCGGCGAACGTGAAGTCGGCGGCGAACGGAAACCCTTCGGCGGGACAGCTGCGCGGCACGCGGATCGAGCCGGCGGCGGCGTGTGCCCGGGGGGTGCGCCCCGTCCCGCCTACCGTCACTGACAGGGAGACGACCGATGCGTCCGGCTCGAGCACCAGCGTTGGGATCGGAGGAACCGACACCGATACCTTCAGGCCGTACGGCGCGGCGTCCGGCTGGAGCACGGCCGTGCTGATCGAGCTCTGATCCAGCGGGGTTTCGCCGTGGCCGTATATCTCGAACGTCGGGCGCCCGCTCCCGCTGGGACTGCGAAAGATCGAGATGGCGGCTTCCTCGGGGACCGCCTGCGAGCCGGCGTGCACCTTCATCAGCGCTTGGCCGCGGCCGACGAGCGACCCCGCCGGGCAACCCGACGGGCCTCTGCGTTGCAGGCGCGACTTCGCGCACGTCTTCACGCCGCGCAGGCTGACGGTCAGCCCCGCGGGCAGGTGCACGACCATCCCGCGCAACGGCGCCGGGACGCCTTCGGCGCCTCCGGCGAACCGGAACGCGAGCGTGAGCGCGCTGCTCGCGCCGAGCCGATCGGGCAGCAGCGAGGGGCGCATGCTCGCGTTTGTTTCCGTCTGGGCCACCGCCGACGTCGCCGCGGCGCATGCGCAGCATGCGCTCAGCGTGGCCACGACCGTGCTCGCGCGCCCCCGGCTTACGCGCGCTCGCTCCGCTCTCGCCGAGGCGCGGCGTCGAGGCGGACCGATCCCGTCGTCTGTCCCGGGACCCACGTATCGCATCTCCGAGCCCGCGCCTATTTCTTCGGGCAGCGAATCTTGGTCGTGGATTTGACGGTCGAGCCGTCCTCGAAGCTGATTTCCGCGGCGCCCGGCCAGTACCCGAGAGGACATGTTTTGGGGGTGATGATGCCCTTGACGTGGAACAGCTTGCGCTTGCCGTGGATCTTCCTGTAGTAGGCGACGTTTTTCGCGCCGGCCGTGAAGAAGGCGCTGATCGCGGAGGCGTCGGAGGCTTCGGGCAGCACTTTGATGAGCGGCACGTTGAGGCTGAAGCCGAGCCCGTAGGGCTTGGGCTCCTTGATCACGGGCGCGGTGAACACGAGTTGGATCGAAACCGGCGTGGCGCCGTTCAGGTAGATCAGCAGCACCGTATGGCCCGGTCGGTTATCGCCGAGGAAGAAGTCGACCGTGAAGCTCTCGTGGATGACTTCATGAGCGATTTCGTATGCGCCCACACCGCCGCCGAACCCGGCCTTGGAGTTCGCGGGACAGCCTTGGGGGCCGGTGTTTTCGAGGATCGCCGCAGTACAGGTGCCGGTGCCTTCGAGGTTCAGGGTCATGCCGGCCGGGCCCATCACGTTGATATGGGTGATCGGCGAGGGCACCGGCAGGTTCGTCGAGCCGATCGTCGCGGCGCCGAACACGTTGGTCGGCACTCCGAACGCGTCGGGCGAGAAGCCGGCCTTGGTGATTGTCACGGTCTCTTCCGCCTGCGCCGCGGTCGCGGCGAGGCCAAACATGAGCGCGCAGCCGACGATGGTTGTGGCGATGATCCGTGCTCTCGGCGTCTTGTGCATCAATCCTCCCGCTCCCGTGTGTGGTGTATTGACCCTACCCGCTGGACCCGTCGCCGGCTTTACCAGTAACCCTTGCGCACCAAGAATAGAGCGGTGCAGCGCAAACTGCGACGTTCCGCCGCGAACATCGCTACGGTCCGCTGTCGGAGCGCCGCTGGGCGCGTTTAACGAATCCTTTACGGGATCCTGCTTGTCTGCCGATATGAATACCGGTGGCGTGCCCGCGATCTTGGGTCAGCGGCGCCGACCACCGATCCGCAATGAATAAGGGACCGCACGAAGACAAGCCCATCGACAGGCCGCCGGCGAGCGGCTTGCGCGGCGTGGGCACGCGGCGAGCGCCGTGGCGCATGGCGCTCTCGGTGCTCGCGGGCGGCGGCCTCACGGCGGCGAGTCTCAGTGGACCGCTCGCCGGCGGCGCTCTGGGCGCGGAAGGAACCGGTTCGACCACGACCGACGGCGCGCCGCCACCGACCGCCACCACGCCGCAGACCACCAGTGGCGAACCGACCCGGGAAGCTCCCCGGGAACCGTCCACCACATCGACTGCTACTACTACTACTACTACTACTACTACCGCCACCACCCAACCCTCAACGCCGACCACGACCACGCCGGCTCCGGCCAATGCGCCGGCGGGCGAAGGTCCGACAGTCGTGGTGCGGCGCCAGCAGCCTGCCACCCCGAGCAAACGGGCCGGCGGCGCCGTCACCCAGACCAAAGCCACGCCCCAGAATGGGCAGTCCGCGAACGGCGGCAAACTCGCGACGCCGGGCGCGAACGCGGCGCCCGGCGCTCCCAACAACGTGGCGCTGCCCCCGCAGCTCGTGGCCGGTCAGGCCGGCGCCCTGGCGGCGCTGCTGAGCGGCTCGGCCAACGCGGCGTCGGTGCAGGCGCTCGACTTCTACCGCATTCCCCTGTTCCTGCTGCCGATCTATCGGGCCGCGGCAATCCAGTACGACGTACCCTGGCCGATCCTCGCGGCGATCAACGAAATCGAGACCAACTACGGGGCCGACCTGTCGGTGTCCTCCGCCGGCGCCGAGGGCTGGATGCAGTTCGAGCCCTCGACCTGGCTGCAGTACGGCGTGGATGCGCTGAACGCGGGCTACGCAGATCCCTACAACCCGATCGACGCGATCTATGCCGCGGCGCGCTATCTGAACGCGGCGGGCGTCGCCCACAATCTGAGCGCAGCGATCTTCGCTTACAACCACTCCGAAGCATATGTCAGCTCAGTGCTGCTGCGCGCCAAGCTGATCGCCGCTTATCCCGACCAGGTGATCGCCACGCTGACCGGCCTCGTCGACGGGCGCCCTCCGGTTACCGGCAAGCGCATCGGCTGGGGAGCGCCTGCGACCCCGCCCACCGCCGTCCAGCTACCGCAGGCCTCCAGCGCGACCGCCGGCGCGACCGCCACCTCCGCGGCGGCGCCCATCGGCTCCCCCACCACACCCGGCTCCGCGACCGCACAGCCTCCGACGACCGCCGCGACGGGGGCGAGCACGAGCGCGACGGGTCTGCGATCGGTGGACGTTCGCAGCGAACCGAACGCGCGGGCCGTGGCCGTGCAGGACGGACGCGTGGTCAAGCTCGGATACTCGCGCAAGCTAGGGCGGTACGTGATCCTGCGGGACGTCTACGGAGACATGTTCACCTACGCCGGTCTCGGCGCGGTCGCCCACAGCTATGAGCTGCCCAAGTCGGAGTCCGCCGCGAGCGCCCCCGCGCAGAGCACGGGCGTATCCGCGCGGCCGGCCTCCGCGTCGCCCACCGGCGCCTCCGCGGCCGGGTCCCAGCCGATCGGCAAGGTGCGCGTGTTCGCCCGCCCATACCGCAACCCGGACGCCCAGGCGGCCGTCGCCGGCGTCAAGCTCTCGGGGATGTCGAGCGGACGGTTGCCTCTGCGCGCCGGGTCCGTCGTCGCGGAGGGCGCCGTCCTCGGCCAGGTGAGCGCTCCCCCGGGCGCCAGAGACGGCCATCTGCGATTCGCGATCCAGCCGGCCGGCGACACGAGCACGATCGATCCGCGCGCGATCCTCTCCAACTGGACCCAGCTCGACGCGGCGCTGCACCCGCAAGGCGCCAAGGGCCATCCGAATCTGCTCGGCGCGACCGCCAGCGACGTGTTCCTGCTGTCCAAGAGCCAGCTCGAGCGCGAGATCCTGTCCGACCCGGGTGTAGCGCTGTCCGCATGCTCCCGTCACGAAGTGGCCATGGGGGCGATCGACAAGCGGGCGCTGGCGGCGCTCGCGTTCCTGTCGCGCAGCGGCCTGAAGCCGACCGTCGGCACGTTGCGCTGTGGGTCCTACGACGCCGCAGGTTACGTGTCCCCCGGCCACGCCGGCGATGCGATCGCGATCGTCGCGATCAACGGTGTGCCGATCGCCGGGCACCAGGGCGCGGGCTCGATCACCGACACGACGATCCGCACGCTGCTGACGCTCCAGGGCGATTTCACGCCTGCTCGCATCGTCAGCCTGATGCGCTATCCCGGCGCGCCGAGCACGCTCGCGCGCGCCGACCACGGCGACTATGTCGAGATCGCGTTCCCCCCGGCGCCGCATGCAGCGGGCCTGAAGCCTTCCACGACGGCCGCGGTCGCCCACCCCGCGGGCGCTGGTCAGCCCGCGCCGGTGGCGATCGTGGGTGAGCTGAGCGTGGCGCAGTGGGAACAGCTGATCGGACGCATCGCGGCGCTGCCCGTACCGACCGTCGCGGTCAAGCCCAGCTCGGCCGCGATCCCCGACGGCCAGGGTCCCGCCGGCAAATCGCAGGCCGCGCCGGGCGGCGCCGGCGGCGGATCCTCCGGCGGGTGACGCCACCGGCCCGCGTTGCACGGCGGCAGCCGGAATCATGATGGCTCTCGCTCTATGTGAGAGAGTGCGAAGGAGCCCTGCGAGGACGCCTGAATTTGCCTAACTGTCGAGCTGCCCAGCTCGAGGTTCGCGCCCGCAGAGACAGTGGGTTGAGGAGCGGGGACCTTATGTGTGATGATGGCCGCGATGCCCTCCTACGGCGGGATCGACCTCGGCGGGACGAAGATCCAGGCAGTGATCGTCGACGACGAGCACAGGGTGCTCGGGTCCGCGCGCCGTCCCACGCCGACCAGCGGCGGCCCCGAGGACGTGGCGAGCGAGATGGAGATGGCGCTGCGCGACGCGGCCGCGGCCGCGGGGATCGAGCCCGCGCGGCTGGACGGGATCGGGGTCGGCTCGCCCGGGACGATCGAAGACGGAGCGGTGACGAGCGCGCGCAACCTGCCCGGCTGGGAAGGCACGTTTCCGCTCGCGGCGACGCTCAGCGCCGCGCTCGGCCCCGAGGCGCGGGTCGGCAACGACGTGCAGGTCGCCACCGACGCGGAGCTGCGACTCGGCGCGGGACAGCCGTACTCCTCGCTGCTCGGGGTCTTCTGGGGCACCGGTGTCGGCGGGGGGCTGATCCTCGACGGCGGGCCCTGGACCGGGCGCGGGGGCGCCGGGGAGATCGGCCACATGGTCGTCGAGATCGACGGCGCGCGCTGCACGTGCGGTCGCCAGGGCTGCATGGAGGCCTACGCCGGGCGCGCGGCGATGGAACTGCACGCGCGCAAGCTGCACGAGGAGAAGGGTCATAAGACCGACCTGTTCAAGCTGATGCGCGAGCACGAGCGCGAGCGGCTGACGAGCGGGATCTGGGCGCGCGCGCTGGACCGTGGCGACAAGCTCGCCACCGAGATCGTCGATCGCGCCGTGCGCGCGCTGGGGGCGGGGATCGCCTCGGCGGTGAACCTGCTCGACGTCGAGGCCGTCGTCATCGGCGGGGGCCTGGGGGTGCGCCTCGGCGATCCGTACGCCAAGCGCATCGCCAAGGCGATGCATCCGCACCTGTTCGCCGACACCCGTCCCCCGAACGTCCACGTGGCCGCGCTTGGCGACCTCGGCGGGGCAATCGGTGCGGCGCTGCTGGTAGAGCCGGCGTAGGGGAGGCGGCGCAGCCGCCTGGAGCCCGCACATGTGCGGGCTCCCCGGATGGTGCATGCACCATCCGGCAGACGCGCCGCATGCGGCGCGTCTCGGGGCCGCGCATGCGCGGCCCCGCCGTTCGGCGCATGCGCCGAACGGACAGCCACTCCTGCGACTCCTCGTTGGAACCTCGCTGTCAGAACCCGCCGATCGTTGCGATCACGAGGATCACCGACAGCGTTGAGGTGACAACGACCGTGATGCCCGAGGCGGCGCCCAGCAGGCGCCCGCTGCGCATCTTGCCCATCACGGCGGCCGAGCGCGAGAGCCGCCAGATGAAGAACAGGTTGATCGGCAGCAGCAGGCCGTTGACGACCTGAACCCCCACGAGCAGGGAGATGACCGGGACCCCGGGGATGATCGCCACGACCGTGGAGATCGCGATCATCGCGGTGATGATGCCGACGAACACGGGCGCCTCCTCGCGGCGGCGACCGATGCCCTTCTCGTAGCCGAGGGACTCGGAGATCACATACGAGGTGGCGATCGGCAGGATCGCGCAGGCGAGTAGGCTCGCGCCGAACAGCCCGACGGCGAACAGCGTCTCGGCGTAGCTGCCGGCGAACGGGCTGAGCGCGCGCGCGGCTTCGGCGGCCGAGTCGATGTTGTGGATCCCGTGGGTGTACAGCGTCGCGCCGGTGGCGATGATGATCGAGGCCGCGATCAGGTTGGCGAAGATCGAGCCGGCGACCGCCTCGCGCTGCTCGTGGGCGAGTCCGTCCTCGCGCACGCCGCGCTCGACGACGGCCGACTGCAGGTAGAGCTGCATGTATGGCGTGATCGTCGTCCCGGCCGTGGCGATCAGCAGCAGCAGGAACGCCGGTTCAACGTGGATCTGGGGGGTGACGAAGCCGTGGCCGACGGCGTGCCAGTCGGGGTGGGCGAGGATCGCCGCGAGCGGATAGGCGAAGAAGGGGATCGTCAGCCAGATGAAGATCCGCTCGGCCGAGCGGTAGGAGCCGCGCACGATGATCGTCCAGATGGCGAGCCCGGCGATCGGCACGGAGATCTGCGCGGGCACGCCCGCCAGGCCGAGGGCGGCGCCGACCCCGACGAAGTCGGAGATGCAGATGCCGAGGTTCGCGATCAGGACCGCGGTCGTGGCGATCACCGACCAGCGGATGCCGTACTCCTCGCGAATCAGCTCGGCCAGGCCCTTGCCGGTGACGACACCCATGCGCGCCGCGAGCATCTGCACGATCGCGAGCGAGATCGTGATCAGCAGGATCGTCCACAAGAGGCCGTAGCCGTACTTGGCGCCTACGGATGCGTAGGTGGCGACTCCGCCCGCGTCGTTGCCGGCGTTGGCGGCGATCAGGCCGGGGCCGAGCAGCCCCAGGAAGATGAACAAGCCTCGGGTGCGTCTAGGGTGCAGGCGAGCAGGCAGGCGCGGCCGGCCGCTGATGGCCGAGCGGGCGCGACGCATGACGGGCGGTACTCGGACCGCCATCGAACTGTCCTGTGGGGACGTTCACGCCCGGCAGTCTATTCGCGGATGGTCCGCGAGGGCTGTGCCGGGCGGGTTCTTGCGCGGAGGCTCAGTCCTCGCCGAGCAGGCCGAAGCGCCGGCGCCAGCCGCGGGGGAGCATCGCCTCGAGCACGTCGTCGACGGTGATGACCCCGACCATGCGCTCGTGCTCGTCCACCACCGGAATCGCCGTGAGGTTGTAGTCGGCCATCAAACGGGCGAGCTCCTCGAAGGACGCATCGGTGCGCAGGCATGGGCTCTCGTGCTTGACGAGGCCCTCCAGGCGCTGCCCGGGCTCGGCGCGCAAGAGGGCGGCCACGGGGATGCTGCCCTGCAGCGTCCCGTCGGGGGCGCTGACGAACACGGCGGTCAGCAGCTCGGGGGCGATCGGGCTGTGCCGGACCGCTTCCAGCGCGTCGCCCGCCGCGGTCGTGTCGCGCAAAAGGACGAAGTCGGGGCTCATCAGGCCGCCCGCCTCGGCGGGGTCGTAGCCGAGCAAAGCGCGGACCTTGACGCGATGGCCGACGGGCAAGAGCGCGAGCAGTGGCTCGCGCCGATCCTCGTCGAGCTCGCCGAGGATGTCGGCGGCGTCATCGGGCGCCATGCGCGAGAGGATCTCGGCGACCTGCTCGTCGGGGCGGTTCTCGAGGAACTCGCGCTGGTGCTGGTCGTCGAGCTCCTCGTACACGTCGGCCTCGAGATCGCGGTCGTCCTCGCCGACGGCCTGGATGATCTCCTCACCCTCGCGGCGGGAGGCGGCCTCGACGAGGTCGGCGATCTGGGCGGGATGGAGCTTGGCGAGCTTAGGGTGGGGGACGCGCAGGCGCACGGTCGGGACGTGTCCGACGAACGGCTCCACGCCGGCCCAGTCCAGGAACTCGCCGGTGGCGATGCGCGCGCCCAGTGGCTTGGGCAGCAGTCGCCGCAGCCCGCCGCGTGGGCCGGTGTCGACGCCGACCACGCGCCATGACCCGGCGATCAGCGCCAGCTCGATCTCGTTGGCGCGCACCAGGCGCGCGCCCTGCACGTTGATCAGCTGGCGGTCGAGCACGTCGCGCCCCAGCAGCACCTCCTCGGGGCGACGGTCGAAGCGGCGCAGGTCGAGCTTGGCCTTGCGCAGGACGACTCCGTCGGGGCCGATGTCCGAGACCCGCTCGACTCCGAGATAGGAGGTCCGTCCGGCGACCGTCACCAGAAAGCCTGTGATCGGGGGATAGCCGATGCCGCCGAGGCGCACGATCACGTCGCGCACCTTGCCCAGGCGCTCGCTGTCGGAGTCGAGCAGCGGGCTGCCAATCACGGTGGACAGGTGCAGGATCGGCGGCGCCTGCGTGGCTGGCACATTCATATATCGCTCATCGTAGGGGCTCGTGGAGCGGGTCGATTGAGAGCCGTGCGGGGCCGTGGGCGGCTCAGTCGCTCAGTCGCCGGCCAGGCTGGTGGGCAGCGGCTGGCCCGGCGGCGGCGGGTCGTCGAGCATCAGCCGGGGGATCGTGACGGGTCGCAGGCCTTTCCTGCGCAGGCCGGCGACGATCGCGGGCAGCGCGGCGATCGTCTGCGAGCGGTCGCCGCCGCCGTCGTGCATGAGGATGACCGCGCCCGGATGGGCGCCCGCGAGCGCGTTGTGCACGATCGCAGCGACGCCCGGCAGCCGATAGTCCTCTGTGTCGGTCGACCACAGCACCATCAGCAGGCGCAGCTTGTGCAGTTGCTTGAACGTGGTCGCGTTGAATGAGCCGTAGGGAGGACGGAACAGGCGCGGTCGCGGTCCGTCGAGCAGTTCGATGCGCGCGATCTGTTCAAACAGCTGTTCGTACTGGTCGTGGGCCGACAGCGACGCCATCATCGGGTGCGACTCGGTGTGGTCGCCGACGACGTCGCCGGAGCGCAGCTCCAGCTGGGTGCCGGGCGAGAAGTAGCGCTCCTCGTTGCCGATCGCGAAGAAGGTGGCGTGCACGCCCAGCTTGCCCAGCTCGATCACGAGCTGCTGGGTGTAGGGGCCGGGGCCGTCGTCGAACGTGAGCGCGACCTCGTTGCCCCTGGCGCCGCCCGCGCGAATCGCCGGGGTGTAGGAGAGGACGTGGTCGATCGCCTTTTCTTCGGCTGCCAGGGTCAGCGCCTGTGCTTCGGCCGGTGTTCGTCTGACGGTCGCCTTGGCGTGCGGGTCGGCTTTGGCAGCCGTATGCGCGCTGCCCCCGTGCGAGCTCAGCGCCGCGAGCAGCAGCGCGATGAGCGCCAGGGCGAGAATCCCCGCGAGCACGCGGCGGCGCCGGTATACGTGCTCGTCGTGCTCCTGCTGGCGGCTGGGCGGCGGCTGGCGAGCGGCCATCGCGGAGAGTGTAGGGCCACCCTCAGCGCTGCGCTCCGCCGGAGAGCCCCGGGCCGCATTCTGTCGATTGACCATTTATCGGAACGCGCTCCGCGTGTGGACCCAGCTTGGGACAGTGGACCCTAATGTTCGCGGAGCCATGATTCCGTTCTCGATTTCGATCGCGGCGCTATCACTCGTGCAGGGCGCGGTGGTGGCCGTTCCCCGCGCATGGGGGCCGGGGCGGCTGGCGCGGCTGCGCGGTCGCCGCTGGGCGTTGATCCCGCCCGTATCGGTTCTCGCGTTCGTGCTGATCGCGCGCGCGGCCGAACGCGCGAGCGCGGACGCTCTGACCTACGTGGCGCTGATCGCGGTGCCGGCGCTCGCGGCGCTCGCGCTGGGCTGGCTTGCGTGGTATGCCGAGGAGCCGCGCCGGCGCCGGGCGCTGCTCGTCGTGCCGTTGTTCGCGCTGGCGTGGGCGGATCGCGGCGGGGTGGCTGGGGAGGCGGCGGCGCTGGGATTGTCGGCGCTCAGCTGCGCGGCGCTCGGGGCGTTGCTGGCAGCGGTGACGCCGCCGCGCTGGCTGGGGGCGGGGATCGTGGCGATGGCCACGGCGGACACGGCGCTGGTCGTCGCGAATCTGCTGCAGAAACCGAACAGCGCGCTGAACGCCGCGCACCCGGCAGCGGGGCTGCCGCGGCTGCAAACGGCGGTGTTCGGCTCGGCGGCGATGGGCTACGGCGACCTGTTCGTGGCGGGCGTCCTCGGCGGGCTGCTGGCGAGCGCGATGGGCCGGCGCCGGCAGTTGCGTGGCGCCGCGCTCACGGTGTTGCTGGCGCTTGCGTTCGACCTGCTGTTCTTCTTCGTGGACGAGCTGCCCGCGACCGTGCCGGTCGCGCTCACGCTGCTTGTTCTGATGGCGCGTCGGGCTGGTCTGGCGCGGAGTCCGAAGGGATCGGGGTCGCCTGCGCCGGGGGCACGATTCGGTTCGGCCGGGGATGGACGCCTGGAGCGCTCGGAGCCTGGCCGAGCGCGAACTCCTCCGCCACGGGCTCCAGCCGGGCGGTGAGCGGCCGCGCCACGGTCTCGATCGCTGGCGGCGTCTCGATCTGGCGCTCGGAGGCGATGCCGGCCCGCTCGATGTGGCGTATCTGCGGGATGAGCTTGTGGTCGAAGGAGCCGACCGCGCGGTTGTAGGCGTTCACGGCCGAGTCCAGCTGGCGGCCGGTCTTGGCCAGATGCTCGGCGAAGGGGCCCAGGCGGCGGTGCAGCTCGCGCGCGGACTCGGCTATCTCCCGCGCGGACTCCGCGATCTGCTCCTGACTCCAGCCGTAGTGCACGGCCCGCAGCAGCCCGATCAGGGTCGTGGGGGTGGCCATCAGCACCTGCTGGGAGACGCCGTATTCGATCAGCGCGGGATCCTCGGCGAGCGCCGCCTGGTAGATGCCGTCGGAGGGGACGAACATCACGACGAGCTCGGGCGTGGAGTCGAACTGGCGCTGGTAGCCCTTGGAGGCGAGTTTTGAGATGTGCTCGCGCGTCTGGCGGGCGTGGCGCGCGAGGTCCAGCTCGCGCTGAGGCCGATCCTCGGCGCTGACCTGCACCGCGGCGAGGTAGGCGTCGAGCGGGACCTTGGAGTCGACCACGATCGTCTTGCCCCCGGGCAGGCGCACGAGCAGGTCGGGGCGCAGACGCCCGTCGCCGGTATGGATCGTGGACTGCTCGACGAAGTCGCAGTGGGCGACCATGCCCGCGAGCTCGACGACGCGGCGCAGCTGAATCTCGCCCCAGGAGCCGCGCGTCTCCGGGCGCTTGAGCGCGGAGACGAGCTCGCCCGTCTCCTTGCGCAGCGTGTCGGTGCCGGCGCTCAGCGCGCGCACCATCTCTGAGAGCTGCACGTGGGAGTCGCGGCGCTCGCGCTCCAGGCGGGAGAGCTCTGACTCGACCTTGCCGAGCTTCTCGTGGACGGGCCGCACGAGCCCCTTGAGCTCCTCCGCGCGGCGGGCCATCTCGCCGGAGGCGCGCTCCTCCTCGGCGCGACGCGCCTCGCCCATCCGCTGCGCGAGCGTCTCGCCGGTCTGCGCCAGCACGTCGAGGGAGATCGCCTTCAGCTCGTCGCGCAGGCGCTCTCGCTCCTGGGCGCGCTGCGCCTCGTCGCGCGCACGGGCGCCACGGCGCCCCAGCGCGATGGCGCACGCGGCGCCGAGCAGCAGTCCGACTATCAGCAACAGGACGTTCATTGGCCAAATAACGATGACAGTCGCTGCGGACGGCGGCGGATTGATTGGTGGGTGAGCCATAGCCAGTTCCTTCGTCGGTTTGCCGCCGGCGCCGCTCACCGCAGTCGTATGCATTGCCGGGCGTTTTCGGTGGCGGCCCGAGGGCTGCGGGTAGGAGCCTGGTCTGGGATGGGTCTCAGACCCTTATCAGGATTTTCGATATTTATCAAATTACGCTAAAGCTCGATAAAGTTGCTAAGATCGCGGGGATGAGGCCTCACGACAACCCTTATACGCCGAACGCGGGGGCGCGCCCGCCGGTGCTGGTCGGACGCGACGACCAGTTGGAGTCCTTCGAGGTTCTGCTCGAGCGGCTGCGCCGCGGCTACACCGAGCAGTCGATGCTGATCACCGGCCTTCGCGGTGTCGGCAAGACCGTGCTGTTGACGAGCTTTGAGGAGCGGGCGCGGGAGCGTGGCTGGACCACGGTCGAGGCCGAGATCACCAAGAGCACCGCGTTTGGCGCACGGATGGCCCAGCTCGTGCGCAGGGCCCTCTTTCAGCTCGCGCCGAAGGCCAGGTGGAAGGAGCGGGCCGTCCGTGCGGCGGGGGTGCTGAAGTCTTTCCAGGTGACGGTGGCGACCGACGGGACGCTCGTCGCGGGACTCGATGTGGAGGCGGCCGAGGGCTTTGCCGACAGCGGCGAGCTCGGCGAGGACCTGACAGACCTGCTGGTCGCGCTGGGGGAGGCCGCGCGCGAGCACGGCAGTGGCGTGGTCTTCTTGATCGACGAGGTGCATTTCCTCACCACGCCTGAGCTGGAGGCGCTGATCGCAGCGCTGCACAAGACGGTCCAACGTCAGCTTCCGATCACGCTGGTCGGCGCCGGCCTGCCGCAGCTGCCGCGGCTCGCCGGGGAGGCGAAGTCCTATGCCGAGCGGCTGTTCAAGTTTCCGCGCATCGGCCAGCTCTCCCCCGCCGAGGCGGAGCAGGCGCTCGTAGACCCCGCTGAACGGCTCGGGGTGGCCTATGAGCAACCGGCGCTGGAGGCGATCCTCGACTACACGGAGGGCTATCCCTACTTCCTGCAGGAGTACGGAAACGTGCTGTGGGATTTCGCCGAAGCCTCGCCGATCGCCGTGGAGGACGTTGGAAATGCGCGCGAGGCGGTGGAGGCCAAGCTCGACGGCGGCTTCTTCCGCGTCCGCGCCGAGCGCACCACCGAGCTGGAGTTGCGCTACATGCGAGCGATGGCTGAGCTGGGGCCCGATGCCCAGCAGGCAAGGGATGTAGCCGCCCTGCTGGTACGAACATCGGAGCAGATGGGGCCGACCCGATCGCGTCTGATCGACAAGGGACTGCTCTACACGCCGGGACACGGCCTCGCCGCTTTCACCGTGCCGCAGTTCGACCGCTTCATGCGACGTACCTACGCGCTGTAGGTCATTCGGCGCCGGGCGTCCTCGGCGCGAAGCGCTCGCGCTCCCAATGCGCAGTTTGAGTCGGGTGAGCGTCCCGACGCGCACACCGTGATTTTCGCTTCGCAGAGCCGCGTGTGGCGGGTCGTGCGGGTGTTCTGGGGGCGCATGTGTGGTTTGCTCTTGACAAGCCAGGGGATTGACGCTATGTTCATATGTGTTCATGGCATTCCAGGGTGGAGTGCCGGGCACCGATAGATCGGGTTTGGGTATCGGTCGCCTGGATCGACTTCAAGCGCTTTTGCAGGAAAGACCTTTGGGAGAGGGTTCACCAGATCGCATGATGAGGGGTTGTTTTCACGTGGGTTCGAGTTTGTTCGACACGACGAGGGTTGCTGCGCGCTCGTTTGGGCCCGTAGGTAGATGCGTCAGCAGCGCTGACACATCTCTCTCTCTCTCTCTCTCTCTTGTCCGCTTAGCACCCCTGGTCTAACCGGCCAAAAACTCCGGGCCATCGACCCCCTCGCGGGGAGGGTCGCGTGATGGCCTCCCGCGTGAAGGTGCAGACGAGCGCGAGGCGCGGGGTTCGCGGCCGCGTTGCGTCTTCCTCGTCGCCGCGCGTGCAGGTCTCGGAGATGCAGCGCTCGCGCCTGCTCTCCGCGGCAGCCGCGACGGTCGAGGAGTTGGGTTGGTCGAGCGCGTCCGTCGCGCACATCACCGCGCGCGCGCGTGTCTCGCGGCGCACGTTCTATGAGCTGTTCGACAATCGTGAGGATTGTCTGCTCGCGATCTTGGAGGACGTCGTCGCGCAGATCGAGGACGAGATCGCGGCCGCGGACCCCGCCGCGCTGCCCTGGCGTGAGCGCGTGCGCGCGGGACTGTGGACGATTCTCTGTTTCTTCGATCGTGAGCCGGCGCTCGCGCGGGTGTGCGTGGCGCAGGCGCTGCGGGGCGGTCCGCGCGTGCTCGCGCGGCGCGAGGAGATCCTCGCGCGCCTGGCCAGCGCCGTGGACGAGGGTCGCGTGGAGAACGCGCGGGCGCGGGAGTGTCCGTCGTTGACCGCGGAGGGTCTCGTCGGCGCGACGCTCTCGATCGTGCATACGCGTTTGACGCGGGGTGAGCGCGGGCCGTTGGGTGAGCTTTTCGGGGAACTGATGGGGATGATCGTGCTGCCCTATCTCGGTCCGGCGGCGGCGCGGCGCGAGCAGCGCGGGACTCGGACGTTTTCATCCGGCCGGAAAATGCCGGCCGGCCTGAAAAGTCCGACCCGCTTGCCTGAATTAGCGCTGGAGGATCCGCTGGCGGGCGTGCCGATGCGTTTGACGTATCGCACCGCGCTCGTGCTGGAGGCGATCGCCAAGCGGCCCGGGGTGAGCAATCGCGTCGTGGCGGACCTGGCTGATGTCTCAGACCAGGGTCAGATCTCAAAGCTGCTCGCGCGTCTGCAGCGTCTGGGTTTGATCGCCAACGCGGGCGCGGGTCACGCCAAGGGTGAACCGAACGCGTGGACGCTCACAGCGCTCGGTCATCAGGTCGCGCAGCGCCTGGGTACGAACACCCGCGATGAGAGGACGGTCGCGTGATGCGTCAATCAACTGGCAGGGGCCGCGGTGGAGGGCTCCATGGGTCTCATTCCTGCCCCGCTCTACGGCCCCATGATCTCGTCGAAGTGGCGAATGAAGCCGATTACGCAGCAGACGAACATGATCAGCACCAGCGCCCACAGGGGCGCGCCAAGAACGAGAGCGCCCGCCATCAGGGCGCCCATCGTGAGGGACATCGCGAAGTCGTAGCGGTCGAAGATGTCAAAACCGGTCATGAGACCACCTTAGCAACGAAGACAAAGAACAGCAACAGTCCGCCGGCCATCCCCAGCAGAAAGCCGTACCCCAGCCCTTGGTTGATCCGTCGCGCCAGCGAGTCGGGCTTGCTCGGGATGAACAGCGCCACGGCCGCGGGCAGTCCTGAGAAGAGCACGGTACAGCCGCCCAGGACGGTCGCCCAGGCGAGCAGGCCGTTGACCACGACGGTCCCGAACGAGGGGTTGGCCTCGCAGAGAATGCGGATGGTGGCAGGGAGGGGCACATCGAGAACGCTACGCGCGGCTTGGGATGAAAGTTTCGAGCGGAGTGCCGCCCGATGCTCAATCGCCCGTGTTTACGGGGCGTCTGCTCCCAAAGTTTGGCGCGCATGCGTCCTTCAACCCAACCAGCTGCTGGCCGATCTCCGATCGGTCGCACAACCGCACCACAACCCGGGAGAACAGATGAAACCCACAGAACGCATCGCGAAGCTCGCTTCCACATCGAGGACCGGTCTGTTCGCGACGCTTCGTGGGCTCGTGCACGCCGGAGGGAGTGGTGTGCCCTGGCGTGCCCTCCTTGCTATCCCGCTGGCAACGCTGTGCGCCCTGCTCGCGCTCTCGGCCGGTATTGCGCGCGCTGAACCTCCCAAGCTCGTCCCCTACGGCTCGTTCAGCACGAACGAGCGGAACGGGGTTGGCGTCGCCGTGGAAGGCTCTGGAGACCTGTTCGTGTCAGGTTTCTTTTCTTTCAAGAATTATGCCCCCTCGGAGGTGGTCAAGCTCGATCCCTCAGGCAAGTTGCTCTCGCCGCCGTCGCCGTTTGGGTCTGGGTACTACTCGGGTGTTGCGGTGAACCCGACGAACGGCGACGTGTATGTGCTCGGCGAAGACACAGGAGGCATCTTCGCGCCGCTCACGCCCACGACGATCTTCGTCTACGACCCCAGCACGGGCGCGTTGCTGTCGTCGTTTGAAGTGCCGGCGTCACTCAATTTCCTCGGCGTCTTCACAGACGTACAGATTGCGGCCGACTCGGCCGGCAACGTGTACGTGCCGGTGGTGTCGGAAAACAAGGTGCTGGAGTACAGCCCGACCGGGACGCTGCTGAAGACGTTTACGGGCTCCGGTGCCGGTGCGCTCAAGGAACCGACCGGGGTCGCGCTCGACTCCTCCGGCAACCTCAGGGTGGTCGACTCCGGCAACAACAGGATCGTGGAGCTCGATTCCAGCGGTGCGCCTGTGGAAGTGAACGGCAAGCCCGTGGAAATCGAGAGCGAAGGCGGTTTCTCCGTGGCACTCGACGGGCATGGGGACGTGTTCGCGGTCGTCGACAACAGCGCGGACCCCTGCGGCGAAAGGGGCTCGCCCTGCCTCCATCTCGTCGAGTACAGCTCGGAAGGCAGGCAGCTCGCCGATGTGGGGGCCGGCGCCTTCGGCTTGGGCCAGGTTGGTGGCGGAGATGACCGCATCTTCAGCATGGTCGCGGTGAATCAAGCGAGCGGACGTGTATACGTGACCGACGGCAACAGAGACACCGTCTGGGTGTTCGGGCCCCCCGTCGCGCCTGTTGTTGACAGGGAGCTCACCGCCGAAGTCGGCGCCTCCGAAGCGAAGCTCGGCGCGCTCGTGAACCCCGGCGGGATCCAGACGAGCTACCGCTTCGAATATGGCACGACGACTGAATACGGCAGCTCGACGCCGTTCCCGGAAGGAAGCGTCGGTGAAGGAGTGCAGTCGCGCGCGGTGTGGGCGTCCGCAAACGGCCTCGCGCTCGGGACGACTTACCACTACCGGGTCGTCGCGACGAACGAACTTGGCCCGGCCTACGGTCCCGATCAGACGTTCACGACCGAGACGGCGGCGCAAGCCGCGTGCCCCAACGAACAGCTGCGCGGCGGCTTCTCTCAGAGGTTGCCGGACTGTCGCGCCTACGAGCTCGTGACGCCGCCGGTCACGAGCGGCTCCCAGTTCGATGCTGATCTGAGTATGGCGTACGCGAGCAAGGCGGCCGCGGATGGCGAAGCGCTCACGCTCACCACCGCGGAACCGCGGCCGGGCGCGCCCACCGCCGGCGAAGCATACGTGGCGAGGCGTGGCGCGGGCGGCTGGACCACGGAAGACATCATGCCGTTCGAATCCTATGACGGGGCGGGCTGCACGAACTACCAACGCGCGTACGCCTTCTCGACACAGGTCACCAGGGACGTGATGCTGGTTGGCGGAGGGTCACGCGCTTCCGCGTCCGAAAACGGCCTGGAAGACCCGGAATCGTGTAACCCCGAAGGCCGTCAGGTCGTGAGCGGTGAACCGGTGGGCTATGAAAACCTGCTGGTGCGCGAGAACGCGACCGGCACCTACCAGCTTGTCAACGTCGTGCCGGCGAGGGTGACGCCGGCCGACGCGCACTTCAAGGCCGCCTCTGCGGACCTCAGCCACGTGATCTTCACGGAGACCTCGCCCCTGGCGCAAGGCGCGAGGTACGGCGTCGAAAACCTGTACGAATGGGATGAAGGCGCGCTGCGGCTCCTGAGCGTGCTGCCGGACGGCACGGCGGTCCCCGGATCGCTTCCGGAGGAACAAGTACCAATACAGCATGTGCAACACACGCCCGTCAAAGGTGTCGTTGCCAGCGATGGCTCGCACGTCCTCTTCACCTACGGCGGCGCCCTGTATGACCGCATCGGCGGGCGGCGCACCGTCCAGGTTGACGAAAAGCAGGGTGGGTCGGGCCCCGGAGGTGGCGGCTCCTTCAAGGCCGCCACCCCCGACGGCTCGAAGGTTTTCTTCCTCGACGAAAGCAAGCTCACGGCCGGCTCGACCGCAGAAGCGGGCGAACCTGACCTGTACGAGTGCGCGCTGGGAGAAGGCGCGAGCAAATGCGAATTGACCGACCTCACGGTCGCTGCCGGCGGCGGACACGCCGACGTGGTCCGCGTCATGCCGCTCGGCCGCCACGACAGCTCGTACATCTACTTCGTCGCCAAGGGTGTGCTGGCGTCCAACACGAGGCAGTTCACGAACAGCGAAGGTAAGACCGTCGTCGAAGGCGCGCAAGCCGGGGAGCAGAACCTGTATCTCTGGGACGGCAGCAAGACGACGTTCATCGCCACCGGCGTCGAACACAGCCGGTTCGGCATCGAGCAGGCCTCGCCCGACGGCAAGTGGCTCGCGTTCGAATCGGAAAAGAGCCTGACCGGCTACAACAGTGCGCTCGCAAGTGGCAACGAATGCGGCGGCGGGGGGGCCGCTTGCCCGGAGCTCTTCCTGTACAGCGCCGCCACAGGGCAGCTCGCGTGCGCCTCGTGCAACCCCACGGGCGAACCTGCGATCGCAGGAGGAGGTGTGGCGCGGCGTGCAGAAGCCCTTGGAGAAGTCTACGGAGTCTTCCCGACCCGGGGCGTGCTCACGGACGCCGGCCAGGTGTTCTTCGAAACGACGGAAGCGCTCGTGCCCTCCGATACGAACGGTCAGCGCGACGTCTACGAGTTCCAGGGCGCCGGCGCGCACCTGATCTCGAGCGGCACGAGCTCCTTCGAAACGGCACTAGAGAGCGTGAGCGAAAGCGGAAACGACGTGTTCTTCCGCTCGACCCAGGCGCTCGTGCCGCAGGACAACCAGGAAGGACAGTTCGTCACCTACGATGCGCGCGTCGCGGGTGGCTTCCCGGTCGTGGCCTCGCCGCCTGCGTGTACCACGGCCGACGCGTGCCGCACGCCGGTCTCGCCACAGCCCTCGATCTACGGCGCGCCGGCGAGCCAGACCTTCTCCGGCGTTGGCAACCTCACACAGCCTCCGCCCGCGAAACCCGTAGTGAAACCAAAACCGAAGACCCTGAAATGCAGGAACGGGTTCGTCAAGAGAAAGATCAAACGCAAGACGGTATGCGTGAGGAACAAAGCCCGGAAGGCCAGCCGCTCCGCCCACGCCAACAGGACAGGTAAGTGATCATGCTCTCGAGAAGAATCCCAACAGCAGCCGCGCTCCTCGCCGGTGTGATCGTCGCGATGGCCGCGAACTCCTCCCCAGCGTTCGCGGAATGCGTTCCCCCATCGCCCGGCGGCCCGCACCCATGCATAAAGGAATTCGGCTCATTCACGAACCCGAACGGCATCGCGGTCGACGAATCCACCGGTGATGTGTACGTCGCTGACTTGGGTGGCGGCACGGTCTCCCAGTCGGTTTCCAAGTTCGACGCGAGCGGCAACCCGATCAGCTCCTTCGGCGACACGACACCCAATCCCAACGGCCAGCTCGCCGGGAAAAGCACGCCTGCCGCATCGTTCTCGTTCCCCTCGGTTTACGGCAGCCCCGCGGCGATCGCGGTCGATAACGCTTGCGTACAGCACACCCCGGCGCTCACCGGCAAGGCCTGTGAAGAATTCGACCCCTCCGCCGGAGACCTTTACGTGATGGACGCTGGTAACGGCGTGATCGACAAGTTCAGCCCCGACGGCTCCTACCTGAGCCAGATCGGCGGCTTCACGCCATCCACCGGTTCCCCCGCCGAAGGCGAACTGCTGGGGCTGGGCGTCGACGGTAGCGGCACCGTGCACGTCGCCTCCCCGAACAATTCAATCGGCAAGTTCCTGCTCGAGGAGTTCGACGGCGCGGCCGTGAATCATCTCATCGCTTCCCAGGTCTTTGCATCATGGAACGCACCGCACCCCGGCTTGCCCAGCGAACCTCCCGCCCACGGCTTCGCCGTCTCCGCCACGGGCGATGACTACCCGATCTACGAACCGTCGTGCTCGTGTACGGTCAAGTTCGGACAGCAGCTCTCCCCGCTCGGCCGGGTGGACGGCGAAGCAGGAGCGGGAGCGGGCGACGTCGCGGTGGCCGTCGACCCCGCGACCGGCCACCTCTACGCGGACGATCAGTCCTCCGTGGCCGAGTGGGACACGGGCGCGATGAACCGCAACACCGCGGGAAAGGCCTCTGGCACGCTCGTCGCGCGCTTCGGCTCGCCCGAACTTTCGGGGACTTCGGGCCAGGGCGGGATCGCGGTCGACGGCAAGACCGGGGAGATCTACGTCTCAAACCCTGTAAACGGCAAGGTCTACGTCTTCGGCAGCGATGCCCCGGCCGTGACAGCCGGCGAACCGGCGGGCGTGACCACCGGGGCCGCGAGCCTGAGTGGCATGGTCGATCCGCGCGGCGTCCCCGTCAGCGAATGCAAGTTCGAGTACGGTCTCACCGACGAACTGGGCAACGGCCCCTACGACCACAGCGTTCCCTGCAAGCAGACGCCGGGCGAGATCGGAGCGGGAAGCGGTCCGGTGGCGGTCTCCGCGCAGCTCGAAGGCCTCAAGGCCGGCGAACTCTACCATTTCCGTCTGATCGTGACAAACGCCAACGGCGCGGGCGAGTCCGGCGGTATGCTCGCGATGCGGGGCGTCGGCTTCGGCGTTAAGAGCTATGAAATCAGCTTCCAAAACGAAGACGGCTCGCTCGACACGCAGGCGGGCTCGCACCCGTATAGGTTCGTCAACAGCTTCGAACTGAACTCGCACTTCAAGCGCATGGAATCGAACGCCGACTCACCGTATATTCGCCTGCCCGACGGCGTCTTGCGGAATGTCAAGATCGATCTGCCCCCCGGATTCGTCGGCAACCCCAATGCGCCCTCCGAACACTGCACCGGACAGCAACTTCAGGTTCAGATTGTGACTGTTCCCTGTCCCGGGGCGAATGTGGGCAAACTGAACCTGGACTGGTCACAAAACGCGTCGCGTACGCAGGGTTGGAGCGACAACCTCTTCGCCATGGCGCCCGTGCGCGGTGTGGCTTTGCAGCTCGGCACCAATTTCTTCATACCCCTGCTGTATATCAACAATGGGGTGCTCGCCGGCGGCAATTACCCCGTGCAGGTGTCGGTGACGGAAGCGCCGGCGTCGGCGGCCGTCATCAGGAGCAAGGCGGTGCTCTCCGGTGTTCTTTTCCCCTGCGCGGTTGTGGGGGGGACTCGCGGTAGGTACGAATCCGGGTGCCAAGAAGCAGTCACCGGCTCGATAGGTGGTGAATTCGAAAGGGGGACGGGCCCCAGCACAGCCTTCTTGACGATGCCGACTGGCTGCCACGGTCCCCTGGGCTCGACGATCGAAGCCGAGTCGTGGGAAGAACCGGGCCATTGGGCGAAGAAGAGCACGGTCACGCACGACTCCGCGGGCACGCCCGTCGCGTTGACGGGCTGCTCGAAGCTCAAGTTCCCGGCGGAAATCAGCGTCAAACCGGACACCACGAATGCGAGCACGTCCTCGGGGCTGACGGTGAACGTCCACGTCCCGCAGACCGCGGCGCTGAACCCCACCGGCCTGGCGGAGTCGGCGCTCAGGGACACGACGGTGACGCTGCCCCAGGGCGTTGTGATCAACCCGTCGGGTGGCGGCGGCCTTGAAGCGTGCACCTCGGATCCGGGTGCGCTTGTCGCGGGTGCGCTCGGTAGCCCGGGTGATCAGATCGGCTACAAGGGCCAGGAAGAACTGAACAAGGAATACGAACCGGGGGTGAAGTGGAACACGTTCACGTCGGAAGTCGCGAATCCGCTTGCGCCGGGGTCAAATTTCTGTCCGAATGGGTCGAAGGTCGGCACTGTGAAGATCAAGACGCCGTTGCTGGAACACGAACTGGAAGGCTCGGTGTATTTGGCGGCGCAGGAATCAAACCCGTTCGGGAGCTTGATAGCGATGTACATTGTCGCGGAAGACCCGTTTTCGGGGAGCTTGGTCAAGCTCGCGGGCGAAGTGTCGTTGAACCCGCAGACGGGGCAGATCGTGACGACGTTCAAGAACACGCCCGACGTGCCGTTTGAAAACCTCGAACTGCATTTCTTCGGTGGCGAACGCGCGCCGCTGGCGACACCGTCGCGTTGCGGGACGTACACGACGAAGGCTGTGTTCGTGCCGTGGGACGGCAATGGGGCGGCCGAACCGACGTCGTCGTTCACGATCGATCACGGTCCGGGCGGCGGCCCGTGCCCGGGTGCGGTCCTGCCGTTCAACCCGACTGTGAACGCGGGCGCGACGAACATTCAGGCGGGAGCGTTCTCCCCCTTGACGGTGACGATGAACCGCAAAGACGGGGAACAGAACTTGAAGTCGATCGAAGCAAAACTCCCGCCGGGCCTCTCAGGTGTGCTGACGGGTGTCGAACTGTGCCCCGAACCGCGGGCCAATGAAGGGTTGTGTGGCGCGAACAGTCTGGTCGGGGAAGCGACGATCGGTGTTGGTGTCGGCAACCAGCCGTTTACGGTCACGGGCGGGAAGTTCTATCTCACCGGCCCCTACAACGGCCACGGCAGCTGCACGGTCGGTGAAGCGGGGTGCGCGCCGTTCGGCCTGACGTTCGAGGTGCCCGCGAAGGCCGGCCCGTTCGATCTCGCGAACACGAAGAACAACCATCCGGCTTGCGACTGCGTGCTGGTCAGGGGCAAGATCGAATTGGATCCGTTGACGGCGGCGATCACGATCACGTCGAACCCGCCCGGCACCCCGGACTCGATCCCGACGAGCATCGAAGGGATCCCCCTGGAAATCCAGCATGTCAACGCCACGACCACGCGGGGGCAGTTCCAGTTCAACCCGACGAACTGCTCGAAGATGGCGCTCACCGGCACGTTGCAGCTCAGCGAAGGCGGCACGAGCATGATCTCAACGCCGTTCCAGGTCACGAACTGCGCCGCGTTGAAGTTCGAACCGAAATTCTCGGTCTCGACGTCGGGGAAAACGAGCAAAGCGAACGGGGCGAGCCTGACCGCGAAGGTCACGTACCCGAGCGTGCCCCAAGGCACCGACGCGGACATCGCGAAGGTCAAAGTCGAACTGCCCCTGCAGCTGCCCTCAAGACTATCGACGCTGCAAAAGGCGTGCCTTGCCAAGGTGTTCAACGCGAACCCCGCCGCGTGCCCCTCGGAATCGAAGATCGGCTACGCGACCGTGCACACCCCATTGATCCCGGTGCCGCTGCAGGGCCCCGCGATCTTCGTCAGCCACGGTGGCGAAGCGTTCCCGTCGCTGACGATGGTGTTGCAGGGCTACGGCATCACGATCGACCTCGTCGGCACGACGTTCATCAGCAAATCAGGGGTCACCAGCACAACGTTCAAGACCGTCCCCGACCAGCCGTTTAGCAGCTTCGAACTGACGTTGCCCGAGGGCCCCTACTCCGCACTCACGGCGAACGGCAACCTGTGCTCGCTGACGAAGACCGTCACGGTCAAGAAGAAGGTGACGGTCAAGACCACGGGCCGCAAGCGCACCCTCATGCGCAAGGTCAAGGAGACCCAGCCGGCGACGCTTGCGATGCCCACCGAATTCGTCGCTCAGAACGGCGCCGAAATCCACCAGAATACACCGGTGAGCGTCACCGGCTGCGCCAAGACCAAGCCCGCGAAGAAGAAGGCCAGGAACACCAAGAGAGGACGCAAGAAGAAGTAGCCGCCGGGCCTGCCCGCGCGCTTGTCAGCGGGGATGAGACGCATATTGCGATCGCTCGATGAACGCGCGCGCGAGCCGCCGCGGACACCGCGCGCCGACTCCCCGCCCGCCCGGTCTCGGCTCCCACCAGCCCGCCTACCGTTTGACAGGTGCCAACCGGAGGAGTAGCGTCGATTGATTCCGTCAGATGGTCTGTGCCATCGCGGAGGGAGCAGGAGGGGTCCGCGGGGCACGCCACACCCCAGGAGGATGTGAGATGTCAGCCACAGCAGGCTTTCCCGCCCTGATCCGTACCCGTGCTCGTTCGATCGGGCGCCCGCCGGCGCCGGCGATCGTGCTCGTCGCGCTCGCGGCCCTGGCGTTCGCGCCTGTCGCCGACGCCAGGCCCGCGGCCCCCGTCAGCGCCTACCTCGCGCTCGGGGACTCGATCAGCTTCGGCTACAGCGAGCAGGTGTTCGACGAAAATTTCCCGAACGAGTCGCCGTCGTTCTTCGAAGAAGGGTTCACGAACGACTTCGCCCAGGACCTCGCGCGACCGTCCGAGGTCGGTCGGGGTCTGACGCTTGTCAACGACGCCTGCCCAGGTGAGACCTCGAATGGGCTGATCGGCGAAAAGGAAGCGCTCGGCGGGAAAACGTCGACCGAACCGGCGGGACACAACCCGCAGGGGCTCGGCGATTATCACCCCTGCGCGTATCTCAACGTCGACGGCCTGCCGCTGCATAACTCGCTGAGCGTCGGCGGGCAGTCGATCTCACAGCTCGAAGACGCGCTGAGCATCCTCAAAGAAGGCCACCCGGCGCACCCGGTGCGGGCGATCACGCTGAACATCGGCTCCAACGACGAGCTCGCGGCGATCGCGCAGTGCAAGAACGTAGTCACCGAAGAATTCACCCACACGGGCAAAAGCAAGTACGGCGCCACGCCCGCAGCGGCCGTGATCGGCTGCATCGCGGTGAGCTCGGAAACCATCACCGTCCCGCACATCCTCGCGAACATCGCTGACATCCTGGGCGTGCTGGACAGCACCGCGCCGGGCGGGGGCCACTACTCCGGGCCGATCGTGCTGCTTGGGTTCTACAACCCGGACGCGCTGATCCTCCCCGGCAGCGACGCGCTGCAGGAGGCACTCAACGCGGCCGTCGAAGCCGACATCCTGCCGCACTTCGCGAACGTGACGTTCGCGAACCCGTTCCCGGTGTTCAACAAGGGCAACAAGCCGGCGAAGGAGCAGGCGTCGATCTGCAAGTACACCGAAATGTGCAACCCCGAAGTCCCCGGCGGGAGCTCGGACAATGGCGACATCCACCCGTCGCCGCTCGGATATGAAGTGCTGGGCAGGCTCGTCAACCGGGCGTACCTGGCTAACCCGGCCCGCTGATGACTCCCTGAGGCATGCCCCATGCGGGACGCATGGCATGGGGCGCCCGTCTGTTGTGCGGGCGCCCTGAGCCGGGCTGACGGCGGTGGGATTCCGGCCCTACGCCGCCAGGCGCGCGGTGTCGAGGGCCTCGTACTCAGAGGCGATCTGCTGGAGCACGCTGAGCATCGCCGGCGCCGCGGGCAAGAGGCGCGCGCCCGCGGCCGTGGCGGCGATCACCCGGCGCGCGGGGGGCCGGGGGGAGAGGGCGCGGATGACGATGTCCTCGCGCACGATCGACAGCGCGAGCTCCGGAATCAGGGCGACGCCGACGCCGGCGCCGACGAGGCCCTGGACGGTCTGGTAGTCGTCGCTCTCGAAGGAGACGCTCGGCTCGAAGCCGGCGGCGTGGCAGCAGCGCACGACGTGGCGCGCGCAGGAGCTTGACTGGGAGGTCTGGATCCAGGCTTCGCCGCGCAGGTCCTCCAGGCGCAGACGCCGGCGCTCGGCGAGACGGTGCTCGCGGGGCAGCGCGAGGTACAGGGGGTCCTGGAGCAGCTCGACGCGCGTCAGGCGCCCGCCCGTCCCCGTCCCCGTCCCCGTCCCCTCCGTCTCGCCCGCGCCGTCCCCGTCGGCGGGCGAGGCGTCGAACTCGAACAGCAGCGCGAGGTCCAGCTCACCGGTGCGCAGTCGCGGCGCGATCTGCTCGGGCTCGCCCTCGGCGAGCGTCAGCTCGACGCCGGGGTGGCGGGCGCGGAAGGTGGCGATCGCCAGCGGCATCAGCGTCGCGCCGGCGGTGGGAAACGAGGCCATCCGCAGCCGGCCGCCGCGCAGGCCGGCGATCGCGGCGAGGGCCGCTTCGGCGGCGTCCAGATCGGCGAGCACGCTCTCGGCGTGACCGACGAGCGTCTGGCCGGCCGCGGTGAGGCTGACCCCACGCGGGCGGCGCTCCAAGAGCGTCATCCCGGTCTCGGCCTCCAGCGCGGCGATCTGCTGGGAGACGGCCGACTGGCTATAGGAGAGGGCGTCGGCGGCGGCCGAGAACGAGCCGCGGTGGGCGACCTCCCTGAGGATACGCAGCCGGTTCACGTTAAGCATAAGCAAAACTTATTGTATCGATCATCTATTGCACTGGAACTGATGGCAGGACCGTGTCACCATGAGCCGAAGCCAGAACTTGAACAAAAGGCCACAGTCCACAGACAGGAGAAGGAAATGGCAACCAAGGTGATCGTCTCCTACGACGGAACCGCCAACGAGGACGACGCGATCGCGTTCGGCTCGCTGCTGCACCGCGCCGGCGCCGAGGTGTCCCTCGGCTACGTTCGCCACACCGACGAGGCCGTCAGCGACGAGGAGGCCCAGGAAGTGCTCGACCGCGGCGCCGCGCTGTTCGATGGCGCGTTCGCCAGCCGCCACGCGGTGACCGATCGCTCGACCCCCGAGGGTCTGCAGAAGCTCGCCGCCCAGATCGGCGCCCAGGCGATCGTGTTCTGCTCGGACTCCCACACCGCGCACGGGCACGTCACGATCGGTAACTCCGCCGAGCGTCTGCTCGAAGGCGGCAGCGTCGCCGTCGGGATCGCCCCGGTCGGATTGGCCGAGTCGCGCGGGGACGTGCGCAGGATCGTGGCGGTCGGCGAGGCCGGCGGCGCGGGCGGCGCACAGACGACCGCGCGCGCGCTCGCGGGCGCGCTCGGCGCGGAGGTGGTGCCGGTGGCCGACGACGAGGCCGACCTGCTGGTGTTCGACTCGCGCCCGGACGCCGAGCGCGGCCGGGTGTCGATCAGCTCCTCGGCATCGCACCTGATCGAGATCGCGATGTGCCCCGTGCTGGTGCTCCCGAGCGGGGCGTCGCTCCAGTTCGGTGGAGCGCCCGCGGCTGCCGCCGCCTAGTATTTTTGGGCGAGCCCTCGCGCGTGGCGTCTCGGAGAGGGGGCGCCCGCGCGGGGCGCGTGCGCGAGAGGGAGCGCTCGCTGGCCGATCGGAGATCCCGGTCGATCTCCGATCGGTCGGGCAGGGTACGTCGGGGCCTGGGGGTCGGTGGCCTGCCGGGCGTCACGCCCAGGGCTGCTCAGCGCACGGTGCGGCCGCGAGCGCGCGCGAGCAGGTAGCGCGCGAGCGCACGGGCGAAGTCCAGGCCCCCGCCGAGCAGATGTCCGAGCGGGCCGGTCCACAGCCACGTCTCCAGGCGCCGGATGGGACCAGGGGCGGGGGTGGCCAGGGCGGGCGCGGTGCGACGTGGTCGCGCGATCCTCATCGACCGGACGGTATCGTGGCGGCAATGGGTGAGCCCGTCCAGGCGACCGTCACAGACCTGCCGGAGTCGCGCGTGCGCGTGGACGCGCAGGTGGTGGCGGCGGAGATCGAGGCGCGGGTGCAGCGCAGGGCGGGGCAGCTCGGGCGTGAGCTGAAGCTGCCGGGTTTTCGCAAGGGCAAGGTGCCCGCGCCGCTGGTGCTGCAGCGCCTCGGCCGCGAGGCGGTGCTCGAGGACGCGGTGCGCGAGGGCCTGGGGGGCTGGTACGCCGAGGCGGTGCGGGCGACGGGGATCGTGCCGGTGGGAGACCCGAAGATCGACCTCGGCGAGCTGCCGGCGCGGGGGGCGGCGCTCGAGTTCTCCTTCGAGATCGGGGTGCTGCCCGTGGCGGAGCTGGGGGAGTACTCCGGGCTGGAGGTCGGACGCCGCGAGCCACAGGTGACCGAGGAGCAGATCGAGCGCGAGATCGAGGCGATGCGCGAGCGCCTCGCGCGCCTGGAGACGGCCGCGCGCCCCGCGGGCGAGGGCGACTACGTCGTCGTCGACTACGTCGGGCGCCTGCCGACCGTGGACGACGACACGGGCGAGACGACGATGGTCGCGTTCGAGGGCGGCGAGGGCCGCGACCAGCTGATCGAGCTGGGCGCCGGCAAGCTGATTCCGGGCTTCGAGGAGGGTCTGCTCGGCGCCAGCGCGGGTGAGACGCATCGCACGGTGGAGCTGAAGTTCCCCGCGGACTACCCCAACGCGGAGCTGGCGGGCCGGGAGGCGTCGTTCGAGATCGCCGTCAAGGAGGTCAAGGGCAAGCAGCTGCCCGACGTGGACGAGGACCTCGCCGTGGACGCCGGATTCGACGACGTGCAGGAGCTGCGCGAGGACATCGGCCGGCGCATCCTGCAGGCCGAGGAGCAGCGCGTGGCGGAGGAGTTCCGCGAGGCGGCGCTCGACGCGGCGGTGGCCGGCGCGCGCGTGCCCGTGACGGAGGAGCTGGCGCGCTCGCGCGCCCAGGAGATGTGGGAGCGGATGCTGCACACGCTCTCCCACCGCGGGATCACGCGCGAGGCCTACCTGCAGATCGTGGGGCGCACCGAGGAGGAGATCCTCGCGGAGATGGTTCCCGACGCCGAACAGGGACTGCGCCGCGAGGCGGTGCTCACGGCGGTCGTCGCGGCGGAGGGGATCGAGCCCTCCGAGCAGGATCTGCTGCAGGCCGTCGCGGCGACCGCCGAGCGCGAGGGGATCGCGCCCGAGCAGGTGCTCACGCGGCTGCGCGAGGCCGGGCGGGTGGAGGAGCTGCGCGAGGATCTGGCGGCGCGCCAGGCGGTGGAGCTGATCGTGCAGCGCGCCAAGCCGATCGCCACCGATCGGAGATCGACGGGATCTCCGATCGGCCAACAGGCGGCGGCGCGCGAGCAGCTGTGGACGCCCGCGAAGGAGGCCGCGGGCGAGCGGGCCGGCATGGGCGTCGCAGCAGCGGGCGGCGCGGGCGCGGGCGCCGGCGGACTGTGGACGCCGGAGCGCTAGTGTGGCAGTAACGATGGCGGGGGTTGCGGGAGATGCCGAACGCTTCGGGGATCACAACGGGGATCGCCCGGCTGCCGACTCGGCCTCTGAAGGAATCAAGTCGGGGAAGAGAAACTAAAGCGAGGACGATGAGCCCACTAGTGCCAATGGTAGTCGAGCAGACCTCGCGAGGCGAGCGCGCGTTCGACATCTACAGCCGTCTGCTCAACGAGCGGATCATCTTTCTCGGCACGCCCGTGGACGATCAGGTCGCGAACCTGATCGTCGCCCAGCTGCTGCACCTGGAGTCAGAGGATCCCGAGAAGGACGTGTCGCTGTACATCAACTCGCCCGGCGGCTCGGTGTATGCGGGGCTGGCGATCTACGACACGATGCAGTTCATCAAGCCCGACGTGCAGACGATCTGCGTCGGCATCGCGATGTCGATGGGGGCGCTCTTGCTGGCGGGGGGCGCGGAGGGCAAGCGCATGGCGCTGCCCAACGCCAAGATCCTGATCCACCAGGTGAGCTCCAGCTTCCAGGGGCAGGCGACGGACATCGAGATCCATGCGAAGGAGATCATCGACGTGCGCCGGCGGTTGGACGAGATCATCGCCAAGCACACGCACAAGGAGTTGGGCGACGTGCGCAAAGACACCGAGCGCGACTACTTCATGAGCTCCGAGGAGGCCAAGGCATACGGCATTATCGACCGGGTGATCACCGAACACTGAGAGACGGCCGCTGGGCGGCGCATCTCGGCGTCCTCAGTCGCTCGTGTGCAGAGCACACCACGCTCCCTGCGTCCTTGACCTGCTTGCCCAGCGACCGTCTTTAGACGAATAGATCAAAAGATGAATATCTAAAACATGGCCAGACCGACCGACACCAACGAGCAGCTGCTGTGCAGCTTCTGCGGCAAGTCCCAGCGACAGGTCAAGAAGCTGATCGCCGGGCCGGGCGTGTACATCTGCGACGAGTGCATCGACCTGTGCAACGAGATCATCGACGAGGAGCTGTCCGCGCCGCCCGCGTTCGACCTGGAGAATCTGCCCAAGCCGCGTGCAATCTACGAGGTCCTCGACGAGTACGTCGTCGGCCAGGAGGCCTCCAAGCGCACGCTGTCGGTGGCCGTCTACAACCACTACAAGCGCGTGCAGATGATGACCGCGGGCGACGAGGAGATCGAGCTGCAGAAGTCGAACATCCTGCTGCTCGGACCGACCGGCTGCGGCAAGACGCTGCTCGCGCAGACGCTCGCGCGGATCCTGAACGTGCCGTTCGCGATCGCCGACGCGACCGCGCTGACGGAGGCGGGGTATGTCGGCGAGGACGTCGAGAACATCCTGCTGAAGCTGATCCAGGCCGCCGACTACGACGTCAAGAAGGCGGAGACGGGGATCATCTACATCGACGAGGTCGACAAGATCGCGCGCAAGGCCGACAACCCGTCGATCACGCGCGACGTCTCCGGCGAGGGCGTGCAGCAGGCGCTCTTGAAGATCCTGGAGGGCACCCAGGCCTCGGTGCCGCCCCAGGGCGGGCGCAAGCATCCGCATCAGGAGTTTCTGACGATCGACACGACCAACGTGCTGTTCATCTGCGGCGGGGCGTTCGCCAACCTCGACAAGGTGATCGAGCGGCGGATCGGCAACAAGGGGATCGGGTTCGCCGCGGCGATCGAAGCCAAGGCCGAGAAGGACACCGGCGAAGTGTTCGAGCAATGCCTGCCGGAGGACCTGATCGAGTACGGGCTGATCCCGGAGTTCATCGGCCGCCTGCCGGTGATGAGCGCGGTGCACCAGCTCACGTGCTCGGATCTCGTGTCGATCCTGACCGAGCCGCGCAACGCGCTGGTCAAGCAGTTCCAGCGCTTCTTCTCGTTCGACGGGATCGAGCTGGTGTTCTCCGAGGACTCGCTGACCGCTATGGCCGAGCGCGGGTTGCAGCGGGAAACGGGCGCGCGCGGGTTGCGCTCGATCATCGAGGAGATCCTGCTGGAGGTCCAGTTTGAGCTGCCCTCGCGCAGAGACGTCAAGAAGTGCGTCGTCACCAAGGAGACGGTCGAACGCGGCCTGACGCCCACGCTCGTGACCGAAGCCGCGCCGGAGGAGGCGTCGTCGGGGCAGGAGCTGCGGGAAGAGTCCGCGTAGGCCGCGGAGCGCCGCGCAGGCCCCGTGTCGGCGCGATCCGCCCGGCGCCGGCGCGGCTTGATGGCCAACGGGAACCCCCGACCGCTACCATCGCGCTGTGAGCAAGCTCGTCAAGTCTCATCAGCCCAAGCCGGACTCCAAGCTCAAGCGCACCGTCAAGGCGGTGCCCTGGGCGGCGCTGTTGCAGGGCACGCTGATCGTCGGCCGGCGCTGGGCCGCGCTGTCGGAGAAGGAGCGCGCGCGGTTCGCCGAGCTCGTGCGCCGCTCGCGCGGGCGTGTGCGCAACCTCAGCATGAAGGAGCGGCTGGAGCTGCGCAAGCTCGCGCACAAGCTCGACGTCAGGGGCATGGGCCGCGATCTGGCGCCGCTCGTGCTGCGCCGGCGCCATAGGCGCGGGCGCAGGCGCCGCCGATGAGCGACGATCTCGAACGGCTGTCCACGCACGAACTGCACGACCGCGCCGTGCACCGCGCGGAGAAGCACTTCGACGTGAAGTTCTTCTGGTCGCTGCTGGAGATCATCCCCGCGGCGGAGACGGCCAGGGGGGACGTGGGCGAGGCCGACTTCGACATCGAGTCCTCCAAAGGCCTGATCAAAGACGCGGTCCACAGTGGCGACGGGGAGCTGGGCGAGGCGCTGCGGCCGGTGTTCCTGGACTACCTGCGCAAGCACCCGGACGCGTAGCTCTCCGGCGCGCCGCCCGTGGGCATGAAGAAACCACCAAGCGCGACTCGTATCGGCGCGGGGCACGTGGGCGTGGGACACCCCGGAGGACACGCCTCCGCGAGCTGGACACCGGCGCAGGCCGAGCGCCATCTGCGCTCGCTGGAGCTGTTTGGGATGCGCTTCGGGTTGGACCGGATGCGGCGGATGATGACCGCGCTGGGCTCCCCGGAGCGGCGCTTAGATGCGATCCACGTGCTGGGGACCAACGGGAAGACCTCGACCACGCTGATGACCGCGGCGATCCTGGAGCGCCACGGCCTGCGCACGGGCGTGTACACCTCCCCGCACCTGGTTTCCTACGGCGAACGGGTGCGAATCGGCGAGCGGGATCTGAAGGAGGGCGAGTTCGCGGCGGCGCTCGCGCGCGGCGCGCGCGCGGCGGAGCTGGTCAACCGCACGCTGGCTGAGGACGACCACGTGACCCAGTTCGAACTGCTGACGGCGGCGGCGCTGGCGGAGATGGCCGCACGCGACGTGCGGGTCGCGGTGGTCGAGGCCGGTCTCGGCGGGCGCTACGACGCCACGAGCGTGATCGACGCCCCCGTGACGGTGCTGACGAACGTCGGGCTGGAGCACACCCGCTGGCTGGGGCCGACGGTGACGGACATCGCCGAGGAGAAGCTCGCGGTCGTGCGCCCGGGGGGGACGCTCGTGCTCGGATCGTGGCTCGCCGGGGAGGCGCTGGCTGTGGCCGAGCGCGTCGCGCGCGAGCGCGAGGCGCGGATCGTGCGCGTGGACGACGACGCCTGCGCGCGGGTGGCGCTCGCGGCGAGGGGCCCGTTTCAGCGGCGCAACTTCGCGCTCGCGCGGGCCGCCGCGCAGGCGTATCTGCGCGGCGCAAGGAGCGAGCTCGACGAGCGGGCGGTCCGCGCGGCCGCGACCGCGACCGAGGTGCCGGGCCGGCTGCAGGTCGTGGACGAGCGCCCGCTGACGGTGCTCGACGGCGCGCACAACCCCGATGCGGTCGGGGAGCTGGTGCGGGCGCTGCCCGAGGTGCTGGAGGGCCGTGGCGTGGCGCTCGTGATGGGCGTGCTCGAGGACAAGGACGCCGCGAGCATGCTCGCGGCGCTGATCCAACCCTCCGGGTCGGGTGCCCGAGTGTGCGAGCGCGCCTGGTTCACCGCGCCGCCCAGCCCACGCGCGCTCTCGCCGGCGGCGCTGCAGTCGCTCGCGCGCCAGCTCGGGTTCGACGCCGTGGAGTGCGAGCCCCATCCGGAGCGCGCGCTCGAGCAGGCGCGCCGCTGGGCCGGGGGGCAGGAGGACCGGCGCGCAGTGCTCGTCACGGGCTCGATCTATCTCGTCGGCGATCTGCTGAGCCGGCTGGACCACGCCTCCGTTACCCTCCTTGCGAAAGCCGCCTCGCAGGACGAACCCCGATGAACGACGACGGCCCCTCCGTGCTCACGATGATCGGCGCCGTCGCGCTGATCGTGGCGCTGATCATCCTTGTGTTTTTTGCTGCTGGCTACGGTTTCGGCCGCCTGTTTCTCTAAACTCAGCCGCCCGATGCCACCGCTCGCATATTTTGGAATCGAAAGCAGCGGCCTGAACCTGGTCATCGATCTGCTGATCCTGTTCGTCGTCGTCCTGTACTTCTCGCTGATCTACTGGACCTACGCCGACGCGCGGCGGCGCATCGTCGATCCGATGCTCGTCGGCTGCGCCACGGCGGCGTCGCTGTTCCCGTTCGTCGGCACGATCGTCTACGTGATCCTGCGCCCGCCGGAGTACCTGGAGGACGTGCGCGAGCGCGAACTGGAGATGCAGGCCGCCGAGGCGCGCCTGCACGAGCTGGACAGCGGGCTGTGTCCGTACTGCGACTATCGCATCGAGCGCGACTTCGTCCGCTGCCCCAGCTGTCTGCGCAAGCTCAAGGAGCGCTGCGTCAGCTGCCGGCGCCCGCTCGACCAGGCGTGGACGATCTGCCCCTACTGCGAGACTGAGGTTCCCGGCGTCGTGGCCCCCACGCGGCGTACACGTCGTAGTAGCAGTCGCCGCGGCGCGACCGACGAGGATTCCCTGATCGAGAGCGAGCCCGCGCTGACGCGCGATATCTCGCTCAGCGCCGAGGATCTCCCGCCGGAGGACGCGCTGGGAGCCGTCACGCCCGCGGGCGGCGCTCCGGAGGAGGAAGCAAGGGCGAAACCCGTCGCGGCGCCCGAGCCGGCCGCCTCGCGGCCCAGAAGCACCGGCCGCGCACGCCGTCCCCGGCCGACCTCCTGACGGCTGCGCGCCGACGCGGCCGAGCTTTCAGTAAACGACCACACGTAAAGGACCCTGCACCACATGGACCGCACTAATAGGGCCCACAACCCGATATCTGCCGGGATTGATGCGGCCGTTCCGCGGCGTCATACGCCACCCCCGATGCTCGACGTACAACCAGCACGCCTGCGCTCGGGTGCGGCGTCTGCCATCCACGGCCCGACCACCTCAACCCACCATCTATCGTGATGCGAACCCTGATCCTGGTAAAGCCCGACGCGTTCGCGCGGGGATTGACCGGCGAGATAATCGCCCGCTTCGAGCGCAAGGGCCTTGCGCTCGTCGCCCTGCGGCACATGACCGTGACCCGCGAGCTGGCCGAGCGCCATTACGCCGAGCACTCCGAACGGCCGTTCTTCGGCGAGCTGGTCGACTTCATCACGTCGGGGCCGATCGTGGCGATGGTCCTGGAGGGCGTGGACGCCGTCGGGGCGGCGCGCCAGGTGATCGGCGCGACCAACCCGCTGGAGGCCGCGACCGGCTCGATCCGTGGCGACTTCGCGATCGAGATGGGTCAGAACATGGTCCACGGCTCGGACTCGCCCGAGTCGGCCGCCCGCGAGGCAGAGCTGTTCTTCCCCTCGTCCTAGCTTCCGGCTCGCCGCAACGCCGCGCGATCCTGGAGCGGCTGGGGGTCGCGTTCACAGTGCGCGCCACCGACGTGCCCGAGCTGACCGACGGCGACCCGGCGGTTATCGCGCGCGAGAACGCGCTGCGCAAGGCCCGGGCGGCGCTGCGCCCAGGGGCGGCCGAGGCGGTGCTCGGCTGCGACACGATCGTCGTGCTCGACGGCGTGATCTACGGCAAGCCGCGCGATGCGCCGGCGGCGCGCGCGACGCTCACGGCGCTCGGCGGGCGCGCGCACGAGGTGATCAGTGGAATTGCGCTGCTGCTCGCGGACGGGCGGTCGCTCCTCGCCGAGCGCTCGGCCGTGGCGCGTACGCAGGTAACGTTTCGGACGATCGACGAGGAGCTGCTCGAATGGTACGTGGGTACCGAGGAGTGGCGCGGGCGCTCGGGTGGCTATGCGATCCAGGGCGCCGGCAAAGAGCTGGCGCGGGAGATCGACGGCGAGGTCGAGAACGTCGTCGGCCTGCCCGTGGCGACGCTGCTCGACATCTATCCGGAGTTGCTCAACCCCTGACTCGTATATGGGTTGAGCAGGCGAAGAAAGCGAAGCAGGGAATAGCGTCGTCGTCATGGCGCGGCCGATCGGATGAGGAGTATCGTCCGCTGTGTCATCCGATCGGTGGATGGCGGCTCCGGGAGCGGGAAAACTAGACTAGGAGCGTGCTGAGGTTGGGAATGGACCGATGACGCTTGGCGAGCTATTCGCGGGCGTCGGTCCGGTGGATGATGCGGCCGCGGCGGTCGAGATCTCGGGGCTCGCGTATGACAGTCGCGCGGTGCGGTCCGGCGCGCTGTTCTTCTGCGTTCCGGGCTTTCGCCACGACGGGCACGACTTCGCCGCGCAGGCGGTCGCGGACGGCGCCGTCGCACTGGTGGTGGAGCGACCTTTGGGTCTGGGTGCGCCCGAGGTCCTCGTCCCGTCGGTGCGCTCCGCGATGGGGCTCGTGGCGAGCCGCTTCTACGGCGATCCGAGCGCGTCGCTGAAAGTCGTCGGGATCACCGGCACGAACGGCAAGACGACGACCGCCTTCCTCGTGCGCGCGCTGCTGCAGGCGGCGGGCGAGCCGACCGGGCTGCTGGGCACGGTCACGTCGATCGTGGGCGGGCGGGAGCGCCCGGTGGAGCGCACGACCCCCGAGGCGATCGACCTGCACGCCGGCTTTCGCGCGATGCTCGACGCCGGGGATCGCGCCTGCGCGATGGAGGTCTCCTCGCATGCGCTCTCGCTCGGGCGCGCCGGCGGCATTCGCTTCGCCGCGGCCGTGTTCACGAACCTGACCCAGGACCATCTGGACTTCCATGCGAGCATGGAGGACTACTTCCTGGCCAAGCGCCTGCTGTTCCTGCCCAAGGATGGTCCCGCGCCGGGCGTGAGCGTCGTCAACGTCGGCGACCCGTATGGCAGGCGGCTGGCGAGTGAGATCGGTGTGGGGGCGGTCACGTTCGCGGTGGAGGACGCGGGCGCTGACGATGCTGAGGGTCGCCGCGCGACGTATCCCGGCGAGGATCCGGTCGACTACCGCGCCACGGATCTGCACTGCGATTGCGACGGCTGTCGCTTCGCCCTGCACACGCCCGTCGGCGAGCGCGAGGTCATGCTGCCCATGCCCGGGCGTTTCAACGTCGCCAACGCCCTGGGGGCGCTCGCGGCCGTGCACGCGCTCGGGCGCGACCTCGATACGCTCGTCGCCGCTTTGCAACGCGGCGTGAGGGTGCCCGGGCGCTTCGAGCCCGTCGACGCCGGCCAGGGCTTCGCCGTGCTCGTCGACTACGCCCACACCCCCGACTCGCTCGAGCACGTCCTGCGCTCCGCGCGCGACATCGCCCGCGGGCGCGTGCTCTGCGTGTTCGGGGCGGGGGGGGATCGCGATCGCGGCAAGCGGCCGTTGATGGGGGAGATCTCCGCGCGTTTGGCGGACGTCACGCTCGTCACGTCCGACAACCCCCGCTCGGAGGCGCCCGAGGCGATCGTCGCCGAGATCCTCGCGGGCATCCCTGCCGACGCCGCCGCCAACGGGTCGGTGCACGTCGAGCTCGATCGCCGCGCGGCGATCGAGCAGGCGCTGTCACTCGCGATGACCGACGATGTGGTGGTGATCGCCGGCAAGGGCCACGAGCAGGGCCAGGAGCTCGCCGACGGCCGCAAGCTGCCGTTCGACGACGTCACCGTCGCGCGGGAGCTCCTCACCGCCCGTGTCGCCGCGAAGGCGGAGGTGGGGGAGTGAAGGGCTGGGACGCGAATCGCCTCGCGCGCGCCGCCGGCGCGCGGCTGGTATTCCGCCCGCACGACGGCGCCGCGCCCGGCGGCGCGCGGGACGCCGCGCCGCCCGGACCCGTGCGCGTCAGCATCGACTCGCGCACCGTCGCCCCCGGCGACCTGTTCGTCGGCCTGCGCGGCGAGCGTTCCGACGGGGGCGAGTATGCAGCCCAGGCGCTGCAGGCAGGCGCCTGGGGCGTGCTCGTGGCGCCCGAGCACGCGCTCGCCGTCGCCGCGATGGCCGAGGCGGCGGGGGCGAATCTCGGCTACCAGGGCGTCGTGCTCGCGGACCCCAACCCGATCGCGGGCCTGCAGGCGCTCGCCCGCGCCTGGCTGGCCGAGCTGCGCTCCGCCGGTGCGCGTGTCGTGGCGATCACCGGCTCGACCGGCAAGACCTCGACGAAGGACATCCTCACGGCGCTGCTCGCCCCGCACCGGCGCACGGTCTGCAGCCCCGCCAACTTCAACACCGAGATCGGTCTGCCGCTCGCGATCCTCGCCGCGCCTGCGGGCACCGAGGCGCTCGTGCTCGAGATGGCGATGCGCGGCCCCGGTCAAATAGCGGAGCTGACGGCGATCGCCGAGCCCGACGTCGGCGTGATCGTCAACGTCGGACCCGTCCACCTGCAGCTGCTCGGCTCGCTGGAGGCGGTCGCCGCCGCCAAGGCCGAGCTGATCGCCGGTTTGGCGCCAGGCGCAACCGCGGTCGTGCCCGCCGGCGAGCCGCTGCTGGAGGAGCACCTGCGGGACGAGGTCCCCACGGTCACCTTCGGCCCCGGGGGCGATGTCCAACTCTACGATCGCCACCCCGACGGGCGCGTCCGGATCGTGGACTGGACGTCTACCGGTGAAGCGCAGAGCCCACGTGCTCCGATCGATGCATACGACAGCTCGCCGTCCCGCGAGGGCGATCGTGCAAACGCTCTCCCGGCCGCCGCCGCCAGCATCCTCCTGCGGCCCTCCTTCGCGCAGGCCCACAACCTGAGCAACCTGCTCGCGGCCGTCGCGGCCGCCCGCGCGCTCGGCGTTACGCCCGGCGGCGAGGTTACTGTGCGGTTCTCCGCGCTGCGCGGCGAGCGCATCCGACTGTCTGAGGAAATCGTGCTGATCGACGACTGCTACAACGCCAACCCGATGTCGATGCGCTCCGCGATCGACGACCTCGCCGAGACCGCCACCGGACGGCGCGTGGCCGTGCTCGGCGACATGCTCGAGCTGGGGCCCGAGGAGCTGCGCTTTCACCGCGAGATCGGCGCCCACGCGGCCGCGCGCGAGGTCGACGTGCTCGTGACCGTCGGTCCGCTCGCGGCCGAGATGGCGCCCGCGTTCGCCCGCGCCCGCGCTCACTCCGTCGCCGATGCCCCCGCCGCCGCCGAGCTGCTCACGCGGCTGCTCGCTCCCGGCGACACGGTGCTCGTGAAGGGCTCGCGCGGCGTCGGCCTGGAGCGCGTCGGTCAGGCGCTGCTCGCGCGCGAGGCTCCCGACGGCGTGCGGTCAAGGCCGGACGCCGCCCAGGCGGACGGGCGCTGAATGGGGCGCATTCTCTTCGGCGGCACCGCCGCGGCGCTCATCTGCATCTTCCTGAGCCCCAAGTTCATCGAGTTCCTGCGCCGGCGCGAGTTCGGCCAACACATCCGCGAGGACGGACCCGAGGGTCACCATCAGAAGGCCGGTACGCCGACGATGGGCGGCATCGTCGTGATGCTCGCCGTCGCGATCCCGTTCCTGATCCTGACCGACTACGACTGGCGCTCGATCGGAGTGTTCGGCGCGATGATCGCCTGCGCGCTGCTCGGCTTCGCCGACGACTACACCAAACTCGTGCGTCGCCGCTCCCTGGGCCTGCGCGCCCGCACCAAGCTCGCGATCACGATCGCCATCTCGCTCGGGCTGTGGTTCGTCGCCGCCCACGAGGCCCACCTCGCGCCGGAGCTGCGCCTGCGCGTCATCGACTACACGATCGAACTCGGGCCTTTCTACCCCGTGCTCATCTACCTCGTGCTCGCCGGCACGACCAGCGCCGTCAACCTCACCGACGGGCTCGACGGCCTCGCCGCCGGCTGCGCCGCGATCGTGCTGCTCGCCTACATAGCGATCGCGTTCGTCACCGAAGACTACGATCTGGCGATGCTCGCCGGCTGCCTCGTCGGCGCCTGCATCGGTTTTCTGTGGCTCAACGCCTTCCCCGCGACGATCTTCATGGGCGACACCGGCTCGCTCGGTCTCGGTGGCGCGATCGCCGGCCTGGCCGTGATGACCCACACGGAGGTCCTTTTGATCCTGCTCGGCGGGATCTTCGTGATCGAGGCGCTGTCCGTCGCGATCCAGGTCTTCTCCTTCCAAACCACCCGCCGCCGCGTCTTCCTGATGGCGCCGATCCACCATCACTTCGAGCTCAAGGGCTGGTCTGAGACGAAGATCATCCTGCGCTTCTGGATCGTCGCCTCGATCTTCTGCGCGATCGGCTTCACCATCTACCACCAGAGCATCCGCTGAGGTGGTCCGTCACCCCAGACCAGGCATTCCCGACGGGCCCCACCTCGTCGTGGGACTGGCGCGCTCGGGGCGGGCGGCCGCGCTCGTCCTGCATGCGCGCGGCGAGCATGTGATCGGGGTCGACACGGGCGCCCCGGAGGGTCTGGACGCGCTCGCGGACGCCGGCGTGGAGCTGCACCTGGCGGAGGACGGCCTGTCGCTGCTGGAGCGCGTCGGCGCGGTCGTCAAGAGCCCGGGCGTGCCCGGGCAGGCCCCCGTCATCGCCGCGGCCCGGGCGCGCGGGCTGCCCGTCCTCGGCGAGCTGGAGCTCGCCTGGCGTCTGTTGGGAAACGAATTCGTCGCCGTCACCGGCACGAACGGCAAGACGACGACCGCTGAGCTGATCGGGCACATCCACCGCGCCGCCGGCCTGCCCGTCGCCGTCGCCGGCAACGTCGGCGCGGCGCTCAGCGGGCTCGTCGGCGAGACCGCCCCGAACGTGACGATCGTCTGTGAGACCTCGTCCTTCCAGCTGGAGGACACGCTCGCGTTCGCGCCCGAGGCCGCCGTCCTGCTGAACATCGCTCCCGATCACCTGGACCGGCACGCCACTCTCGAGGACTACACCGCCGCCAAGCTGCGGATCTTCGCGCGCCAGTCGCGCGGAGACGTCGCCGTGGTTGCAGCCGACCTCGACGTCGAGCTTCCAGACGACGTCTCGCGCGTGACGTTCGGCCTGCCGCCGATCCCGGGCCGGGATCCGCGCTCGGCGGCGATGACGCTCGAGGAGGGCCTGATCGACTGGCAGGGCGTGCCGCTGCTGCCCGCCACGGAGATCGCGCTGCGCGGGCGTCACAACGTCGAGAACGCGATGGCCGCCGCAGCCGTGTGCCTGGCGCGCGGGATCGACCCTGACGCGGTCCGCGCCGGCCTGCGCACGTTCGCGGGCGTGCCCCACCGTCTGGAGGAGATCGCCCGCCGCGAGGACGTCCTGTACGTCAACGACTCCAAGGCGACGAACGTCGCCAGCACGCTCGTCGCGCTCGACGCGTTCGCGCCCGGCACCGTGCACCTGATCCTCGGCGGCCAATCCAAGGGCCAGGACTTCACCCCCCTGCGCGAGCCCGTCGAGCGCTACTGCCAGGCCGTGTACCTGATCGGCGAAGACGCCGCCCTGATCGCCTCGGCGCTCGCCGGCATGCCCGTGCCATTGCTCGAATGCGGCGAGCTCGAGCGGGCGCTCGAAGTCGCCGTGTCCACCGCTCGCTACGGTGACGCGATCCTGCTCTCGCCGGGCTGCGCCAGCTTCGACCACTTCGCTGACTTCGAAGCCCGCGGCGAGCGCTTCCGCGAGCTGGTCGCCCAGCTCGGAACGGACTCGTAGGCGTCGGCGGGGATCGCGGGACGGCGCTGGGGGCGCCCGTGGGATGAGGTTGGGGACGCGCGCGGGGATGAGGCTGGGCGCGCGTGGGATGGGGCTGGGGACGCGCGGGGATGTTGTCCGTGACGTCCCTGAAGGCATCGCCCGATCCGCGTCGAAGAGACCACGGATGCCGAACCGGGAGACACTCGCTTCGCTCGAATCCCCGAACCGGCCAGCAGCAGCCTCACGGCGCGCCCGCCCCGCGCCCGGACCCCGGGGGCCGCGCGAGGCCCGTACGCGCCCGTCCGGGCGCGCGCAGGCGCACTCGCTCGAGCACCGCATCCTGATCACCGCCACGATGTGTCTGCTCGCCTACGGCGCGGTGATGGTCTACAGCGCCACCTCCGCCACCGCGCTGCTGCAGGGTTCCGGCAACGGCAGCGGCTACCTGATCAAGTTCGTGCTCTACGGCGCGATCGGTCTCGTCGTCATGCGCGTCCTGGCTCGCGACGGGATCGCCAAAGCGCAGAGCTTCGTCGCGCCGCTGCTGGCCGTCTCGTTCGCGCTCGTGCTCGCCGTGCACGTCCCCCACGTCGGAGTCGCCGTCAACGGCGCCCGCCGCTGGATCGGGCCCGGCCAGCTCCAATTCCAGCCCTCGGAGCTGCTCAAGCTCGCGCTCGTGCTGTACGCCGCGACGCTGCTGGCCCGTCGCCCTCAGCGCGTGCACGACCTGCGGGCGCTCTCCCGTCCGCTGCTCATAGTCATCGGCGGCGCGTGCCTGCTCGTCGCCACCGAGCCCGACCTCGGCACCGCCATGACGATCGCGTTCACGATGGTCGCGCTGCTCGTCGCGGCGGGGATCTCATTGCGGAATTTGGGCATCGTCGCCGGCGTCGCATTCGGGCTGATCGCGCTGTATGCGATCGCGCGCCCCTACGCCCGCGCGCGCCTGACCTCGTTCCTGGATCCCTGGGCGCACGCCTCGGGCAGCGGCTTTCAAGCCGTCCAGGGGCAGATCGCGATCGGCTCCGGCGGCCTGTTCGGGGTCGGCCCCGGACAGTCGGTGCAAAAGATCTTCTACCTCCCGGAGGCGCCCACGGACTTCATCCTCGCGGTCATCGCCGAGGAGCTCGGCGTCGTGGGGGTGTGCGCGCTGCTGTTCCTGTACGGGCTGATCGCCTACGCCGGCCTGCGCGTCGCCAAGGCCGCGCGCTCCCTGCACAGCGCGCTGGTCGCCGTGGGTGTGACCTCGCTGATCGTCAGCCAGGCGCTGCTCAACGCGTTCGCCGTGCTCGGCCTCGCGCCGTTGACGGGCGTGCCGCTGCCGTTCGTCTCCTACGGCTCCAGCAGCCTGATCGTGATGCTCGCCGCGATGGGCCTGCTGCTGAACGTGGCGGCAGGTGGCACTGCGCACGTGCGCGCGGTGCCCTCGCGAGGTCCGACCCGCACGACGGCGGGCACGCGAAAACCGGCAGGATGGGGCCGTGACACGGACGACGATCGCGATCGCGGCGGGGGGCACCGCCGGGCACGTCGTGCCGGCGCTGGCGGTGGCCGACGCGCTGCGGGCTGAGGGCGCGCGGGTCGCATTCATCGGCGGGACGCGCGCCGAGGCCCAGCTCGTGCCCGCCGCGGGCTATGAGCTGCGCACGATCGCCGTCGAGGGCCTCAGCCGCACCAACCCCCTGCGCGCCGTCCGCGCGCTCCTGCGCGCCGCGCTCGCGCTCCCCCGCGCGCGGGCGATCCTGCGCGAGCTACGCCCCGACGCGGTGCTGGGAGGCGGTGGCTACGTCGCCGGGCCCGTCGGGCTCGCGGCGCTGTCGCTGCGCATCCCGTTCGTGCTCACCGAGGCCGACAGCCACCTCGGGCTCTCAAACCGCCTGCTCGCGCGCGGCGCCCGGCGCGTCTGCCTGGCATTCCCGATCGCCGGACGCGACACGGACCGCTACCGCGTGACGGGCCGTCCGATCCCCGTGCCCGACGCCGACCGCGCCGACGCGCGCGCACGATTCGGGCTCGCCGAGGAGGAGACGTGCGTGCTCGTGTTCGGGGGCTCGCTCGGCGCGCGCTCGATCAACCTCGCCGCCATAGAGGCGTTCGCGGAGGCCGGTGCGGAAGTCGCCGACCCCACCGACAAGCAGGACGCGGGCGGCGCGGGAGCAGGCGGGACGTCCGGGGCCGGTTGCCTCGCGGAAGCCCGCAACGGTGCTTCGCGGGTACGCGTGCTGCACATAGCCGGGCGCCGCGACTATCCCAAGCTCGCGGCGTGCACGCTGCCGGACGGGTATGACCTGCGCGAGTACCTCGACCTCGCCGAGTTCGCGCAGGCGCTCGCGGCGGCCGACTTGGTGGTCGCGCGCTCGGGGGGCTCGGTGTTCGAGATCGCCGCTTACGGCCTGCCCGCGATCCTCGTGCCATACCCGCATGCGTCCGCCGACCATCAGAGTGCCAACGCGCGCTGGATGGCCGCCGCGGGCGCCGCGGTGGTGATCCCCGACGCCGAGCTGACCGGCGCCCGACTCGCGCGCGAGGTCGTGGCGCTGGTGGCGGACCGCGCGCGCCTTCAGACGATGGCAGCGGCCTCGCGATCGCTGGCGCGGCCCAACGCCGCGCACGACGTGGCGTCCGAGTTGCTCGCCGCGGCATCGCCATCGCATCGGGGGGCGCCCGCGTGACCCCGCCCGAGCGCCCGTGGCGCGGGCGGCGGCTGCACTTCGTCGGCGTGGGCGGAGCGGGCATGAGCGGCTACGCGCGCGCGGCCCACGCGCTCGGCGCGCAGGTCAGCGGCTCCGACCGCGCCGCCTCCGTATACACAGAGCGCCTGGCCGCCGACGGCGTCTTGAACGCGCGGATCGGCGAGCACGATAAGGCGAACGTCCCTGACGGCGAGGAAGTCGAGGTCGTCTACTCCAGCGCCATCCCAGCCGAGAACCCTGAGCGCGTCGCGGCCCGCGCGCGTGGCCTGTCCGAGCGTCCCCGGGCGGAGCTGCTGGCTGAGCTGACCGCCCTGCGGCGCACGATCGCGGTGGCGGGCACCCACGGCAAGACGACGACCTCGGCGATGCTCGTACGCGCGCTGGAAGCCGCCGGCCTGCGGCCCGACTGGCTCGTCGGCGGCTCGGTCGGGGAGGGGCAGGACAACGCCGGTTGGACAGGGACGGGGGAGTGGCTGGTGGTCGAGGCCGACGAGTCCGACCGCTCGATGCTCTCGCTGCACGTGGACATCGCCGTGCTGACGAACGTCGAGCTCGACCACCACGCGACGTTCGGCTCGGTGAGCGAGCTGCGCGAGGCGTTTCGCGCGTTCCTCGAGCGGGCGCGCACGGGGATCGTCGTGTGGGACCGCCCCGAGCTGCTCGCGCTGGTGCCCGCGCGGGCCGGGGCTGAGGTCGTCGGCGGGGCTGAGGTCGTCGGCGAGGCTGAGGTCGAGGGCGGGTTCGGGGTTGGGGCCGGGGTCGAGGTCGGGGCTGGGGCGGGGACCGAGGCCCAGATCGTTCCTTACGACGCGCCCGCTCCCGCGCTGACCGACGGCGGCTCATACTTCACCTGGCGCGGTCACGAGGTCGCGCTGTCCGTCCCGGGCGCGCACAACGCGCTGAACGCGACCGCCGCGCTGGAGGCCGCCCGCCTGGCGGGGGCCGAGGAGGATCGCGCGATCGCGGGGCTCGCCGGGTTTCACGGCGCGGGCAGGCGCTTTCAGCTGCTGGGGGAGAGCGCGTGCGGTGCGCGCGTGTATGACGACTACGCGCACCACCCGACCGAGGTCGCGGCGACGCTCGCGGGCGCGCGCACGCTCGCGCATGAGCGGTTGATCGCCGTGTTCCAGCCGCATCTGTACTCGCGCACGGCGATGCTCGCCCGGGAGTTCGGCGCCGCCCTGGCTGAGGCCGACGTCGCGGTCGTGCTCGACGTGTATCCAGCGCGCGAGCTCGCCGAGGATCACCCTGGCGTCAGCGGGCTGCTGATTGCGCAGGCCGCCGCCGACGCGGCCGAGGGCGGGCCCGTGTATTGGCTGCCGACGTTAGCCGACGCCGAGCCGGTGCTGATTGACATGCTCGGCGCAGGCGATGTCTGCGTCGTGATGGGCGCCGGCGACGTGGACCTGCTCGCCCGCAAGCTGATTGTGAGCGACAATGGCGCGTAAGCCCGCCTCGCGCGACTCACCCAAGACGGTGCCGTCGATCGTGCAACGCGACTACTCGCTCGCGCGCATGGCTACGGTCCGCACCGGCGGCTCGGCAGACTGGTTCGCGCGCGCCGGATCGGGCGCCCAGCTGCGCGAGCTGCTTGCCTGGGCGCGCGCCGCGGATCTGCCCGTGGCGGTCGTCGGCTCGGGCTCGAACCTGCTGATCGCAGACGAGGGGGTGCGGGGACTGGTCGTCAAGCTCGACCGCAAGCTCGCGCTGATCCAGCGCGAAGGTCCGCTGCGGATCGTCTGCGGCGGGGGCGCGCGGCTGCCCGCGGTCGCCGCCCGCGCGGCCCAGGCGGGGTTGGCGGGGATCGAGTTCGGCGTGAACATCCCCGGCACCGTCGGCGGCGCGGTGCGGATGAACGCCAACGCCTACGGCGGCGAGCTCGCGCGGACATTGGAGTGGGTCGAGATCGTCACCGCCGAGGGGTCCGAGCGCCGCGTGCCCGAGCAGCTCGAGTTCGCCTACCGCCGCTCCAACCTCGCACCCGGGGAGATCGTCGCACGCGCCTCCTTCCTGCTCGCCGAATCGGACACGAGCACCGTCAAGGCGACCCTCGCGGAGATGCGCGCCCGTCGCCACGAGGCCCAGCCGCAGGGGATCAGGACGTTCGGCTCGACATTTGTCAACCCCGAGGATCCCGGTGCCGAGGGTCGCACCGCCGGACAGCTGCTGGCCGAGGCGGGCTGCAACGGCCTGACCGTCGGCGGCGCCCGCCTCGCGCCCAAGCACGCCAACTTCGTCGAGAACACCGGCGCCGCCACGACCGCCGACGTGCTCGCGGTGATGGCCGCGGGGCGCGCGCGCGTGCTGGAGCGCTTCGGGGTCGCCCTGGAACCCGAGGTGCAGACGCTGGGGGACGTGCGCTTTCCGTGGTAAAGGCCAGGGGTCCGGTTGCCCGGACCCCTGTGGCATGACGACAGCAGTCGACGTACTAGCAAATGTACTGTAGCGCATTGTCATCAGTGTGTAAGGGGTGCGCAGCGGTAGGGGTTCGGGCATGCGGGTCGAACACCTCGTGAATGGCCCGTTCCATTGCTGCGCCCGCACCTCGTCGCCTGGTCCGCAAACGGGCGCGCCGCGCGTTCGGCGTACCGGGCCCGCTGGCAGCCATCGCGCGCACCACGCGCGCTGGGATCGCCGCGGTGTGGGCGCACCGGCGGCTGCGGGTCGCACTGCTGACGGTCCTGATCGCCGTACCGCTGCTGGGAGGGTCGTGGCAGCTGCTGCGCCACTCCTCGCTGAGCGCGGTCGAGCATGTGCAGGTGCGCGGGCTCGCCGCGGTGCACGGCGCGGACACGGCCGCGATCGAAACGGCGTTGACCGGCGCCGCGCACGGCATGAGCACGCTGGCCGTCAGCCCCGCCGCGCTGCGCGCGGCGGTCGCGCCGTATCCGATCGTGCGCACGGTGCGAGCCCGCGCGAGCTTTCCGCACGGCTTGCGCATCGAAGTCGTCGAGCGCCCGCCCGTCGCGGCGCTCGATCTCGGCGGCGTTCGCACGGCTGTGGCGGCCGACGGGGTCGTGCTCGGCGCGGGGTATCTGTCGGGCGCGCTGCCGCTCCTGAACACCGGCAGAGGCACTGCCGGGGCGGCCGCCGTGGCCACAACCATCGTTCCGGCGGTGGGGGGGAGCGTTCGCGGCGCGTCGCTGCTCGGGGCGCTCGCGGTGCTGGGCGTCGCCCCGGCGCCGTTGGCTCACGCCGTTACGCGCGTGTACTCCGGACCGAAGGGCCTGACGGTCGCGCTGCGCGGGGGTCTGCTGGCGTATTTCGGCGACGCCACGCTCCCGCACGCAAAGTGGTTGTCGCTCGCGCGCGTGCTCGCCGATCCGGGCTCTGCGGGTGCCGTCTATGTGGACGTGCGCCTGCCCGAACGCCCCGCCGCGGGGTTCGCCCCCGGCACGGTCCGTCCCAACGCGAGCTCCACCGAAACGGAAGCGGCTGTGGCATCGAACCCGAGCACCGCCGCAGAACTGGCCAACGGCCTCAACACGGCCGTGGGTGGCGGCGCGGGCACGAGCTCCGGTAGCGGCGCGGGCGCCGAACCGAGCGCCACTGGCGAAGCGGCGCGGGCGGGCTCGACCTCGTCCGAAGCCGGCTCGACGGGATCGACCTCGGGAGAAGCTGGGAGCACATCGCCATCCTCGGAAGGGGGCTCGGCGGAAACCTCCGAAACGCCCACCACCAACGGGATTCCCGGGGGCTGAGCGACACCACGGAGTCCCTATTCGAAACTCTTATCCTAAACTTGAGGTTGATGGCGCACCAAGAGCGTGTCTCGGGGTCCGGTCGAGAGTTCCTGGATCTGCAACGATTGTTGCGAGATTGGACGGGGTCGTTGACAGGGCGAAGTTCCCTGCATAACGTGCACAATTCAGCGGGCCGGACGACAGTGTCGTGCGAACCCTTAACTCCTACTGAAGGCTGTGGACGGAACCCATCATGGAGAGCTCAGCGAGTAGCGGCAGCATGACCGGCGCCGGCAGCTATCTGGCCGTCATCAAGGTCGTGGGCGTGGGCGGCGGCGGCACCAACGCGGTCAGCCGCATGGTCGACGCGGGGCTGCGCGGCGTGGAGTTCATCGCCGCCAACACGGACGCCCAGGCGCTCGCCATGTGCGACGCCGACATCAAGCTGAACATCGGCCACGAGTCCACCAAGGGCCTCGGCGCGGGCGCCAATCCCGAGGTCGGCCTGGGCGCGGCATCGGAGTCGCGCGACGACATCAAGGAGGCGCTGAAGGGCGCCGACATGGTGTTCGTCACCGCCGGCGAGGGCGGCGGCACCGGCACCGGCGCCGCGCCCGTGATCGCCGAGATCGCCAAGAACGAGATCGGCGCGCTGACCGTCGGAGTCGTCACGCGCCCGTTCGACTTCGAGGGCTCTCAGCGCAGCCGCCAGGCGGCGGAGGGCATCGAGCGCCTGCGCGAGGTCGTCGACACGCTGATCGTGATCCCCAACGAGAAGCTGCTGACGGTCGTCGAGCGCCGCACGTCGATGCTGGACGCGTTCAAGGAGGCCGACGACGTGCTGCGCCAGGGCATCCAGGGCATCACCGACCTGATCACGATCCCCGGCCTGATCAACCTCGACTTCGCCGACGTGCGCACGATCATGCACGACGCCGGCTCGGCCCTGATGGGAATCGGCACCGCCGGCGGCGAGAACCGCTGCGGCGACGCCGCCAAGGCCGCGATCTCCTCGCCGCTCCTGGAAGAGTCGGTCGACGGCGCCACGGGGATCCTGCTGAACATCACCGGCGGCAAGGACCTGGGCCTGTTCGAGGTCAACGACGCCGCGGAGATCATCCAGAACGCGGCCGATCCGAACGCGAACATCATCTTCGGCGCCGTCATCGACGAGTCGATGAGCGACGACGTGCGCGTGACCGTGATCGGCACCGGCTTCGACCACCGTCCGGGACGCAGCGCGCGCGCCGAGACGCGCTCCCGCCGCGACCGCGGGCCGCGGATCGACGATCGTCAGCGCTCCTCGCTCGAGATCTCCGACGACGACATCGACGTACCGCCATTCCTGCGTTGAGGTAGTTCTGAGCGGCGCATGCGCCGCTCAGCGGGAATGCACATGTGCATTCCCGAACCAAGCCGCATGCGGCTTGGTTACCGACGGGCGCATGCGCCCGTCGGCGACCTCGCACATGTGCGAGGTCGAACAGCAGACATCCCGCGCTTACTCGATAGCCTGCGCGCGCATGCCCACGACCCTGCGCCGCACCGCCCTTTACGACCGCCACGTCGCCGCCGGGGCCAAGCTGGTGGAGTTCGCCGGCTGGGAGATGCCCGTGCAGTACGAGGGCGTACGCCAAGAGCACACGGCCGTGCGCACCGACGTGGGCGTGTTCGACGTCTCGCACATGGGCGAGATCGAGACGAGCGGTCCGCAGGCGCTCGAGCTGCTGCAGCGGCTGATCTCCAACGACCTCGCGCGCGTGCCGGTCGGCGGCGCGCAGTACGGGCTGCTGTGCCGCGAGGACGGGGGCGTGCTCGATGACCTCTTCACCTATCGCCTCGAGGCCGAGCGCTGGCTGACCGTCACCAACGCCGCCAATCACGAGCAGGACCTCCAGTGGTGGCGCGCTCACGTCGGCGAGCTCGACGTGCAGGTGGACGACCGCATCGACGACTACGCGATGCTCGCCGTGCAGGGTCCGCGCGCGCGCGAGCTCGTGCAGGCGATCTCCGACGCGCCGCTGCCCCCGCGCATGACCGCGGCCACGCGGCGGCTGCTGGGCGCGCAGATGCTCGTGTGCGGCACCGGCTACACCGGCGAGGAGGGCGTCGAGCTGCTGCTCGCGCCCGCCGATGCACCGGCGCTGTGGGACGAGCTGATCCGACGCGGAGCGGTTCCCGCCGGACTGGCCGCGCGCGACACGCTGCGCCTGGAGGCCTGCTACCACCTGTACGGGAACGACCTGTCGAGCGAGCGCGGGCCGATCGAGGCCGGGCTCGGCTGGTGCTGCGTCGAGGACACCGGCTTCGTCGGCTCTGACGCGGTGCGCGCGGTGCGCGCCGCCGGGCCACGCGAACGGCTCGTCGCGTTCGCGATCGACGGCCCCGGGATCGCGCGCCAGGGCAACCCGATCGTCGGCGGCGGCGAGGTCACGAGCGGCACGCTGTCGCCGTCTCTGGGAATCGGCGTCGGCCTCGCCTACGTACCCTCCGAGCACGCCCCCGTGGGCACCCGCCTGCAGATCGACGTCCGTGGCAAGATGCGCCCCGCCGTGGTCCGTGAGAAGCCTCTCTATCGAAAGGGCTCGTGATGTCGCAGGACGGCTATCCCGATGATCTGCTGTACCACCCCGAGCACGACTGGGCGCGCATCGACGCCGAGGGATCCGATCCCGCCCGCCCCGAGGCGACGCTGGGGATCACCTGGTACGCCCAGGACGCGCTCGGCGAGGTCGTGTTCTTCGAGGCGCCCGCCGTCGGAACGCTGCTCGTCCAGGACGCGCCCTACGCCGAGGTCGAGTCCGTCAAGGCCGTCTCGGATGTAGTCGCGCCGCTGTCGGGCGAGATCGTCGCGGTCAACGAGACGCTCGCGGACAGCCCGCAGCTCATCAACGAGGACCCTTACGGCGACGGCTGGATGGTGCGGATCGCGCTGAGCGATCCGAGTGAGCGCGACGCGCTGATGGACGCCGAGGCCTATTTCGCCACGCTGGGCGGCTAGGCTGACGGTTCGCCCTTGACGTACGCCATCAACACCACTCAGCACTCCCGCGAACCCCGCCCTGCGGCGAGTTTGAGCGCAAGCCTGTGAGCCGCTACACCGCCACCACCGAGCAGGATCTCGAGCGGATGCTCGCGACGATCGGCGTCGGCTCCGTGCGGGAGCTGTTCGACCGCCAGATCCCCGCCGGCGTGCGGCTGGGACGCGCCCTGGACCTGCCCGACGGGATGAGCGAGCAGGATGTGTTCGCCCACCTGCGCGAGCTGGCCGCGCGCAACGTCAGCGCCGAAGACGAGCTCTCGTTCCTGGGGGCGGGGATGTACGACCACTACGTGCCCGCGCTGATCGACATGCTGATGGAGCGCTCGGAGTTCCTCACCCCCTACACCCCCTACCAGCCCGAGATCTCCCAGGGCGGGCTGCAGGTGATGTTCGAGTACCAGACCGCGATCTGCGAGCTGACCGGCCTGCCCGTCTCCAACGCCTCGGTGTACGAGGGCCCGAGCGCCGTCGCCGCGGCAGGATATCTCGCCAAGCTGCACAACGGCCGCACTCGGCTGGTGCTCAGCGCGGGCCTGCACCCGCACTCGATCCAGACCCTGCGCACGCTCGCGCACGGGTATGGGATGAGCGTCGTCGAGGTCCCCCTCGCCGAGGGCGTCACCGACGTGGATGCGTGGGTCGAGGCGATCGACGCGGACACCAGCGCGGCGTTCTTTGCGCAGCCAAACTTCTACGGCGCGGTCGAGGACGCCGCCCGCCTGAGCGCCGCGGCACACGGGCACAGCGACGGCTCGGCTTTGGGTGGGGATGCTCCCGGCGGGGATCAAGCGCCGGTGGTCGTCGCCCAGGTCGACCCGATCTCGCTCGGCGTGCTGAGCGCACCGGGCGAATGCGGCGTGGACGTCGCCGTCGGCGAGGGCCAGCCGCTCGGCAACCGCCTCGACTTCGGCGGGCCGTCGTTCGGGCTGTTCGCCGCGCGCGAGGAGTGCCTGCGCAAGATGCCCGGTCGGATCGCTGGGGAGACCGTGGACGTGGACGGGCGGCGCGGGTTCGTGCTGACGCTGCAGACCCGCGAGCAGCACATTCGCCGCGAGAAGGCGACGTCGAACATCTGCACCTCCCAGGCGCTCAACGCGCTCGCGGGCGTCGTCTACCTGGCGTGGCTCGGCCGGCGCGGCATCGTCGAGCTGGGCGAGCTGCTGCTCGCGCGCACCCACTACGCGCGCGAGCAACTGACCGCGCTCGACGGCGTCAGCGCGATGCACGCACAGCCGGTCATCCGCGAGTTCGCCGTTCGCCTGCACGCCGACGTCGCGGCGGTCAAGGCCCGGTGTGCGCGCGCGGGCGTGAACCCGGGCGTGGACATCCACGCGCTGACCGGGTGCGAGTCCGATCGCGGCGGCCTGCTTGTCGCCATCACCGAGCGGCGCTCGCGCGCCGACATCGACCGGCTCGCGGACGTGCTCGGCGCGGCGGTGGAGGCCGAGCGCCGCGAGGCGGTGCCGGCATGAGCGCGCATGGCGGCGCTGGATCTGCGTCCTCACCAACGACTTCGTCGTCGGCGCCGACCGATCGCCCGGGATCGGCCAGCGTACCGAGTACGCCAACGCGCTCCCTCGCATCCCCTGGCCCAGCTTGCCCTGCGCACCCGTGCGGGAGCGACGTGTGAAAACCGAGACGCCGCAGCAGCGCGACGGCGCACGGACGATCTTCGAGAAGGGCGCGCCTGGAAGGCGCGCGTTCGTGTGCCCCGAGCTCGACGTCCCGGCAGTCGATCCCGAGCGGTTGCTGCCGGCGCGCTATCGCCGCAGTGAGCCCCCGCGGCTGCCGGAGGTCTCAGAGCCCGAGATCGTGCGCCACTACGTCGGTATCTCCAAGCGCAACTTCGACCTGGACTCGGGCTTCTACCCGCTCGGATCGTGCACGATGAAGCACAACCCGCGCCTGCACGAGCGCGCCGCCGCCCTGCCCGGACACGCGCGGTTGCACCCGCTGCAGGACCCCGCGCGGGCGCAGGGCGCGCTGGAGCTGATGTGGCGGCTGCAGGGCGCGCTCGCGGAGATCGCCGGCCTGCCGCACGTCTCGCTGCAGCCCTCGGCCGGATCGCACGGCGAGCTCGCGGGCCTGCTGCTCACTCGCGCATATCACGACAGTCGCGGCGAGACGCATACTCGTCGCAAGGTCTTGACACCCGACACGGCGCACGGGACGAACCCGGCGACCGTGACGATGGCCGGCCTGGATGTCGTCAAGCTGGCAACGGACGCGGCGGGCGGGGTCGACCTCGACGACCTGCGCGCCCACGCCGACGGCGACGTGGCGTGCCTGATGCTGACCAACCCCAACACGCTCGGCGTGTTCGACCCCAACATCGAGGAGATCGCTCAGGTCGTGCACGAGGTCGGCGCGACGCTGTACTACGACGGCGCCAATCTCAACGCCGTCATGGGCGTATCGCGCCCCGGCGACATGGGGTTCGACATCGTGCACTTCAACCTGCACAAGTCCTTCACCCAGCCCCACGGCGGCGGCGGCCCCGGGTCGGGGCCGATCGCCGTGAGCGAGCGGATCGCCCGGTTCCTGCCGACCCCGATCGTCATCCGGCGCGAGGACGCGAAGACGAACGGGGCGACGCCTGCGACACCCGTGTTCGACCTCGACTACGGAACGGGCGACGGGCCGGGCTCATGCACGATCGGCCGGCTGCGCGGGTTTCACGGCAACTACGGATGCTTCGTGCGCGCCTACGCCTACATCCGCTCGCTCGGCGCCGACGGGCTGCGCGACGCCTCGGAGACCGCGGTGCTGAACGCCAACTACCTGCTGGTGCGCCTACGCGAGATGGACATCGTCGCCGAGCACCTGCCGCTCGCCTACGGAGAGCTGTGCATGCACGAGTTCGTGCTCTCGGGCGGGCCGATGAAGCGCGCGCTGAAGCTCAAGACGCTCGACCTCGCCAAGCGCCTGCTCGACCACGGGTTCCATCCCCCGACCGTGTACTTCCCCCTGCTGGTGGAGGAGGCGCTGATGGTCGAGCCGACCGAGACCGAGACGCGCGAGACGCTCGACGCGTTCGCCGAGGCGATCGCTCAGATCCTGCGCGAGGCCGCCACCGAGGGGCCGGAGGTGGCGCAGAACGCCCCCTACACCACCCCGGTCAGGCGCCTGGACGAGGTCGCGGCGGCCAAGCGGCCGGTGATTCGGCAGGCGCTCTAGGGTCGCAGTGCGAATCTTCTCCGGCATCCAGCCCACGGGGAGCAAGCACCTGGGCAACTACATCGGCGCGATCTCCCAATACGTCGCCGGGCAGGACCGCGGGCAGGCGCTGTACTGCATCGTGGACATGCACGCGATCACCGTCCCCTACGAGCCCACCCGGCTGCGCGAGAGCCTGTACGACCTGACCGCGCTGCTGCTCGCCGCGGGCCTGGATCCGGAGCGGTGCATCCTGTTCAGGCAGGGCGACGTGCAGGAGCACACCGAGCTGTGCTGGCTCTTGTGCAGCGTCACCGAGCTCGGGAGGCTGCAGCGGATGCACCAGTTCCGCGACAAGTCGACGGCCCAGCGCGAGCTGGTGTCGGCCGGGCTGCTGGTGTATCCCGTGCTGCAGGCCGCCGATGTGCTCGCCTACCGCGCCGACGAGGTCCCGGTGGGCGAGGACCAGCGCGAGCACCTGGAGCTGATGCGCGACGTGGCGCGACGATTCAACGCGCGCTTCGGCGACGGCGAGCAGGTGCTGGTCGTGCCCGAGCACCGCATCCCCGAAGTGGGCGCGCGGATCATGGATCTGCAGGACCCCACGCGCAAGATGTCCACCACCGGCTCCAGCGAGCAGGGGACCGTGTACGTGCTGGATGAGCCGCGCGCGATCGAACAGAAGATCCGCAGCGCCGTCACAGACTCCGGTACGGAGATCAGGCGAGCGCAGGACAAGCCGGGCGTGTCCAACCTGATCGAAATTCTGGCGGTCGCGCGCGCGACCGCGCCCGCGGAGATCGAGGCGGAGATGGCGGACGCGCACGGGTACGGCGAGTTGAAGGCCGCCGTCGCCGCGGCCGTCGTCGACTACCTCGCGCCCGTGCGCGAACGCTATGCCGAACTGCGCGCTGACGAGGACGCGCTGGAGGCGGTGCTCTCAGGCGGCGCGGCGCGCGCGCGCGAGATCGCCGCCGGCACGCTCGCCGACGTGCGCGAGCGGATGGGCGTAGGGGCGCCCCGTCGGGGCTGATCGGTACGGTGAGAGGATGAGCGCCGAAGGTGCAAATACGGTTGCAGGCGAGGAGATGTCCGCCTCGCTTCACCCGCGCTCCCTCGCCGCCGGGGCCGATCGGATGCAAGCCCGAGCCAAATGACCTCCATCGCCACGCTCGACCTCGACCTGGACGTGTTCAGCGGGCCGTTCGACCTGCTGCTGACGCTGATCCTGCGCGAAGAGATCGATCTGCTCGAGCTGGCGCTCGCGGACGTCGTGCTCTCCTACCTCGACCATCTGGAGTCCCGTGGCGAGCTCGACCTGGAGACCGCGACCGAGTTCATCGTGCTGATCGCAGCGCTGCTGGAGCTCAAGTCCAAGCTGATGCTCGCCGGCGAGGACGACGAGGAGCTGCTCGAGATGGCGCCCGAGGAGGCGGCCGAGGAGCTGCTCGCGCGAATGCTCGACGCGCGCCGCTACCGCTCCGCCGCGGGCCACCTCCGGGAGCTGCTCGCGCACGAGCACGGGACCCGCTTTCGGCAGGCGCCGGCGCCCGCACACCTGCGCCGCACCGGGCTCGCGCCCGCGGAGGGGTCTCAGAACCCGGACGTGCTGGGCGAGGCTATCGGGCGGCTGCTGAGCCTGCCTCCGACGATCGGCCTGCGTCACATCTCCGCCCAGCGTGTGACCGTCGCCGAGCGCCTGGCGCACCTGCGCGGGCTGCTGCGCCGGGGATCGTTCAGCTTCGACGAGGCCGTCAGCGGGGGCGATCGCATGACGGTCGCGGTCACGTTGTTCGCGCTGCTGGAGCTGTACAAGCGCGGCGAGGTCGACTGGCGCCAGCCGGAGAGCTTCGGCGAGATCGCGATCGAGGCCGCCGGCGCTCAGCCCGCCACGCTCTCCGATCGGCCGATCGGAGAGCGAATGGGATCTCCGATCGTCCAGCATCTCGATCCCCGATCGGTCGCGGTCGTGGCAGGATAGGCGTGATGGACACGGAGATGCACACCACCGCCCGCGGGGCGCCCGTGGCAGACGCGGAAGGTGAGGCAACTATCCGCGCGCACGCGGGCCCGGTGGGTGGTGAGCAGGAGCTGGCGAGCACGCTCGAGGCGCTCCTGTTCCTCTCGCCCGATCCGCTGAGCGCGATCGAGCTGGCCGAAGCCGCCCAGGCCGGCGAGCCCGACACGCGGGCGGCGCTCGGCGTGCTCGCGGGGCGCTACGTGCCCGGGACGCGCGGGATCGTGCTGCGCGAGCTCGCCGGCGGCTATACGTTCGCGACAGATCCAACCACCGAGGACGCCGCCAGACGCCTGTTCAGCCGCCCGCGCACCGCCGCGCTCACTCCCGCGCAGGCCGAGACGCTGGCGATCGTCGCCTACCTGCAGCCCGTCTCGCGACCCGAGATCACCCGCATCCGCGGCGTCAGCGCCGACTCGGCCGCGACCACCCTGCTCGAGCGCGGCCTGATCGAGGAGGCGGGCCGCTCGCAGTTCGGCGCCGTCACCTACCGCACGAGCACGCTGTTCCTGAAGCTGTTCGGACTGCGCTCCCTGCAGGAGCTGCCTGACGTGGCGCGCTGGGACCCCACGCCCGAGGAGCAGGCCGCGCTGCGCGAGCGACTGCTGCGCGCGGGGGAGGCTCGGGCCGGGGGTGGACCCACGCCGGAGTAAGGGTCCGCAAGAACCCCGATGCGCCTGGCGAAGCATCTCGCCCACGCCGGTATCGCCTCGCGGCGCGCGGCCGAGCGGCTGATCGCGCAGGGGCGCGTGGCGGTGGGCGGCGAGGTCGTGACCGACCCAGCGCGGGACGTGGGGGAGGGCGATCGGGTCGAGGTCGACGGCGACGTGGTGTCGGGCCCGGAGCAGCGGGTCGTGTACGCGGTGAACAAGCCGCTCGGCGTGGTTTCCACCGCGCGCGACACGCACGCACGCGCGACGGTCGTCGAGCTCGTGCCCGCAGATGAGCTGCGTCTGTATCCCGTCGGACGCCTGGACGCGGACAGCAGCGGGCTGATCCTGCTCACGAACGACGGCGCGCTCGCCCATCGGCTGACGCACCCCCGGTATGAGGTGCCCAAGACGTACCTCGCGCGCGTCGGCGGCGGGCGCGTGGGAGAGGGCGCGGTGCGGGCGCTGCGCAGCGGCGTCGAGCTGGAGGATGGGGTCACCGCCCCCGCCCGGGTGCGCCGGATCGAGCCGGACGTGCTCGAGCTGACGATCCACGAGGGCCGCAACCGGCAGGTGCGGCGCATGTGCGAGGCCGTCGGCCATCCCGTGCTCGCCCTGCAGCGCATCGCCTTCGGGCCGTTGCGCCTGGACGAGCTCGCGCCCGGCGCCCATCGCCGGCTGGGCGCGGCGGAGATCGCACGGTTGCGCACGGCTACGAGCAGACCATCCGGCAAACGAGCCCGGTCTTTGTGACTCAAGCCGGCAGTTTCGCCGGCACCGATGCCGGCAGCGTTGATCTTTGCCGCAAGGGCCGGCTTTTGCCGACCCGACGCTCGTGTACCACTGCGGGGGGTGGTCGGGAGGGGGGCTTGCCCCCCTCCCGCTTAGAATCGCCGCCATGCGACTGTTCGCCCTGCGCGGCGCCACGAGCGTGCCGCGAAACGACGCCCAGGAGATCCTGGACTCGACGACCGCGCTGATGAGCGCGATCATGGAGCGCAACTCGCTCACGCCCGAGCAGGTCGTCAGCTGCATATTCACCGCTACAAACGATCTCAACGCCGAGTTCCCCGCCGTGGCGGCGCGGGCACTGGGGTTCGAGCGGGTGCCGTTGCTGTGCTCGCGGGAGATTCCTGTGCCACGGGCAATGCCGCGTGTGATCAGGGTGCTGATCCATTACTACGCCGAGGACGGTCACGAGTCCAGGCACGTCTATCTCGGCGACGCCGCCGAGCTGCGCGCGGACTTACTGGCGGCGCAGTAGCCATCGACCGGCCTGGCCCCGTCGGGCTCGCCGGCGGCGGTTCGTCACAATGAGCCGACCATGCCCATCGAGTTCGCGCAGCGCATCCGTCGTATCCCCGTCTATCCCGCCGCCGGCGGCTACGCCGAGCAGGCGACGCCGCTCGTGCGGCTGGCGAGCAACGAGTCGCCCTACCCGCCGCTGCCGGCGGTGCGCGAGGCGATCGACCGCGCGCTCTGCACCCTCAACCGCTACCCCGACCCCTCCAACTCGATCCTGCGCGAGCGGCTGTCCGATCGCTATGAAGTGCCGAGCTCGCGCATCGCGATCGGCAACGGCTCCTGCGACATCCTGCTCGCGGCCGGCGAGGCGCTGCTGGAGCCCGGCGCGGAGCTCGTATACGCCTGGCCGTCCTTCTCGGTCTATCCCCACCTCTCGGCGGCCTCCGGCGCGCGCGCGATCGTCGTCCCGCTCGACTCCGCCCAGCGCCACGACCTGCGGGCGATGCTGGCGGAGATCACCGTCGCCACGCGCCTGGCGATCGTGTGCAACCCCAACAACCCCACCTCCACCGCGCTCCCAACGGCCGATATCGCCGCGTTCATGGTCGAGGTCCCGCCGCACGTGTGCGTGATCGTCGACGAGGCCTACTGCGAGTTCAACCTGCTCGGCGACCCCGACGCCTCGATCGAGCTGCTCGATCGCCACCCCAACCTCGTGCTGCTGCGCACGTTCTCCAAGGTCTACGGCCTCTGCGGGCTGCGCGTCGGCTTCGCGCTGTGCGGCTCACAGGAGTTGCCTCGCGCGCTCGACCAGGTGCGCCAGCCGTTCTTCTGCAACGCGCTCGCCCAGGCCGCCGCGGTCGAGGCGCTGGCCCATCAGGACGCGGTGCTCGAGCGCGTCACTCACACGGTCGCAGAGCGCATCTCCGTCGGCGAGGGTCTGAGCGCCCTCGGCTTGGGAGTGGCTGACTCGCAGGCGAACTTCTGTTGGATCGACCTCGGCGAGCGCGACGAGGCGCTCCTCATGCGCGGGTTGGAGGACCACGGTGTGCTCGTTCGTGGCGGTGGCGCCCTGGGCAGCGAGACGCCGGCGCTGCGCGTCACCTATGGCACGCCCGAGGACAACGCGCGGTTCCTGGCGGCGCTGAGCGAGGTCGTCTGAGACCGAGAGCGCCGTCTCTCGCCGCTGGACGGAAACATGCCGGTCTGCTACAACGAACCGAGACGGCTATGACCGCGACGGTTCGTACATCCGGTTGCACATCCAGCGCCCTCACCGCGTGGTCGTCGTCCTGCGCCTATTACGCCTGGCGATTTATCTAGGCGCTTCGGCCTGCCCGTGCGTGAGAGCGGGTGCAGACGGCCGCACAGGTCCGGCGTCCGGACCGAGCGCCTCACACGGCGTGCCCAACGCCAGCTCACACGGTCGGTGCGTAACACTCCAGGCGTACGTGAAAGGATGAATCGATGATGATCGTCATGAAGGAGACCGCGACCCCCGAGGAGATCGGCGCGGTCATTGAGAAGATCGAGCGAGCCGGCGCGCTCGCCCACCCGATCGAGGGCGCTCGCCTGACCGTGATCGGTGCGATCGGCGACGTCGAGCAGGACGTCAACATCGAAAGCCTCGGCCTCGAGGGACAGCCCGGGGTCGACCGGGTGCTGCCGATCCTCAAGCCCTACAAGCTCGCCTCCGAGCAGATCCGCCACGGCGAGCGCACCGTGCTCGACATCCAGGGGCGCAAGATCGGCGGCGAGCACTTCGCCCTGATCGCCGGTCCCTGCACGGTCGAATCGCGCGAGCAGACGCTCACGACCGCGCGCGTCGTGCGCGACGCGGGCGTTTCGCTTTTGCGCGGCGGCGCCTACAAGCCGCGCACCTCGCCCTACGCCTTTCAGGGCCTCGGCGTCGAGGGGCTGCGCCTGCTCGCCGAGGCCAAGGCCGAGACGGGCCTGCCGATCGTCACCGAGCTGATGGACCTGCGCGACATCGACGACGTGCTTTCAGTCGCCGACGTGATCCAGATCGGCGCGCGCAACATGGCCAACTTTCCGCTGCTCACCGAGATCGGACGCTCGGGGTGTCCGGCGCTGCTCAAGCGCGGGCTCTCCTCGACGCTCGACGAGCTGTTGATGGCCGCCGAGTACATCCTCAAGGAGGGCAACCCCAGCGTGATGCTGTGCGAGCGCGGCATCCGCACGTTCGAGACCGACCACCGCCGCGTCACTCTCGACATCATGGCGGTGCCGATCCTCAAGGAACTCTCGCACCTGCCGGTGATCGTCGACCCCAGCCATGCCGCCGGCCGGCGCGATCTGGTGCTGCCGCTGTCGCTCGCCGCCGCCGCCGCCGGGGCCGACGGCATCATCGTGGAGGTGCACCCCAACCCCGACGAGGCCGTCTGCGACGGGCCGCAGGCGCTGCTTGCCGACACCTTCGACGAGTACGCCGCCGCGGTGCGGCGCACCGCCGAATTCGCGGGCAAGGCGCTCAGCGCGGCGTGATGGCGTCGGCTATCGGCATCCCGGCGTTGGTCCTCGGCGGCCTGGCGTCGGTCCTCGGCGTGCCGTGAAGATCGCGGTCCTGGGGGTGGGGCTGATCGGTGGGTCCATCGGCCTGGCCGCGCGCGCTCGCGTGGGTGCGTGCGTGTGCGGGTACGACCCCGATCCCGCGGCGTGCGCGACGGCGCTCGAGCGCGGGGCGATCGATCGATCGGCGCCCGATGTCGCCACCGCCGTCGCCGATGCCGAGGTGGTGTTCGCCGCGGCGCCGCTCAGCGCGCTCGCGCGGGCCGTGTCCGAGGCGCTCGCCGGCGCCGGGCCGGACTGCGTCATCAGCGACGTCGGCTCCACCAAGCTGGCCCTCGAGGACGCCCGCTGCGATCGGCGCTTCGTCGGCGGTCATCCGCTCGCCGGCGCCGAGACGGCCGGCGTTGAAAGCGCCCGCGAGGATCTGTTCGCGGGCGCCATCTGGTATCTCACGCCGACTCCCGTCTGCGACCCGGCGTTGTACGAGCGGCTGCGGCGCCTGATCGAGCGTCTCGGCGCCCGCGCGCAGGCGGTGGACGCCGGCGCCCACGACCATCTGATGGCCTGCATCTCGCACCTTCCCCACGTGCTCGCCAACGCGCTCGCCGCCCAAGCCGCCGGCGCGTTTCAGCGCGAGGGCTCTCCCCCGACGGCCGGCCCCAGCCTGCGCGACGCGATCAGGGTGGCCGGCGCCAACAGCGCGATCTGGACGGACATCTACCTCGCCAATCGCGACGCCCTCGTCGAGGCGATCGACGAGCTCGCAGGACGGCTGGCCCAGGTCCGCGCCGACCTGCAGGCGGGCGACGCGCAGGCCCTGCGCGACTGGAACGAGCGAGCGCTGACCGAGCGCGAGACGCTGTTGCGAGCAGACTCGTAGGGTTCGACCCTATGAACCTGCGCTTCGAGCCGTCCAGCGGGCTCGCCGGCGAGCTGCGCGCCCCGGCGGACAAGGCGATCTCCCACCGCGCCGCGCTGCTCGGGGCGATGGCCTGCGAGCCCGTGCGGATCGAGAACTACCTGCACGCCGCCGATACATCCTCGACGCTTCGAGCAGTGCGCGCGCTCGGCGCGCTCGTGGAGATCCGTGACGGGCAGACCACGATTCGCGGCACCGGCCTGCGCGAGGCGCGCGAGCCCGACGGGACCATCGACGTCGGCAACGCCGGCACGCTGATGCGCCTGCTGCCCGGCTGGCTGGCGGCACAGGAGGGCCGCTCGTTCACGCTCGACGGCGATGCCTCGATTCGCCGCCGGCCGGTCGATCGCATCGCCGTCCCGCTGCGCCAGATGGGCGCCGAGCTGGATATCAGAGACGGGCGCTTTCCGCCGCTGACGGTACGCGGCGCGCGCCTGCGCGCGATCTCCTGCGAGCTGCCGGTGGCCAGCGCCCAGGTCAAGTCGTGCGTCCTGTTCGCGGCGCTCGCCGCGGACGGCGCCACGACCGTCGGCGAGCCCGAGCGCAGCCGCGATCACACCGAGCGGATGCTCCTGCGCGCCGGCGTCAACATCCACCGCAACGGTCGCCACGTCACCGTCGTCAACGCCGACGAGCTGATCCTCGACCGGGTGCGCGTCCCCGGCGATCCCAGCTCGGCCGCCTTCCTGGTGGCCGCGGGCGTGCTCGTGCCCGGCTCGCGCCTCTTGCTGCGCGACGTCGGCGTCAACTGGACGCGCACCGGCTTCCTGCGCATCGTGCGCCGCATGCGCGGGATCGTGCTCGGCGACCTCGAGCCCGAGACCGGCGAGCTGTCCGCGCACGAGCCCGTCAGCGACCTCGACGTCGCCCACGGCGCGCTGGAGGCGACGGAGGTCGAGGCCGAGGAGGTGCCGCTGGCGATCGACGAGCTCCCGCTCGTCGCGCTGCTCGGCTGCTACGCAGAGGGCGAGACGATCGTGCGCGGAGCCCAGGAGCTGCGCATGAAGGAGTCAGACCGCATCGCCGGCGTGGTCGAGGGGCTGCGCGCTCTCGGCGCGGATATCGACGCGAGGAGCGACGGCTTTGCCGTGCGCGGCACGGGCGGCCTGCACGGCGGCGTGCTCGACGCGCGCGGCGACCACCGCATGGCGATGATGGGCGCCGTCGCCGGCCTCGCCTCGCGCGAGGGGGTCGAGGTCCTCGGGATCGAGGCGGCGACCGTATCCTATCCGCGCTTCGTGGAGGACCTGGCGGGGCTGTGCTCGTGAACCGCCGCGCTCGCCGCCGCCGCGCGAGCCCCGCCGTCGCCGTCGCCGGCCTCCGCGCGGCGCGTGAACGCCCCCCCGGACGATGCTCATAGCGATCGACGGGCCCGCCGGCGCGGGCAAGTCGACGGTCGCCCGCGCGCTCGCGGACCGGCTCGGTTACACATACCTGGACAGTGGTGCGATGTATCGCTGCGTGGCGCTTGCCGCTCTGCAAGCGGGAGGGGGGAGCGTGTCGCGACTGTCGGACGCGCTCGGCGACCTGGCGGGCACCGTAGTGATCGACTTTCTCGCCAACGGCACCGATGGCGCGCCCAGCCGTGTGCTGCTGGATGGGCGCGACGTGAGCGAGGAGATCCGCACGCCCGAGGTCTCCGAGGCCGCCTCCCTCCTCGCCACCGATCCGGATGTGCGCGCCGCGCTCGTGGCCAAGCAGCGCGAGCTGATCGCGACCGGCGACTGGGTTGCCGAGGGCCGCGACATCGGCACGGTGGTGGCGCCCGACGCCGAGCTGAAGATCTTCCTGACGGCGAGCCCCAAAGAGCGCGCGCGGCGCAGAGCCATTGAGCTTGACGCAGACCCCGAGGCGCTGCTCATCGAGCAGGCCCTGCGCGACGAGCGCGACTCCACGCTCGGGCGCAGCACGCTCCAGGCGGCGCCGGACGCCGTGGCGCTGGACACGACCGGACTCACGCTGGAACAGGTGGTCGAGCGCATCGTGGGCATACTGGCCCAATGCTGAAGGTCGCCATCGTCGGCTATCCCAACGTGGGCAAGTCCTCGCTGATCAACCGCCTCACGGGCACGCGCGAGGCGGTCGTGCACGAGCGTCCCGGCGTCACGCGCGACCGCAAGGAGCTCGACTGCGAGTGGAACGGGCGCCGGTTCACATTGATCGACACGGGCGGAGTGGACTTCGCGGACGAGGACCCCCTGGCGGGCTCGATTCGCGATCAGGCCCGCGCGGGGCTCGCGGACGCGCAGGTGGCGGTGCTGGTCGTCGACGCGCGCGCCGGTGTCAGGCCGGGCGACGAGGAGATGGCTGACCTGCTGCGCCGCTCGCCGGTTCCGAGCATCGTCGCGGCCAACAAGTGCGACGGCGTCGGCGACATCCCTCAGGCGGCCGAGTTTCACCGCCTCGGGCTGGGCGAGCCGCTGGCGGTATCCGCCGCGCAGGGCCTGGGCTCGGGCGATCTGCTCGACCGGATCGTGGCGCTGTTGCCCGCGGGGGAGGCCGAGCCCGAGGAAGACACCGTCCGGTTGGCGGTGATCGGACGGCCCAACGTCGGCAAGTCCTCGCTCGTCAACCGCTTTCTCGGCGTGCAGCGCACGATCGTCTCCGATCTCGCGGGCACCACCCGCGACGCGATCGATACGCCCCTGGTCGTGGACGGGCGCAAGCTCACGCTGATCGACACGGCCGGCATCCGCCGCTCCGCGAAGGTCGACGACTCGGTCGAGTACTACACCTCGCTGCGCTCTCGTCGCGCCGCCGAACGGGCGGACGTGGCGCTGGTCGTGTGCGACGCCCGCGACGGCGTCACCGCGCAGGACCTGCGCATCGCCGAGCTGGCGATGAAGTCGGGCTGCGCGACCGCGCTCGTGCTGAACAAGTGGGACGTGTACGAGGGGAACGAGGATGCGTTGGAGCACGAGCGCGCGCGGGTGGCCGCCAAGCTGCGGCTGCGCCCACGCGTGCTGACCGCCAGCGCCCTGACCGGCCGGCACGTGAGCCGCCTGCTGAGCGAGGCGATCGCGCTGGGCGATCGCATGTCCGGGCGGATTCCCACGCCCGAGCTCAACCGCTTCCTGGCGGAGGCCGTGCAGGCTCGCCAACCGCCGGTCGGCACCCGCCGCGGAGCGGGTCAGCATCGGTTGAAGCTCATCTACATGGCTCAGATCGGCGAGCGTCCCCCACGGTTTGCGATCCAGGTCAACTCGCGCACGCGCGTGACCCGCGACTACGCCTACTTCCTGGAGAACCGGCTGCGCGCGCGCTACGCGATGGACGGTGTGCCGCTGATCATCGACTTCGTCCAGCGGGGCGAGCGCGGGCGCGCGCCCGACACCGCACGGCGCGCGCGCGCCGGTCGCTGAGGACTCGACCCGGCCCGCAGAGCTCCGGCGCGGACTCTGCGCCCACCCATGAACGGTGGCGTGAGCGTGGATATATAGACTCTCCCGACTTTATATCGATCTCGCAAACGACGAAACGCGGAGCCGACCCGAGCCCATGAGCCAGCACGCAGACAACGAGTTCCTGTTCACCTCCGAGTCCGTCACGGAGGGGCATCCGGACAAGATCGCCGATCAGATATCGGACGGCGTGCTCGACGCCGTCCTGAGCGACGACCCCTACGGTCGCGTGGCTTGCGAGACGCTCGTCAACACCGGGCTGATCGTCGTCTCGGGGGAGATCTCGACCGACACCTACGTCGACATCCAGCAGATCGCGCGCGAGACGGTCCGCCGAATCGGCTATGACAACGCCGCCTATGGCTTCGACTGCGACACGTGCGCGGTTATCAACGCGATCGACAAGCAGTCCCCCGACATCGCCCAGGGCGTCGATGCCGCGTATGAGACCCGCCACGATCCCGCCGACGAGGACGAGCTCGACGTCGCCGGCGCCGGGGACCAGGGCATGATGTTCGGGTACGCCACGCGCGAGACCGAGGAGCTGATGCCGCTGCCGATCGCGCTCGCGCACAAGCTCGCCAAGCGCCTGGCGGAGGTGCGCAAGGGCGAGGTGCTGCCCTACCTGCGCCCCGACGGCAAGACCCAGGTGAGCGTCCGCTACCGCGACGGCCGGCCGGTCGCGATCGAGAAGATCCTGATCTCCACCCAGCACGCCGACGGCATCGACGCGGAGGCGCTGATCAAGCCCGACCTGTTCGAGCACGTGCTGCGCCCGGTGCTGCCCGGCGGCCTGTACGACGAGAGCAAGCTGCTGAAGAACTTCCTCGTCAACCCCACGGGACGGTTCGTGATCGGCGGACCGATGGGCGACTGCGGGCTGACCGGGCGCAAGATCATCGTCGACACCTACGGCGGCATGGCCCGTCACGGCGGTGGCGCCTTCTCCGGCAAGGACCCCTCCAAGGTCGATCGCTCCGCCGCCTACGCGGCGCGCTGGGTCGCCAAGAACATCGTCGCCGCCGGGCTCGCCGACCGCGCCGAGGTGCAGGTCGCCTACGCGATCGGCGTCGCCCATCCCGTGTCGGTGATGGTCGAGACGTTCGGCACCGAGCAGATCGGCCGCGCCCAGATCGCACAGCTCGTGGACGAGCACTTCGACCTGCGCCCCGGCTCGTTCCGCGAGGAGCTCAAACTGCATCGGCCGATCTACCAGAAGACCGCCGCCTACGGTCACTTCGGCCGCGACGACCACGACTTCACCTGGGAGCGCACCGACAAGGCTTCGGCGCTGCGCGCCGCCGCCGGGCTCTAGCGGGAGGGGGGCAGGCCCCTCTCCCGACCACCCCCCGTGGTAGATCGAGGTCGGGCCGGCAAAGCCGGCCCTTGTGGCGCGTTCTGATGCGTCCTGGCGCACGCTGGCTCTGACCTCGCGAGAACACCGAGCGGTCCGGCGGGCCGTCTACAGTCAGAAGCGCAGCGGGGGATTCGCTCCCGCGTCCGTCCCCGGCCCTGGGAGACCACGGGCTTCGCTTCCGATGTCCGCCATCGCTCAGGTAGAGCCATTGACGACCGCCCGCGCCCTGCGCGGCCCGTTTGACTACCGCCTGCCGGAGGAGCTCCGCGGCGGCATCGTCGACGTCGGCTCGATGCTGGTTGTCCCGTTCGCCCGCCGCCACGTGCTCGGAGTCGTCGTCGGCCTCGCCGAGGAGAGCGCGGTCGCCGAGGAGAAGCTGCTGGCGCCGCTGCGCGCCCTGGAGCTGGGCGTGCCCGTCGAGCTGGTCGAACTGGCCGAGTGGATCGCAGCGGAGTACTGCTCGACGATCGCGCGGGCGTTGACGCTCGTGCTGCCCCCAGGCGCGGCGCGCAGGCTCAGCGGGCGCAAACGCCGCAGCGTCGTTCGCGGCGAGCGCCTGCCGGTCGGCGCTCGCCGGCCCCAGCCGCCGCCGCTCACCTGCGCGCAGGAGCAGGCGCTCCGCTCGCTGGAAGAGGCGCTCGCGGCGCGGCGCTTCGAGCAGCGCCTGCTGCAGGGCGTGACTGGCTCGGGCAAGACCGAGGTCTACCTGCGCGCAGCCGCTGGCGCCCTGGAGCAGGGGCGGGGCGCAATCGTGCTCGTCCCGGAGATCGCGCTGACGCCGCAGATCGTCGGGCGCTTCTCCGAACGCTTCGGCGAGACCGTCGCGGTGCTGCACTCGCGCCTGCGCCCCGCAGAGCGCTACGCGGAATGGCGGCGGCTGCGCACCGGGCTGGCGCGCGTGTGCGTCGGCCCCCGCTCGGCCGTGTTCGCGCCGCTCGAGCGGCTCGGCCTGATCGTCGTCGACGAGGAGCACGATGCCTCCTACAAGCACGAAGGCGACCCCCGCTATGACGCCCGCGAGGTCGCAGTGCAACGCGCGCGCCGCAACGGGGCGCTGCTGCTGCTCGGCAGCGCGACCCCGCGCCCGGAGAGCGTGCACCGCGCCGCGACCGCAGGGAGCCCGGCGCAGACCTCGCCGCCGCTGCGCCTGCCCGCGCGCGTGGACGGGCGTCCGCTGCCGCAGGTCGACGTGCTCGACATGCGCGGTGAGCAGAGCGCCGGTCTGCACCCCCTGACGGTCCAGGCGCTCGCGCAGGTGCGTGAGTCTCGCGGCAAGGCGATCGTGCTGCTCAACCGCCGCGGCTGGTCGAACTTCCTGTCGTGCCGCTCGTGCGGACGGGTGTGGAACTGTCCGGAATGCGACGTCGCGCTCGTCCTGCACCGGCGCGACGGTTACGTGGCCTGCCATCACTGCGGCCACCGCGAGCCCGCGCCCGAACGCTGCGCGCAGTGCGGCTCGATCTCCGTCGCCCGCCACGGCGCCGGCACCGAGCGCGTCCAGCACGATCTCGCCGCCGCGCTCGACGGCGACGACGACCGCTTTCCCGTCCTGCGTCTCGACGCGGACACCGTTGGCGCGGATGGGAGCATCGCCGCGTTGCTGCGCCGCTTCGAGGCGGCCGAGGCGGGCGTGCTGATCGGCACGCAGATGGTCGCCAAGGGCCACGACTTCCCCGACGTGACGCTGGGCGTCGTGCTCGACGCCGACGCCACCCTGCGCTTCCCCGACTTCCGCGCCGAGGAGCGCACGTTTGCGCTGATCGCCCAGCTCGCCGGGCGTGTCGGGCGCGGCGCCGATGGCCGCGTGCTCGTGCAGACGATCGCGCCCGAAGCCCGCGCGATCGAGCACGCCTCGCGCCACGACAGCGACGGCTTCCTCGCGGGCGAGCTGCAGCGGCGCGAAGCGCTCCGCTACCCGCCGTTCTCACACCTGATCAGGGTCGTCTGCGCCGCCCCGCAGAGCGCTCCCGCGCGCGCGGCCGCCGGCGCCCTGGCGGAGCGGTTGCGCGGCGAACTGGCTGCAAGCGCGAGCGCTCTGGGACCGGCCGCCCTCTTCAAGCTGCGTGGACAGGAGCGTCAGGTGCTCATAGTCAAGGCGTCCGAGCGCCGTCCCGCCGTGCGCGCCGTCGGCGCGGCCGTGCAGGACCTGGCGCGTGCCGGCGGCCACAAGGGCGTAAGCTTCGGCGTCGACGTCGATCCGCAGTAAAGATACCCGCGCTCGATGCCGATGCCATCACCGGTGTGTAAACAAGATTTCAGCGAGCCGTTAGAGTCACACTGTAAGAAACCGCAGGACAATCACAGTACAGGGGACGATGTGGCCGCCCACGGATGGCAGACCGAGAGTTCTCATAGTCACGGATGGCGAGGGGCGGCGACGGCGCTCGTGCTGGGCGTGCTCACGCTCGCGATGGCGCTCGGCGCTGCTTCCGCCGGCGCCGTTGTCGCGAGGATCGGCGGCAGCGCATATGGCGTGACGCCGATCAAGGACGTGAACGCGGCGGGTCTCGCCGGCGTGAAGCGCGCTCAGCATGCATCCGGCGTCTCGACGGCCAGCCCGCTCCCCTACGACAAAGCCGGGCAGTTGGCCAGCCATGGCGGTCCGGTCATGCACAGCGTCACCACACACATCATCTACTGGGACCCGAGCGGGAGCTTCACCGCGAAGACAAAGGAAATCGTCCACAAATTCTTCACCGACGTCGCCCACGACAGCGGCCTGGCCGGCAACGTGTTTGGGGTAGCCGGCCAGTACACCGACGGCACCGGCCATGCGCTGTACAGCTCGACCTTTGCAACGGAAGCGACTGACGGCGACCCCTACGGTGCGAACACGTGCACGATTCCCAACGAAGGAGACAAATCGGCCTTCTATACGAACTGCATCACGGATGCAGCGCTCAAGACCGAGCTCGTCGCCTATATCACGAAAGAAAGTCTTCCGACCGGTCCGACGCAGCAATACTTTGTGCTGTTTCCACACAAAGTAGTGACGTGTCTGCCTGAAGAAGAAGTAGAAGTAAAACCCGGAGTGTTCGTGAAAATCCATCCCTGCTCAAACAACTTCTACTGTGCCTACCACGGCAGCATCAAAGGCGGAACGGCGAACGAGATCATCTACTCCGACATCCCCTTCTCGCTTCTCGACAGCGGCTTTGCCAAGGAATGTCAGTCTGACGAAAACGCAGAAATCCAGAACCCAAACGGCGACACGACGGGAACCGATGAAGCCACGAGGTATGCCGATGTGGCGCTGAAGTACACAAGCCACGAGTACATCGAGGCGGCAACCGACCCGCTCGGCAACGGATGGTGGGAAAGCGCCCACAGCCAGGAGATTGGTGACAAGTGCAATGCCACAGGCAGCGGCCCCGAACCCGGCGAAGACCCGAACGCCTTCCTGCCGGAGCTGGGAGGCACCGGCGCGAGTGGCACGCTCTTCGACCAGTCGATCGCCGGCGACCACTACTACGTGCAGAGCGAGTGGGACAACACGGGCAAAGCCTGCCTGATGAAGCCGCTGCCGATAACCGCGGCCGGGTTCACACCCGCGGCCGAATCGACGATCGTCGGCTCGGTCGTCAACTTCGAAGCCAAAGCCACAGACCCATACGGCCAGACAGCCTTCGCCTGGGACTTCGGTGACGGTAAAGCGGGCAACGGCCGATCGCCCAGTCACGAATATAAAGCGCGGGGCAAATACACGGTCAAGATGACCCCCACGGACGAACTCACGGGCTCGACGGCCGCTCCGGTCGAACACGTTGTTACCGTCAAGTCCGCGCAGACGGTCTCGTTCACCTCGACCGCGCCGGGCGCGGCGACGGTCGGCGGCTCCACGTATACCGTGACTGCCACGGCTTCCTCGGGGCTGGCCGTGTCCTTCTCCTCGGAGACCTCATCCGTGTGTTCGGTCGCCGGTTCGACCGTGAGCTTCATAGCGGGGGGAACATGCACGATCAACGCCGATCAGGCGGGCAACGAAGAATTCGCGGCTGCGCCCGAAGTGCCGCAGTCGTTCGCGGTGGCCAAGGCATCCCAGACGGTCTCGTTCACCTCGACCGCGCCGGGCGCGGCGACGGTCGGCGGCTCCACGTATACCGTGACTGCCGCGGCCACCTCCGGGCTGGCCGTGTCCTTCTCCTCGGGTACCCCTTCTGTGTGTTCGGTCGCCGGTTCGACGGTGAGCTTCATCGCGGCGGGGACATGCACGATCGACGCCAGCCAGCTCGGCGACGAAGAATACGAACCGGCGCCACCGACCCAGCAGTCGTTCGCGGTCGCGAGCGAACCCTTCATCGCGTCTGTTCCGACACCCAGGCTCCCGTCCGAACTCACGTCCGGCAGCGGACAGAGCCCAGTCGTGACGACGATGCCCAACAGCAACTTCAGCGTGGGCAAGACGACGGTGAACCCCACGATGAGCGCGGTCACCTTCCAGGTGTCCGTCAATCATTCCGGGACGCTCAGCTGGGTGCTGACGTTCGCGAACGGGAAGTTCGGAGTGTTCGCGGCCAGGACCGGGCACTGCAAGCGCGGCCGGATCAGGCTCGGCGGCAGGTGCCTTCCCGCGTCGATCGTGTTCGCCAAGGGCAGCCAGGTCGTGGCCGCTCCCGGCACGACGATGCTCACGGTCAAGCCAAGCGCCGCCGGGTTGAAGGCGCTGAGAAACGCTCGCAAGAAGAAGAAGGGTTTGCCGGTCACGGCGACGCTGACCTTCCAGGCCTTCGCGGGCGGGGCCCCGGCGTCGGACGTGCAGTCATTCGTGGTGAACCCCAAGAGGCTGAGATAGCGTGTCGCGGCACTAGAATCGCGGGATGAGCGGTGCCGAGGAAGACGTAGAGGTCGAGCGCGAGCCCGGCGCGCCCGCGGTCGCGGAGCTCGACGAGCAGACGCGCGTCCGCCGCGACGCGGCGCTGGCGCGCGTGCGCAAGCTGGGCGATCCGGTGCTGCGCGCCACCGCGGTCGCGGTCGATCGCTTCGACGATGCGCTGCGAGCGGAGATCGAGCGCATGGGCGCGCTGATGAGCGACGCGCTCGGCGTGGGGCTGGCGGCCAACCAGGTGGGGATCCTGAACCGAGTGCTCGTGTATCGCGCCTACGCCGACGATCCGATCGCGGCGCTCGTGAACCCCGTGATCGAGTGGCGCAGCGACGAGCTGGAGAGCGCCGAAGAGGGGTGTCTGAGCATCCCCGGCGTGCACGTCGAGGTGGAACGCCCGGCGCGCGTTCGCGTCCGCGCGCGCGACGCGTACGGACAGGAGACGCTCGTCGAGGCCGAGGGGCTCCAGGCGCGCGTGATCCAGCACGAGGTCGACCACCTCGACGGCATCCTGATCCTCGACCGCATCTCGCGCGAGGCGCGCCGCGAGGCGATGCGATCCCTGCGCGAAGCGCGTGAGGGCGTCACGCCCGAGACCCGGCCGGCGCGCGCGGTCGTTGCCGAGACGAGCCCCGCGTAGCGGCGCCTTCGCGCCGCGTGGGGAGCAGGTGAGGTCATGCGCACGGTGTTCCTCGGCACATCGTCGTTCGCCGCCGCTGTGTTGGAGCGACTGGCGGCGAGCGAGTACCGCCCGGCGCTGGTCCTGACGCGCCCGGACCGCCCGCGCGGGCGTGGACGTAGGCTCGGCGCTCCGCCCGTGGCGGACGTCGCGCGGGAGTTGAAAATCGAGGTCGAGCAGCCCGCCAGCGTCAACGCACTCTCCGCCCGCGCGCTGATCGCACGCACGCAGCCGGATGTCGCGATCGTGTGCGCGTTCGGCGCTCTGATCAAGGAGCCGCTGCTGTCCGAGCACGAGCTGCTGAACGTACACCCGTCGCTGCTGCCGCGCTGGCGTGGCGCCGCGCCGGTCGAGCGCGCGATCATGGCCGGCGACGCACAGACGGGCGTCTCGATCATGCGCCTCACAGCCGGCCTGGACAGTGGACCGGTGTGCCTGGCCGAGGCGATCCCGATCGACCCGCACGACTCCTACGGCTCGCTCGCCGAGCGTCTGCAGTCGCTCGGCGGGGAACTGATCGTGCGCGTGCTCGACCTGACCGCGCGCGGGGAGCCACCCCCGTTTGTCGAGCAGGGCGAGGCCGGTGTGACGTATGCCGAGAAGATCGTCCCCGAGGACCGCCTGCTGGATCCAGCGCGATCCGCGGAGGAGCTGGAGCGGATCGTCAGGGCGCTGCACCCCCACATCGGCGCGCGTCTTCAGCGCGCCGGCGGAGGGCTGCTGAGTGTGCACACGGCCCGGGTCGCTGTCGACCCGCCGGTGCACGCGCCGCCGGTCGGGGGGCTCGCTGCTGCGGACGGCGAGCGGCTGCTGTACGGCACGGCGCGAGGAGCCCTCGAACTGGTGCGTGTGCAACCACCGGGCGGTCGCCCGATGGACGCAGGCGCCTACCTGCGCGGACATGCCCTCTGAAGCCCGCGTCTGCGCGTATGCGGTCCTGCGCCGCGTGTTCGAGCACGGCGCCTACGCCGACCAGGCCCTGCACGCCGAGTCCCGGGCGCTGACTCCGCGCGAGCGCGCGCTGGCCATGCGTCTGGCCTACGGCGCGGTTCAGCGCAGGAGCACGCTCGATCGCCTGATCGAAGGGCTCGCCGAGCGACCCGTCGCGCGGCTGGACCCGCCGCTGCTGGCGGCGCTGCGGCTCGGGCTGTATGAGCTCCTCTACCTGGATGGCGCCCCCGACTACGCGGTCGTCGCCGACGCCGTCGAGCTCGCCAAGATGAACGCGCGCGCCGGCCACGGGCTCGTCAACGCCGCGCTGCGCCGGGCCGGGCGCGAGGGAGCGGACGCGCTGCTGGGCGCGATGACCGATGCGACGCCCGAGCAGGCCGCCGTCAAGCACTCGCACCCGGAGTGGATCGCGCGCCTGTGGTGGCGAGAGCTCGGCGCCGAGGATGCTCGGGCGCTGATGGCCTACGACAACGAGCCGGGGGAGGTGGCGCTGCGCGCAAACACGCTCCTCACCGATGCGTTCACGCTGGCACGAGAGCTCCCGGTGCGTACGCACGCCGATCCCGATGTGCCCGAGGCGCTTGTGCTGGAGGAGGCATTCGACGTCCACGATTCGCCGCTCTGGAGAGAGGGGGCGTTTCTGGCGCAGTCGCGCGCGGCGATGCTCGTCGCGCGCGTGCTGGCGCCCCAGGCGAACGAGCTGGTGCTCGACCTGTGCGCCGCGCCGGGCGGCAAGAGCACGCACCTCGCCGCGCTGATGGGCGGGGCGGGCGAGGTCGTGGCGGTCGAGCGCGACCGCCGGCGCGCCGGCGCGCTCGTGCGCACCGCGAAGCGGCTGGGCGCCCACAGCGTACGCGTCGAGCTGGCGGACGCCGCCCAAGCCCGACCGGAGGGGGCGGTGTATGACCGTGTGCTGGTGGACCCGCCGTGCTCGGGACTGGGGACGCTGCAAGCACGCCCCGATCTGCGCTGGCGGATGGAGCGATCGCGCCTCGAGGAGCTCGAGCGCGAGCAGGCGAGGATTCTCGCAGCGGGCGCCCGGGCGCTCCGTCCGGGCGGCGTGCTGGTCTACTCTACGTGCACGATCTCCCCGACCGAGAACGAGCTCCGGATCGCCGGATTCCTGAAAGCCCACCCTGACTTCGCACTCGATGACCTCGCCGTCGAGCTGCCTGCCCTCCGACACCCCTCACCAGGCGCGCCCCAGACCGTGCTGACCCTGCCCCATCGCGATCGTACCGCGGGCTTCTTCATCGCGCGGCTGCGCCGAGCGGGCTGAGGTCGTGGCCGGCGAGGCGGAGAAGTCCGCAAAAGCCCCGGTCGAGCTCGGCCCGCGCTGCCCGCACTGTGGCGAGCCGTGGCTGCGCCCGACGAACCTGCCCGGGCGCTACCGCTGCGTGTACTGCCTGCGCCGCTTCGAGCTGACCTCGGTGTGTCCGAACTGCGGCGAGCATTCGACGATCGTGCGCATGTCCTCCACGGCGATCCTGAAGTGCAACAACTGCGGCGACAGTATGTTGCAACCCATATGAGTGAGTCCGTGAGAGAGCTGCTGCAAGGCGTGCGGGTGGCGCCGTCGATCCTGTCCGCGGACTTCGCCCGCTTGCGCGAGCAAGTCGCGGAGGTGCTGGACGCGGGCGCGCGGGTGATCCACGTCGATGTGATGGATGGGCACTTCGTGCCGCCGATCACAGTGGGACCGCTCGTCGTCGCCGCGCTGCGCGAGCAGACGCACGCGGTGGGAGCGGTGCTCGATGTGCACCTGATGATCGAGCGTCCCGAGCGCCACGTCGGCGAGTTCGTGCAGGCCGGCGCGGACAGCGTCACGTTTCACGCTGAGGCCACCCCGCACGTCTCCTACACCGCCGGGCTGTTGCGGGAGCGGGGGGCGAGTGTGGGCGTGGCGATCAATCCCGCCACGCCGGTCGGAGCGCTGGCCGAGGTGGCGGGCGCTATCGACATAGCGCTGTGCATGACCGTCAACCCGGGCTGGGGCGGCCAGCCGTTCATTGTGCATTCGCCGGACAAGATCGAGCGGGTCAGGGCGATCGTCGGCACGCATGTGGCGGTGCAAGTGGACGGCGGCATCGACACCGCGACCGCCCCTGAATGCAGAGCGGCCGGCGCGAGCGTGTTCGTGGCGGGCTCGGCGATTTTCGCCAGCAACGATCCCGGTGAGGCCTATCGCGCGATCGCGCGCGCGGCAGGCGCGGATTGAGCCACGCTGCGACCGGTCGATCGCGAACCCTGGCGATAGAGCGTCCACAGCAGCAGCGCGAGCAGTGCAGTGGCACCGGCGTAACCAATCTCTGCGCGCAGCACCTGTTCGCTGATGGCTGGAATGAACATCCAGGCAAGGAACACAACGGCGGCGATCAGCCAGCAGGTCGCGGCGGCACGTGCGCGGTTGCGAGCAAGCGCGGCCTGGTTGAGCGCCCCGGATGCTAGGTGCATGCCCATGCCGAGGCCGATCACGGCGAGGCCGAAGCGGTTATAGGCGTAGTGCTGCCCGAACAGGCGACTCATCACGAAGGGACCGACTATCAGCAGACCGAGGGCCACGGCGGCGGCGAAGGCGATGATCGCGAGCACGGTGATATGGATCGCGCGGGCGAACGCCGCGTGCCCCTCCTTGGTCTCGAGACCTGTGAGATGGGGCAGCAACGAGGTCTGAATCGCCTGGAACAGCTGCAGTGGGGCGCGTGAGATCAGCATCACGTTGAACACGATCCCGGCAAGCGACTGGTTCGAGGTGGCGTAGACAGTCAGCACCGCGGCGTTCAGGAGCGTCTGCTCGGAGAGCATGATTCCTGCGACCCACAGCGCGAAGTGCCCGCCGCGTCGCAGGGAGAGCTCGCCACCGATCGAAGATCGGCCGGCGGCGGTCTCCTGCGCTCCCTCCGTGCCGGGTCCCGCAAGCGCCGCGTCAGCCTCATCCACGGTGATCGGCGCGCTCGCGTGATGGCGCTCGTGCCCGCGTCGGGCGAAGGCGGCCGGCACGACGACGAGCGAGAGCAGCGGCGCGGCGGCGATGCCGAGCGCCACTGCGGTCTGGCCGCTCGCGATGCCGAGCGCGACGGCGAGCGCGAAGCAGACGCGGGAGCCGGCCTCCAGCAGGACGAGGCCGCCGTAGAGCGCGAAGTACTCGTGCCCGGCAAGCCAGCCTCGGGCGAAATAGCTGCCGGCATAGGCGAGCGTGCCGACGACGAGCACGTAGTAGAGCGCCGAGTAATGGTCGAACATGTTTTCGATCAGCTCTGTGCGCAGCGCCAGTGCGATGACCAGGAAAGCGAGCGCGAACCCAGCCTGGATCGCGATCGGGCCAAGCAGCGGATGCTCGGTGTGCCCATGGGCGCGGCGCTCTGCGATCGTGCGCGAGAGCAACTGTTCGACTGGCCGGTAGATCACCGAGATGACGACGAACATCACCGACCACAGCACGTCCACCCGTTCCGCCTCGGCGGCACTGAGCACGTGGCTGGCGATCGAGAAGAACGCGAACGTCAGCAGGCCGGTCGCCGCGATCCCAAGCGAGAGGATCCGGGCGCCGCTGCCGTACGAGCGAGTCTCACCGCGCTCGCGCTCCTCGCCGGGATCGCGCGAGCTGTTCGTGCCGGCTCGGCCCGTGGCCGGCGAATCGCCGGGGCCAGACCGCTTCGGACTAGAGCCGGACAAGCAGCATCGTCCACGGGAACGGCGAGCGGACCCCGATCGCGTCGCCGTAGCGCGAGAGCAGATCGACGAACGCGCGCTTGGACCAGTGGTTCAGGTGACCGGGCGTGTTGCCGAGGTCCCACCAGTACGCGCCGCGGGCCATGTTGAGCATTCGCCACAGCGGCTCGCGCGGGACCGAGACGAGCAGGTGGCGCTGCGCGCAGCGGGCCATCTCGCTCAACGTGCGCTCGGGATCGGAGACGTGCTCGAGCACCTCGATCGCCGTGACGAGGTCGAACTCGTTCTCTGCGAACGGCAGGTTCTCGGCTCCCATGACGCGATATTCGAGGTTGGGCGCGGTGTGCTGCGCCCAACCCGCCTGAATCGAGTCCTCCTCCAGGTCGATCCCCACCACGCGCGTGCTCTCGCCCAGGCGCTGCGCCCACCTGTGTACGAGCACGCCCTCGCCGCAGCCGACGTCCAGCAGGGAACGATGGTCGGCGCGGGCGAGGAGCTCATCCAGCGCGCCCTCGAACCCGGCCATCATGCGCCGCACGAGCGGATTGGTCGAGCCGTACTTGTCATACGTGTTGCCGGTGACGATTCCGTCCTCGGACACGGTCACACCTGCGCTGGTGCCGCTCACAGCCTCACCGCCTCGCGCTCCGGCGCCGGGCCCTCCCGGTTCGGGTCGCCCGCGCCCGGGTCGCTCGACGCCGCCCCGACTCCCGCGCGGGCCTCTCTCGCGCCTGCCCGCATGGACTCATCATTCGCTTCGTAATGCGAGGGCGCCACGCCCAGCTGCAGCTCGATGCGGCGCACCCGCTCGAACGTGCGCTGGGTCATCACGCGCTGGGCGGCGAGCAGGTCGCCGATCACGCCCAGCGCCCACAGCACGACGGCGGCGATGAACAGGACGGCGCCGAGGATCAGCGACTGCACGTGGCCCTTGCCGTTGCCTTCGACATAGGCGACGGCGAAGCGGATCCACACGCCGATCGACACCAGGGCGATCAGCAGCGCGAGACTCCAGAACACGCGCAGCGGCTCGTACTGGGCGTAGATGCGGAAGATCGAGATCGTGTTGCGGCGCACGTAGGCGCCCATCGAGGGGAACAGGCGCGACTCGCGCGTCTTCGGGTTCGTGCGCACCGGGACGTGGTCGATCGCGACCAAGAGCTTGCCCGCCTGGATGATCGTCTCCAGCGTGTAGGTGAAGCGCGAGACGACCATCATCTGAATCGCGGCCTCGCGGTTGTAGGCGCGAAAGCCCGAGGTCGTGTCGGGCACCGAGGTCGAGGACGCCTGGCGCACCACCCACGAGCCGAGGCGCTGCAGCGTCTTCTTCAGCGGCGAGAAGTGCTCGATCCCGCTCACCTCGCGGTCGCCGACGACCATGTCGGCCCGTCCGTCGAGGATCGGTCGCACGAGCCTCGAGACATCCGGCCCGTAGTACTGGTTGTCGGCGTCGGTGTTGACGATCACGTCGGCGCCCAGCTTCAGGGCGGTGTCGACGCCCGCCTGAAAGCCCGCGGCGAGGCCCTTGTTGTTGGTCAGGCGGACCAGATGATCGACACCGTGGGCGCGCGCGACCGCGATCGTCTCGTCGGTCGAACCGTCGTCGACGATCAGCCACTCGACGACGTCGAACCCGTCCACCTCGCGCGGCAGGTCGGCGAGCGTCCGCGGAAGCTGGTCGGCCTCGTTGAAGCAGGGGATCTGGATGATTAGCTTCATCTGGATTTGGACGGCGATCCGGTTTGCAACCGCGGGGGGAGATCGGGAGGGGGACCCGCCCCCCTCCCGCTCGAACTTGGGGTCTGGATGATGAGCTTCACTTGGGTGAACCCTACCCCGTGAGGTTGCGTCGTCGGGGTGCCTGCTTGCAAGGATAGGCTCTGCGACCCATGGCCAGCGCGACGCTAAGCAAGCCGCGGCAGCATACGACTCCGCTGCAGCGGTTGCGCGCGATCGACGCCGCGACGTGGGCGAAGATCGGGTTCGCCACGCTGTGCGCGGGGGCGCTGATCGGTTACTTCGCCTACCCCACCTACCCGACATACGACTCGTTCTACGCGCTGCTGTGGGGCCGGGACCTGCTGCACCTGCACCTGCCCGACTTCCGGGTGTATCGCGGGCCGACCGAGCACCCGCTGGCGATCGCGTACGGGATGGTCTGCTCGATCTTCGGGCAGGGCGGCGCACGGCTGATGGTGCTCGGGTCGATCGCCTCGTTCGTGGCGGTCGTCGCCGGCTCCTACCGGCTGGGACGGCTGTGCTGCGGCCCGGTCGTCGGGCTGCTTGCGGCGCTGCTCGTGCTGAGCCGGTTCTTCATCGAGAATCTGGCTGCCCAGGGCTATCTCGACATCAGCTACGTCGCGCTGATCGTGTGGGCGATCGTCTTCGAGGTGCAGCGCCCGCGACGGGGCTCGCCCGTGTTCGTGCTGCTCGCCGCCGCCGGGCTGCTGCGCCCCGACGCGTGGGTGCTGAGCGGGGCTTACTGGCTGTGGTGCGTGTGGCCCCGCCAAGGGACGGCGTCGATCGAGAACCGTCGGCGGCTGCTGTACCTGGGTCTCGCCCTGATCGGACCGGTCGTGTGGGTGTGCGTGGACGGGATCGTGACCGGCGATCCGCTGTACTCCCTGAGCGCCACCGCCGGACTGGCACAGGAACTCGAACGCACTCAAGGACTGTCGAGCGTGATCGCCTCGGTGTGGACGTTCGGAGTGCGGATCGACAAGCTGCCGGTGGTCCTCGGGGCGCTCGTCGGCCTGCCGATCGCGGTCTGGCTGGCCCCGCGTCGCGTGCTCACGCCGCTGGCGGCGCTGGCGCTGCTGATCGGCGTGTTCGTCGCCGAGGGGGCCGCGGGGGCGTCGGTGATCGACCGCTACCTGATGGGCGCGTCGATCCTCATGCTGCTGTTCTGCGCCGTATCGATCGGGGGCTGGGCGATGCTGAGGCCTGGCACTGCGCTGCGGCGCGTGTGGCTGCTCGGCGCCGCCGCGCTGGTCTCCTATGGCGGCGTGTCGGTCGCCACCACGCTCAGCCTGTCGAGCCTGCGCACGACCCTGGCCTACCACGAGGACTTCCACGAGGGGCTCGCCGCGGCGCTGTCGAACCACCGCGTGCGCGCGGCGCTCGAGCGCTGCCCGCTGGTGTCGCTGCCGGACAACAAGCTGATCCCCGACGCGCGCTGGATCCTCGACAGCGTCGGCCAGCACGACATCGTCGCGCGCAGCCAGGCGCGCGCAGACGCCAAACGGGGCGGCCATCAACTGCAGGACCGATTGAACAGGGGCAGCGTCGCGGTCTACCCGCTCGGCAGCGCCGTGTTCTTCGAGGCGATCGTCGACGTCGGCGACGATCCCCGCGACCAGGTCCCTCAGGCTGGATACCACCGTATCTATACGAGCCGCTACTACGCGGTCTATGACAGCTGCTGAGGACTCCCAGGCAGCGCGGCGCGAGCCGGACGGGCGCCCCCGAGCCAGAGCCGCTCACGGCCACGGCGTCGCGGGACAGGGCGCGGAGACGAGCTCGCGCCGCCGGATGTGGATTGGACTCGCAATCGTGCTCATGGGTGGGCTCGGGCTGCGGCTGTGGGGCGTCAGACAGGGACTGCCCTATGCCTACAACGCCGACGAGGCCGACCACTTCGTGCCGCACGCGATCGCAATGTTCGGGCACAGCCTCAACCCGCATTATTTCGCCAACCCACCGGCTTACACCTACGTACTGCACTATCTGCTCGCCGTCGCCTACGGCGGGACGACCGGCGTGCGGCACGCACTGGCGATGCATCCGACGGGTGTCTTCACACTCGCACGAGTGGCCGCGGCCCTGCTCGGCACGCTGGCGCTGTGGCTGCTGTATGCGACCGGGGCGCGCCTGTTCGGCCGCGGCGTCGGAGTGCTCGCGGCGGCGATCGAGGCGGTCGCGTTCCTGCCCGTGTTCTACGCCCATCTGGCGCTCAACGATGTGCCGACACTCGCGCCGCTGACGCTGTCGCTGTTGGGGACCGCCGGAGTGCTGCGCTCCGGTCGCGCACGCGAGCATCTGCTGGCCGGTGCAGGGCTGGGGGTGGCGTGCGCGAGCAAGTACACAGCGGGGATCGTGCTCGTGCCGTACCTGGCCGCGGTCGCGGCGCGCTATCTGGATGTCGCGGCCGAGCGGGGGTCGGCCGACGCCGGCCGGCGCGCACTCGCGGGGAGCGCCCTCGCGGCGGCCACGGCGATCGGGGCGTTCGTGATCGCGAACCCGTACGCGCTCCTCGACTACGCCGACTTCCACTCCGAACTGGTGCACCAGTCCACGCTCTCCGTCGAAGTCCAGGGCAAGCTCGGCGCGCCCCACGGCGGCGGGCTGGCCTACTACCTGTGGACGCTCACCTGGGGCCTCGGCTGGGCGCCCGCGCTGGCGGCGCTCGCAGGCGCGCTGAGCGTGTGGCGGCGCGAGCGCGCGCTCGGCTGGTTGCTGGTGCCCGCGCCGCTCTTGTATCTCGCGTTCATGGGCCTGCAGGGGCGCTACTTCGGACGCTGGCTACTGCCGATATTCCCGATCCTGTGCCTGCTCGCGGCGCTGTTCGCGGCGCAGCTCGTGGACGCCGTCGCGCGCCGACGGCCGCGCCTGCGCGTCGTCGCGGCCGTGCTGCTCGTCGCGGCGCTGCTCGTCCAGGGTCTCGTATACAGCGTCCATGCCGGCCGGGTGCTCGCGCGCGCGGACACGCGCAACCTGACGCGGGCCTGGATGCTCGCGCACATCTCCGCCGGTGCGCCGATCGTGGTCGAGCCGATCGCCCCCGACCGGTGGGGAGCGCGCTGGAGCAAGTACCCGTCGCTGCTGGCGCGGATCTCCTCGACGGGCGCGCTCGAACCGGACACGACCGCCAGGGTCGGCATCGAGGACTACGAGCGCACGCTCGCCCCCGCGCTGATCGGCTACTACCAGGCACACGGCTACTGCTGGGTCGTAAGTGGCTCGACGGAGTCCGGACGCGCGTTCGCCGACCCGCGCGAAGTGCCGCTGGCGGTCGCCTACTACCGCGCGCTGGCGCGCAGTGGAGAAGTCGTCTATCGCGCCTCGCCGTATGCGCACGGTGAGGGACCGGTCACGTTCGGATTTGACTGGAGCTTCGACTACTACCCGCTCGCCTATCACCGTCCGGGGCCATACATGACGATCTACCGGCTGCACGGGGGTCGCTGCGCTCGCTGATCGGCGAGGGGGCGCATGCGCCCCCTCGACCGGACGGTGCATGCACCGTCCGGGGGAACCGCGCATGCGCGGTTCCCGGGCAGGGTCGCATGCGACCCTGCCGCCTCCGTCGCATGCGACGGAGGCCACCGGATACGAATGCAATTCCCCACTCCGAGAGGTCCCCGGCCGGTGCGGCCGCTGAGCGAGGTTATCCTGGATGCACAGATGACGACCTGCACGGACACCGACTCCGAGCACCTGGCACGCGCGATCGAGCTGGCGCGCAACGGCGGGGGCATGGTCAGACCCAACCCGGTCGTGGGCGCGGTGATCGCGCGCGCGGATGAAGTGCTCGGCGAGGGCTGGCACGAACGGTTCGGCGCAGCACATGCGGAGGTCAACGCGATCGAGGCCTGTGGTCTGGCCGAGCTGAGCGATGCGACGCTGTACGTGTCGCTGGAACCGTGCTGCCACGAGGGCAAGACGCCGCCGTGCACGGACGCGATCGTGCAGGCGGGGATCAGGCGGGTGGTGATCGGCTCGGACGATCCGACCGAGAAGGCCTCCGGGCGCGGGCTGGGCATCCTCCGCGACGAGGGCGTCGAGGTCGTGCTCGCCGACGGCGAGCTGGCGACCAGCGCGCGGCTGCTGAACCAGGCGTTTCGCAAGCACGCGCGCGTGGGGCGCCCGTGGGTGCTGTTCAAGTCCGCGATGACGCTCGACGGCAAGGTCGCGACACGGACCGGCGACTCACAGTGGATCAGCGGCGAGGCCAGCCGCGAGCTGGCCCACCGGTGGCGGGCCTCGGTCGACGCGGTGGTCGTCGGGATCGGCACGGCGCTGGCCGACGACCCGCGGCTGACCGCCCGTCCGGGCGGTCTCGTGGATGAGCTCGAGCGATACCAACCCCGTCGTGTGGTGTTCGACTCGCTCGCGCGCCTGGAGCCCAGCTCGCAGCTCGTCTCGGCTGCGCTCGAGATCCCGCTCACCGTCGTCGTCTCCCGAGCCGCGGCGCGCGCAGACACCGACGCACTGGAGGCCGCCGGTGTGCAGGTGCTCGTCGCGACCGGCGAGAACGAGCCGGCGCGGGTGCGCTCGGCGCTGGACCAGCTCGGCGCGAGCGGCGTCGGCTCGGCGCTGCTGGAGGGCGGACCGCACCTCGCCGGCGCGTTCCTGGACGCCGGCGAGATCGACGAAATTCGTCTGTTCCTGGCGCCGCTCTTGCTCGGCGGGAGCGCCGCGCGCGATCCGCTGGAGGGCAAGGGCGTTGAGCGGATCTCCGAGGCGCTGCGCGCCCTGACGTGCGAATGCGAGCGCGTCGGCGAGGACCTGCTGATCAGCGCACGGCTGCGCGAGTGGTAAGCGAGCCATGTTCACGGGCTTGATCGCAGACCTCGGCAGCGTGACGGCGCTGGAGCGCAGCGACGAGGGCGCGAGGTTGCGGATCGGGACACGCCTCGCGAGCCAGCTGGAGCAAGGCGACTCGGTCGCCGTCAACGGCGTGTGCCTGACCGCAATTGACATTCGCGACGGCGAATTCGCGGCTGAGGCGATGGTCGAGACGCTGCGGCGCTCGGCGTTCGGTGCGCTGACGCCCGGAGCGCAGGTCAACCTCGAGCTGGCGCTGCGCGCAGACGGGCGCCTCGGCGGGCATGTCGTGCAGGGGCACGTCGACGGCATCGGCCTGGTGAGCGAGATCCGCGAGGAGGGTATCGCCCGCGTGCTGAGGATCGACACCGACCCTGATGTGGTGCGCTACCTGGTGGCGAAGGGGTCCGTCGCGGTGAGCGGCGTCAGCCTGACCGTCAGCGCGCTGCACGACGAGGGGTTTGAGGTCTCATTGATACCGGAGACGCTGCAACGCACCAACCTGGGGAGCATGGCCGTCGGAGATCGGGTCAACCTGGAGGTGGACGTACTCGCCAAGCACGTCGAGCGACTGATGGAGGCGCACGCATGACCCAATCCAAGGACACGGCAACACAGCAGCCCGACATGAGCGCAGCCCCGTTCGCGACGATCGAGGAAGCCCTGGAAGAGATCCGCGCGGGTCGGATGGTCGTCGTGTGCGACGACGAGCATCGCGAGAACGAGGGCGATCTGACGCTGGCCGCGCAGTTCGCGACGCCGGAGGCGATCAACTTCATGGCCAAGGAGGGGCGCGGGCTGATCTGCCTGTCGTTGACCTCCGAGCGCTGCGAGGAGCTGGGGCTGGAGCTGATGGCGGCCAAGAACGAATCGTCGTTCGAGACGCCGTTCACGGTGTCGATCGAGGCGCGCGAGGGGGTGACCACGGGGATCTCCGCCCACGATCGCGCGCGCACGATCCAGGTGGCGATCGACCCCGAGAGCCACCCGCGCGATCTCGTCCAGCCCGGTCACATCTTCCCGCTGAAGTCCCGCTCCGGAGGCGTGCTGGAGCGCACCGGCCAGACCGAGGCGGCGGTCGATCTCGCCCGCCTGGCGGGGCTGAATCCGGCGGGGGTGATCTGCGAGGTGATGAACGACGACGGCACGATGGCGCGCGTCGGCGATCTCGCCGGCTACTGCGCCCGGCACGAGCTGAAGATGATCACGATCGCCGATCTGATCGCCTACCGCCGCCGTCACGACAAGCTCGTCGAACGCGTCGCCTCGGCGCGGCTGCCGACTGCGCATGGCGAGTTCGAAGTCGTCGGCTACCGCTCGCTCGTTGACGACAAGCACCACGTGGCGCTCGTCAAGGGCGTGGTCTCCGGACGCGAGGACGTGCTCGTGCGCGTGCACTCGGAGTGCCTCACCGGGGACGTGTTCCATTCGCTGCGCTGCGATTGCGGCGAACAGCTCGAGTCGGCGCTGGCGATGATCGAGGCCGAGGGCGAGGGCGTGCTGCTGTATCTGGCGCAGGAGGGCCGCGGGATCGGGTTGCTGAACAAGCTCAAGGCATACCGCCTGCAGGAGGATGGCCTTGACACCGTCGAAGCGAACCTCCAGCTGGGCCTGCCGGCCGATCTGCGCGACTATGGGATCGGCGCGCAGATCCTTGTCGATCTTGGACTGTCCTCGATCCGCATCCTCACGAACAACCCCAAGAAGATCAAGGGTCTGGAGGGCTACGGGCTGTCGGTCAGCGCGCAGGTGCCGATCGAGCACGCGCCGAACCCCCACAACGAGGAGTACATGCGCACCAAGGCGCAGCGGATGGGCCATACGCTCCACCATCAAGGGCTGAACCTCGACGCCGAGATGCTGCACTCCGAGCGCGCCCAGGACGCCGCCGAGGGAGAGCCCCAGCGGTGAGCGCCTCCTACGCGATCGTCGTGGGGCGCTTCTACGGGGATCTCGCCGAGCGGTTGGTGGGCGGCGCGCGCGCGGCGTTCGCGCAGGCTGGACACGACGACGTCGTGGTGTTCGACGTGCCCGGGGCCTACGAGCTGCCGTTGGCTGCAAAGTACGTCGCCGAATCGGGTCGGTACGACGGCGTCGCCTGCCTGGGCGCAGTGATCAGAGGCGAGACGGACCACTACGACTTTGTCTGCGCCGAGACGGCGCGCGGCGTGATGCAGGTGCAGCTCGACACGGGGGTGCCGTGCGCGTTCGGGGTATTGACGTGCGCGACGATGGAGCAGGCGCTCGCGCGCGTCGGTGGCGGCAAGCGCGACCAGGGACGCCATGCCGCCGAGACCGTGCTGCGGATGGCGGAGCTGCGCTTCGAGCTGAGCTGCGCTTCGAGCTGAGCGGCGCTTCGAGCTGAGCTGCGCTCTCAAGCCGATCGCCTGTGCGCGTCGGCTACACTCCCCACGCGATGGCCAAGGTATGTCACAGCTGCGGCAAGGGTCCGGCGTTCGGTCACAGCCGCAGCCACTCGATGGTCGCCACCAAGCGCCGCTTCGATCCGAACCTGCAGAAGGTGCGCATCATGATCGGCAAGGCGCCGCGGCGGGTGTATGTGTGCACGCGCTGTCTGAAAGCCGGCAAGGTCACCAAGGCCCTGTAGGGCCGCCGGACCGGGAGACACTCGCTACCGAAGCCGGGAGACGTTCGCTTCGCTCGCATCCCGTCTCGGCCAGCATCCCCGAACCGGCCAGCAGCGCCATACTGCGTTCTCGGTCGCTCGTGTACCGATTGCCGATCAGATGCGATCGTCGATCGGACAGCACACCACGCTCCTGCGTCCTTGTCTGGCTTGCCCACCGACCCTACAGGCTGTGACGAGACCGATTCTGCGTTTCTCAGCCAGTCGGCCCTTGGGAAGGCTTGGCTCCGGCCGACCTGATAAGACCTAACGCAGTGAGCGACACCAACCTGGTTCGTTTTCGCGCGGCGGTGGCAGGAGCGCTGGCGCATCTGGAGTCCCGCCGCGAGGAGGTCAACGACCTCAACGTGTTTCCCGTCGCCGACGGGGACACGGGCGACAACATGGCGTTGACGCTGCGCGCGGTGCTGGCCGAGCTCGATCGTCTGCAGGGCGCCAATGGACACGCGCGCACGATCGACGAGATCGGACGGGAGGAGATCGTGCAGTCGGTCGCCCGCGCCGCGCTGCTGGGGGCGCGCGGCAATTCGGGGGTGATCCTGTCGCAGTTGATCCGGGGCGCGGCCGAGGAGCTCGTCTCGCGTCCCGGCCAGCTGATCGACGCGACGCTGATCGGCGCGGCGCTGGCCAATGCCGCCGATCGCGCGTACGCGTCCGTGCGCGAGCCCGCCGAGGGCACGATCCTGACGGTGGCGCGGGAGATGGCGCACAGGATCATGACCGACGTCGCGCACAGCCCGGAGGACCCGCGTCTGGGACCGGCGACCGATCCCGCCACTCAGGACATCGCGATCGCCGAGGCGCTGGAGCGCGCGGTCGCGACCGGACAGGAGTCGGTCAAGCGCAGCCCGGAGCTGCTGGCGGCGCTGCGCGAGGCAGGCGTGGTGGACGCGGGCGGGTACGGGCTGACGATCATGTTCGCGGGCGTGGTGGCGGCGTTGCGCGGGGAGCAGGCGCCCGATCTCGACCACCACGCGCCGGCTCAGATCACCCACCCCCAACATGTCTCCGGCACGTACCGGTTCTGCACGAACTTCGCGGTCACCGGCAGCGGCCTGAGCGCAGGCGCGCTCGTCGAGCCGCTGGAGGAGCTGGGCGATTCGGTGCTGGTGGTCGGCGACGCGAGCACGCTGAAGGTGCATCTGCACACAGACGAGCCCGAGCGCGCGACTGCGCTGTTCGCGCAGGTGGGGAAGATATCGAGGCTCGACATCGCCGACATGCGCCTGCAGGTGGCCGAACGCGACGAGCGTCTGCAGACCTCGGTCAGCCCGAACGGCGCAGCGGGCGCCGGCCCGCTCGACGCAGCGACGCCTCGGGTTCGCTGTGGCGCCCTGGCGGTCGTCAGCGGCGAGGGGCTGGCCACGATGTTCGGGGAGATGGGCGTGTACACGATCGACGGTGGACCGACGATGAATCCCTCGACGTATGAGCTGCTCGCGGCGATCCATGAGGTGTCGGCTGAGGAGGTGCTGGTGCTGCCGAGCAGCCCAAACGTGACGATGGCCGCCGAGCGCGCCGCCGAGCTGTCGGACAAGCAGGTGCTCGTCGCTCCCGCGGTCGGTCAGCAGGCGGGATTGGTCGCGGCCGTCGCATTGGAGCGGAATCGCAGTGTGGAGGAGAACGCGCAGGCGCTGGTCGCGGCGCTGGCGCACGTGCGCACGGGAGCGGTCGCGCCGGCTGCGCGCGACGACGCCCAGGGTCGATTCAAGCGCGGCGAGGCGGTCGGGTTTCTCGCCGAGGAGGTGTACGCGTGGGGCGATCCCGCCCGGACACTCGGCGCGGTGATGGCGAGCCTTGCCGAGGATGCCGAGCTGATCAGCTGCCTTGTGGGGGAAGGCGCTCCGCTCGCGTCCGAGGAGATCGAAGCGATGGTCAACGGCCATGCTGAGCTCGAGCTGCGCGATGGCGGCCAGCACGCATACTGGTGGCTGCTGGCCGCCGAGTGACGACCGCGAAGGCGGGCATCATGCCGGTTGAGAATGTCCCAGCTCGCGCAAGCCAACGTCAGGGAAGCGTCCGATCGAGATGCGGGTCAACGGGCGTTTGCGTCTGAGGAAAGCCCGACCAGAGAGGAATGGCTGGCCGCGCCCGTGCGCTGGCCGAAGCCGTCGAGGCTGGAGGAGGATCTGCAGGCCGCGCTGGACGTGCGGCTCGGGAAGATGGCGGACGGCCTGGAGGCGCTGGGGCTGAGGAGTGTCGGGGCGCTGCTCGAACACCTGCCCCGCGACAGCCGGGAGGCGCGCACGGTCAACGGGTTGAGGCCCGGCGAGGCGGCGACGGTCGCCGTGCAGGTGCGCACGATCGCCGCGCGCCCGGTCAGGCGGCGGGGGATGAAGCCGCTGGTGCAAGCGAGCGTGTTCGACGAGACGGGCACGATGCGCGCGACGTTCTTCAACCAGCCGTGGCTGGCCCAGCGCTACAAGCCCGGCACGCGCCTGGTGCTGCACGGCAAGACGACGGCGCGCGGCACGTTCAACGTCGCTCACCACGCCGTCGGCTCGGATCTCGGCGCCGAGTTCGGCGCGGGGGCGCCAGGGGAGATCGTCGCCCACTACCCCGCTGCTGAGGGCGTCAGCTCGACGCAGATCCTGACGCTCGTGCGCGGGGCCAGGGCCGCGCTCGCTGACGTGCCGGAGGCGCTGAGCGCTGCCGCCCGGGTGTCCGAGAGGCTGCCCGACCGGGCGTCCGCGCTGGCGGCGATGCACTTCGGGCGCTCACCCCAGGAGCGCGAGTCCGGCCGCGAACGGCTCGCGTTCGAGGAGTTGCTGCTGAACCAGCTCGTCTTCCTGGGTCGTCGCGCCAGGCGTCGGGCCGGCAGTGGCGCGCCGGCGCTAGACCGCGCGCCGTCCCTCAGCGAGCGCTGGCTGGCCGAGCAGCTCACGTTCGAGCTGACCGGCGATCAGCGCCGGGCGATCGCGACGATCGGCGAGGATCTGGCACAGGAGCGGGCGATGCAGCGCCTGCTGCTGGGGGAGGTCGGCAGTGGCAAGACGGTGGTCGCGGTATGGGCGCTGTTGCGCGCCGTCGAGCACGGGATGCAGGCTGCGCTGATGGCCCCGACGGAGACGCTCGCCGAGCAGCACTTCGCCACGCTGCAGCAGCTGCTCGGGGGCGAGCAGGCGAACGTGACGTGTGCGCTGCTGACGGGCTCCACCACGGCGCGCCGCCGCGCGGACACGCTCGGCAAGCTGGCCGGCGGAGAGCTGTCGCTGATCGTGGGCACGCACGCCCTGATCGAGCCCGATGTCGAGTTCCGCGCGCTCGCGGTCGCGGTGGTGGACGAGCAGCACCGCTTCGGCGTGCGCCAGCGCGCCGCCCTGGACGGCAAGGTCGGCGCGGGGCCGAGCGGAGATCTGCGCGTGCCGCACGTGCTGCACATGACCGCGACGCCGATCCCGCGCACGCTCGCCCTCGCCACCTATGGCGACCTGGATACGACGATGCTGCGCGAGCTGCCGCGGGGCAGGCAGCCGATCGACACGCGGATCGTCTCCGGCGAGTCCGAACGCGAGCGCTCGTATGAGCAGCTGCGTGAGCAGCTGCGCGCCGGCCGGCAGGCGTATGTCGTGTGTCCGCTGATCGAGCAGGCCGGCGACGCCGGGGAGGGGGCGGGCAGCGTAGCCGGGGTGGACGGGGATGTGCGCGACGCGACCGCGGAGCTCGAGCGGCTGCGCCGAGGCGAGCTCAAAGACCATCGCCTGGTGTTGCTGCACGGCGGGATGCGACCGCGCGAGAAGGCGGAGGCGATGGCCCAGTTCGCCTCCGGCGCGGCCGCCGTGCTGGTCGCGACCACCGTGATCGAGGTGGGAATCGACGTGCCGAATGCGAGTGTGATTCTGATCGAGAACGCCGAGCGGTTCGGCATCTCTCAGCTGCACCAGCTGCGCGGGCGGGTGGGCCGCGGCGAGCATCGCTCCTCGTGCCTGCTGATGGGCCCCGCCGGCGCGGCGAGGCTGAGGGCATTGCAACAGCACGCCGACGGGTTCGAGCTCGCCGAGATCGATCTGCGGCTGCGCAACGAGGGCGAGCTGATCGGCGTCAGGCAGTCCGGGATCGGCCGGCATCAGATCGCCTGCCTGCCCGAGGACGCGGATCTGCTGGAGCGCGCGCGGACATGCGCGGAGGCAATCGTGGCCGCCGATCCCCAGCTGCGTGCGCCCGAGCACGAGCTCCTGGCTGATGCGCTGGAGCGGGCGTTCGGCGCCGACGCGCTCGAGCCGATTCCCGCATAGATCCCACGGTGCATCGGCGATGGCCGAGACGGCCTGGATGGCCGAGTCCCGCCTGGGACGGTGCCCGCGTCCGCGCTGCAGCGCGCGTTACGGTGCGTGGATGAGGGTGATCGCGGGGCGCTACGGCGGCCGCCGATTGAAGGCGCCGAAAGGCAGAAGGACCAGGCCGACGTCCGATCGGGTGCGCGAGGCGCTGTTCGCGATGCTCGGCGACATCGAGGACGTGCGCGTGCTGGACCTGTTCGCGGGGACGGGCGCGCTGGGCATCGAGGCGCTCTCCAGGGGCGCCGGCCACGCCGTGTTCGTCGAGTCGGACAGGGGCGCGATCGAGGCGATCGAGACGAATATCGCGGCGCTGGGCCTGAGCGGCGAGCAGGCGCAGATCCGGCGCGAGCACGCCGAGGACGCGCTCAAGCGGGCACGGAAACGCAAAGAGACATACGATCTCATCCTGATCGATCCTCCATACGAACGGGCGCTCGAGTTGGGACCACGGTTGTCGGCGGCACTGCCGGGGGTGCTCGCGCCGAGAGCGCGCGTGGCGATCGAGAGCGATCGGCGCGCGCCGCTGGACCTCGGACTGGTACTCGAGAAAGAGCGCCGCTACGGAGACACCACCATCGCAATCCACCGTCACGCATGACCGAGACCCAACCCAGCGTCGCCGTCTGCCCGGGCTCGTATGACCCGATCACCAACGGCCACCTCGATGTGATCGGACGCGCCGCCGCGCTGTTCGACGAGGTCGTGATCGCCGTCGTGAACCGGTCGGTGCGCAAGGACAAGACGCTGTTTGGGATCGAGGAGCGGCTGCGGTTCGTCGAGCAGGCGACCGCCGGGCTTGGCAACGTGCGGACCGAGCCGTTCAACACGCTCGTGGTCGAGTTCGCCCGCAGGGTCGGCGCGCGCGCGATCGTGAAGGGGCTGCGGGCGATATCTGACTTCGAGTACGAGTTGGAGATGCATCAGCTCAACCGCCGGCAGGACCCGGAGATAGAGTCGGTGTATCTGATGGCCAGCTCGCAATACAGCTTCCTGTCCTCCAGCGGCGTCAAGGAGTTGGCGATATTCGGAGGGCGGATCGACGACCTCGTGCCCTCCCAGGTGGCGGCGCGATTGCAGGAAGAGCTGCGACGTTGACGAACTTAGGGCCGAGCCTGACAGGAGAATCGCCGCACGCCCCCGGGTGGCCGGTGTGCCGGCGCAAACCAATCGCGCCCCGCGGGCTACGCGAACGGAGATAGTGTTTAGAAAATGGATGTCCTGGTACTGATTGACAAGCTCGACGATCTGGTGCACAACGCCAAGCCGGTGCCCCTGACCGACCAGGTGCGCGTCGACAAGGAGGAGATCTACGACATCCTCGACCAGATGCGCGCGACGATCCCCGAGGAGATCAAGCAGGCGCGCTGGATCGTCAAGGAGCGTCAGGAGATGCTCGCCGAGGCCAAGAAGGAGGCCGAGCGGATCCTCAAGGAGGCGCGCGAGCGTCAGGAGCGGCTCGTCGGCGAGGAGGAGGTCACCAAGCAGGCCGAGCGTGCCGCCGAGGACATCGTCGAGGACGCCCGCGCGCGCGAGCGCGAGATTCGCCTCGGCGCCGAGGACTATGCCGACGAGATCCTGAACACGCTCGAGGTCAACCTGTCGAAGTTCATCGCCGCCGTGCAACGCGGGCGCGAGCGACTGCAGGGCAAGGACGAACCGGCCGAAGTCTCCTAGGATGCCGCTAAGCGGCGCTATCCGGCGTCCTCAGTCGCTCGCGTACGTAGTACGCCACGCTCCCTGCGTCCTTGGCTAGCTTGCTTATCGACGTCCTAGTAGGACTTCGGTAGGTCGTTATGGCGGCAGCTTGCGCTGGCAGATCGGGCAGTGATCGTGCCAGCATGCCAGTGCGGTCTGCAGGTCGCGTTGGGCTTGGTAGAGACTGATCAGGCTGCCGCCAGCTGAGGGCGGG
>DATMPZ010000018.1:0-20165 GCA_035567335.1 Solirubrobacteraceae bacterium
ACCCGCGTGGCTGCAGGCCGATCACGAGTCGCTCACGGCCAAGGTGCTGCGCAAGCCGGAGCGACGCGAGGTGGCCGCGCCGGTGCAGGAGCAGCTCATCGTCGAGCTGTACTCGAAGTAGCAGGTTTGCCCATGCCGTCACCACTTCGCCCGCGGGCGGGGAGACGGCGCTCCGGAGCCGGTGTTCGCCAGAGCGCCGGTGCGAGACCAATACGACGTTAGGACGCTGATGCTCGACTTCCAAATCCCCCGGATCACATCCGAGTCCGTGGAGCAGAACCGCGGCACGTTCACGATCGAGCCGCTCGACCGCGGCTTCGGCTATACGTTCGGCAACTCGCTGCGGCGCGTGCTGCTCTCGTCGCTGGCGGGCGCCGCCGTCACGAGCGTGCGCATCGAGGGCGTGGCGCACGAGTTCTCCACGATTCCGGGCGTCAAGGAAGACGTGACCGACATCGTGCTCAACCTCAAGGGCATCGTCTGTCGCATGCACTCCGACGCGACCGAGGTCGAGGCACCGCTGGTCGTGACCGGCCCGGGGGACATCACCGCCAAGGACATCGACCTGCCCGCGGGCGTGGAGATCCTCAATCCGGAGGTCCACGTCGCAACGCTCGAGAAGAGAACCAAGCTCGAGCTGTACATGACGATCGGCCGTGGCCGCGGATACAGGCCAGCCGAGGAGAACAAGTCGGCCGACCAGCCGATCGGCGTGATCCCGATCGACTCGATCTTCTCGCCCGTGCGCCGCGTGGCCTATGCCGTCGAGGGCGCGCGCGTCGGCCAGAAGACCGACTTCGACAAGCTCACGCTCGACATCGAGACAGACGGCTCGATCGACCCCCAGGCCGCGCTGCGCGAGGCGGCCGAGCTGCTGATCTCACAGCTGGCGATCTTCACCGACGCCGATCGCATCCAGGAGCTGCGCGCCGCGCCCGGCGGTCAGCTCGACGGTCACGGTCTGGCGGTGTCCGGCTCCGGCGGGACGGCCGCGGGCGCGCTGCAGGGGGAGGAGTGGGGCATTCTGATCGAGGAGCTCGAGCTCGGCGTGCGCTCCTACAACTGCCTCAAGCGCGCCGGCATCCAGACGGTCGGAGATCTCATCTCCAAGTCCGAGGCCGAGCTCAACGCGATCCCCAACTTCGGCAAAAAGTCGATCGACGAGGTCATCGAGACGCTGCATGCGCGCGGGTTGAATCTACGCCAGGACTAATAGACTCTCCGGGCCCGATATGCGCCATCAAAAGACCAAACACAAGCTCAGCCGCACCAGCGCGCACCGCAAGGCGCTGCTGATGAATCTCAGCAAGGAGATCATCGAGCACGAGCGCATCGAAACGACCTCGGCGAAGGCGCGGGCCGTCAAACCGGAGGTCGAGCGGCTGATCACGCTGGCCAAGCGCAGCAACCTGCACGCGCGCCGGCAGGCGCTGTCGCGCCTCGCCCAGGACAAGTTCGCAGTGCACAAGCTGTTCGAGGACATCGCCCCCCGCTACGCCGACCGTCCCGGCGGGTATACGCGCATCCTCAAGCTCGGTCCCCGGCGCTCGGACGCGACCGAGATGGTGTTCATCGAGCTGGTCTGAGGCCCGCGTGCCCGGTCGCCCCGCCCGCGGCGGGCCTTGGCGTCTTACGCACGGGTGCGGGCCGGCGACGCTCGCGAGAAAGCGCCGATGGTCACGAAGCTCACGCTCGAGTACGACGGCACCGACTTCGTCGGCTGGGCGCGCCAGCCGGGGCTGCGGACGGTGCAGGAGGAGATCGAGCGGGCGCTGCGCACCGTCCTCGGCGAAACCGCCGTTACGGGAGAGCCGCTGACGCTTGCCGTCGCCGGGCGCACCGATCGCGGTGTGCACGCGTGGGGCCAGGTCGTCAGCTACGCCCACGAGGCCGTCGATCCGCGGCGGCTGAACTCGCTGCTGCCCGAAGACATATCGATCCTTGCCGCCGAACCCGCTCCCGCGGGGTTCGACGCGCGTCGCGCCGCCATCAGCCGCACCTACTGCTATCGCCTGCTTACGCGCCGAGCGCGCAGCCCGTTCGAACGCCGCTACGCGCTGTGGTGGCCACGCCCGCTCGATCGCGACGCGCTGGAGGAGTGTGCGCGAGCGCTCCTCGGCGCCCACGACTTCACCGCGTTCACCCCCGCCGAGACCCACCACGTGCGCTTCGAGCGCGACATCTTGGCCGCCGAGTGGCGCGCCAGGGCACAGGACACGCTCGAGCTGTGGATCGAGGCCGACACGTTCATGCGCCACATGGTGCGCATCCTCGTCGGCACGATGCTCGAGGTCGCCTCGGGGCAGCGTACGCTCGCGCAGTTTCAGCGGCTTCTGCAGGGTAGGCCGCGCGCGCAGGCGGGACCGACGGCGCTCGCGCACGGCCTGGCGCTGGCCTCGGTCGCCTACCCGACCGACGGGTAACGCGCCGTCCACCGCAGGAGCCGAGTCGGCCCCTATGCTGAGAGCAGACCATGCTGAACGTGCTGCTCACCAACGACGACGGGATCGAGGCCGAGGGCCTGCAGGCGATGCGCGCCACGCTCGTCGCGATGGCGGGCGTCAACCTCGCGGTGGTCGCGCCCGACGGCAACCGCTCGGCGATGGCGCGGTCGATCACCACGCGCCGGCCGCTGTGGGTCGCCGAGACGACATTCTCGGACGGCACCGTCGGCTACGCGAGCGACGGCACACCCGTGGACTGCGTCAGGCTGGCCAGCCTGGGATTGATCCAGGGATTTCAGCCCGATCTGGTGGTGTCCGGGATCAACCACGGGGCGAACCTGGGCGATGACATCACCTACTCGGGCACGGTCGCCGCGGCGCTGGAGGGAGTCGTGCTCGGCATCCCCGCGATCGCCGTCTCCCAGCAGTCGCGCGCGCGCGCGCTGGACTTCCGCTACGACGGCGGCTTCGGGTTCGAGACCGCGGCCGCGTTCGTCGCGCGGCTGGTCGAGCGGATCGAGGATGTGCCGCTGCCGGCGAGCACGCTGCTGAACGTCAACGTCCCCGCGGGCGAGCCAACCGGCGTCGAGGTCACGAGCCTGGGCAAGCGCATCTACGAGGACGAGCTCAAGCTCGAGCGCGAGGAGGAGCACCGCCGGCGCTACTGGATCTATGGCTCCGACCCCGGGTTCCACGACGAGCCCGGCACCGATCTCGCGGCCGTCGCGGCCGGGCGCGTCGCCGTCACCCCGATCCACTTCGACCTGACCGACCATGCGGGTCTGCAGGCGCTCCGCGGCTTCGACCTGGAGGAGCTGCTCGGGCCGCCACCGATCGCAGATCGGCCGGCAGATCGGCCGGCGGCACCTCGCGCGTCGTGAGCGACCCTCCGGAGGGGGCGCCGGCGCGCGCGCAGGAGCTGCGCAGCGAGCTCGAATACCATGCCCACCGCTACTACGTGCTCGACGATCCCGAGATCGGCGACGACGAGTACGACGCGCTGCTTGACGAGCTGCGCCGTATCGAGGCCGAGCATCCTCGGCTGCGCACCCCGGACTCGCCCACCCAGCGCGTCGGGGGCGAGCCGGTGGGGCGGCTGGAGAAGGTCGAGCACCTCGAGCCGATGCTGTCGCTGCCCAACGCCCGCACCGAGGAGGAGCTGCGGGCGTGGGTCGAGCGGATGCGCACCCACCTCGCGCGCGAGGGCATCGCCGCGCCGCGCTTTAAGTTCGTGGTCGAGCCGAAGATCGACGGGCTGGCGATCAGCCTCGTCTACCGCGACGGCGTGCTGGAGCGCGGGGCGACGCGGGGCAACGGCGAGGTGGGGGAGGACGTCACGCACAATCTGCGTACGATCGGCGCGATCCCGCTGCGCGTCGAGGACGTGCCGTCGCTGCTGGAGGTGCGCGGCGAGCTGTACATGTCGCTGGGCGATTTCGCCGCGCTGAACGAGCGGCGTGCGCAGGCGGGCGAGTCCACGTTCATGAACCCCCGCAACTCCGCCGCCGGCACGATCCGTCAGCTCGATCCCGCCGACGCCGCGAGCAGACCCCTGTCGGTGTGGTGCTACCAGGTGGGCGTAGTCGAGGGGCTGTCGTTCCAGACGCATTCCCAGGCGCTGCACTGGCTGGGAGAGCACCGGTTCCGTGTCAATCCCGATATCCAGGTGCTGGACAGCGAGGACGAGGTGATCGCGCAGTGCTTGGACTGGCAGCAGCGCCGGGGCGAGCTCGACTTCGAGATCGACGGGGTCGTCGTCAAGGTCGACGACCTGCAGCTGCAGCGCCGGCTCGGCTCGGTGGGACGTGACCCGCGCTGGGCGATCGCCTGGAAGTTCCCGCCGACGACGGCCGTGACGAAGCTCGAGCGGGTGATGTGGAACGTCGGCAAGTTCGGCGACCTGCGCCCCTACGCGGTGCTCACGCCCGTCGCTGTGAGCGGCGTGACGATCAAGCTGGCGACGCTCCACAACGAGGAGGACCTGCGCCGCAAGGACATCCGCCCGGGCGAGGACGTGATCGTGATGCGCGCCGGCGACGTGATTCCGCAGGTGGTCTCGCCGGCGCCGCACATGGTCGATCACGCCGGCAAGCGTCCACCGCGCCCGCGCCCGCCCGCGAGGTGCCCGTTCTGTGACACCAAAACCGTCAAGCCGCGCGCGGGCGTGTTCACGAAGTGCCCCAACCGCGACTGCCCCGCGCGCGCGTGGCAGCTGCTCAAGCACTTCGTCTCGCAGGGCGCGCTGGACATCGAGGGCCTCGGCGAGAAGCAGGTCGCGTTGCTGCAGGAGCGCGGGCTGGTGCGCACCGACGGCGACTACTACCGGCTGACCGCCGAGCAGCTGACCGAGCTGGAGGGGTTCGCCGAGCAGTCCGCGCGCAACCTCATCGCCGCGATCGAGTCCTCCAAGCAGCGGCCGTTCGCGCGCGTGCTGTTCGGGCTGGGGATCGAGGAGGTCGGCGAGGTGACCGCGCGCAATCTCGCCATGCGCTTTCGCGACATCGACGCGCTGCTGCGAGCCTCGACCGAGGAGATCGCCCAGACGCCGGGGATCGGCGAGAAGATGGCACGCACGATCCGCGACCAGCTCGACGACGAGCGCATGCGCGCGCTGATCGTCGACCTGCGCAGCCTCGGATTGCGGCTGCGCGAGCAGGGTCCCCCGCCGTCGGAGGGGCCGCTGGCCGGCAAGACCGTCGTGCTGACCGGCACTCTGCCGCACTGGACGCGCGAGCACGCCACCGAACGGATCATGGCCGCGGGCGGGCGCGTGACGGGGTCGGTCTCGCGCAACACCGACTACCTCGTCGCGGGTGAGTCCGCGGGGTCGAAGCTGGCCAAGGCCCAGCGGCTGGCGGTGCCGGTGCTGGACGAAGACGGCCTGCGGGCTGTGCTGGAGGGCGAACCGAACGCCGACTGAGCGCTTGCCGACGCATGTGTGGGACTTATATAGCCCCCGCTTGGCAGAAACCACAGCGGGGGCTATGTGACGGCGCGCCCCCGGACGATGATCTGTGGGGATACGGCCCGGCGGCTTGAGAAGCGTACCAGAGCAGAATCGCCTAGGTGAATTTGCTCTGGCATATGTGCCTTGAAGCAGTCAATGTTCTTGTGTGTCTGTCGGCACGACGATCAAGCTGCTGCGCGACGAACGGACGCAGGAAGACTTAGCCCATGCGGCCGGCATCAGCACGTCGACGCTCAGCCGGATCGAACGCGGCCTGCACCAGCCGAGCCTGCCGACGCTGCGCAAGATCGCGGCGGCCCTCGATGTATCGCCGACCAACTTGATTGACGCAGACGAGCGCTGAGGGATGGGTCCCGTTCGGCGTCGGCGAGACCGCGCATGCGCGGTCTCGAGACCAGGCCGCATGCGGCCTGGTCGGCCGTGCCGCATGCGGCACGGCCTCTGCCCTCGAGCCGATCAGTAGTCCGCGATCGTGATCGCCATGTGGTCCTGGAACACGTGCGCCGTTTCCGTGGCGATCCCATCGGTGAAGATCGCGAACGCGAGCGTGTGTCCGTTCGCGGTCGTGCAGTAGCCCACGAGGTTGGAGACGCCCGTGAGCGTGCCCGTCTTGCCCTCGCAGCGTCCCGATGCGCCCGTGTAGCGCATGCGCGTGGCCAGCGTGCCGGTGTGCCCGGCGATCGCCAGCTCCCCGCGCAGCACGGGCCCGATCGGCGTCGAGGCGAGCTCCGCCAGCAGGTCGCTCACCTCATACGGCGAGGTCAGGTCCGATTCGGACAGCCCCGAGCCGTCGATCGCATGCGGGTGGATGCCCAGCAACGAGGCCATCGTCTGACGGACGACCGACGCTCCCGCCGCGGTCGTGCCGGCGCCGCCGTAGCGCGCGCCGAGGTCCTTGAGGAGCGTCTCGGCGAAGTAGTTGTCCGAGGGCGCCAGCGTCAGGCCCAGCAGCTGGGCGACCGTGGGCGAGCTCACCTGCGCGAGCCGGCTCGCGCCCGTGGGCGTGCTCGCCGCGCCGCTGTGGCCGGCGATGCTGACGCCGTCGTTCTTCAGCGTCGCCCACAGCTCGCGCGCAGCGTACGCGGCCGGCGCGCGCGCGCCGCGTTCGGAGCCGCGCGCGCCGCGGTTGAACGCGAGCCCCGACAGCGTGCCTTCCAGGAACGGGTCCGGCGCATAGCCGCTGGAGGGCTCGCCGCGGCGCGAGTCCAGGTAGGACTCGTCGCCCAGCACCGAGCCCGTGATGCGCTGAATGCCGTCGGCGCGCACGAGCTGGCTCGCGAGCGCCGACACCGACGCGCCGACGCCGCCATAGTGGGCGCGGATGAACGCGCTCGATCCGAACGTCGGGTCGCCGCCGCCGCGCAGATAGATGTCGCCTTCCCACACCCCTCCCGCCGCGAGCCGCCCTACCCCGTACACGGTCGTGCTGAGCCGCCCCGTCGGGCCCATGCGCTCGAGCAGGGCGGTGGCCGTGTAGATCTTCTCCACCGACGCGGGCGGACGCAGCGTGGTGGCGCGCTCTGAAAACAGCGCCTGGTGGGTCGTGACGTCATACACGTACGCGCCATCCGCCGGTCCGGCGAGCGCCAGCTGGTGGGTTAGATCGGCCTGCAGTCCGGCGAGGCTGCCGGTGCTCGCACCCGCAGCGGCGGGCACGGCGACGGTGGCCGGCAGCAGTCCGCAGAGCAGGATCAGGGTGTGGGCAATCCGGTTCCGGGTCACGCGGAGCATATGATGTTGGGTGGTATGGGACGGGTTGTCAAGCTGCAACCGGCGGCGGCGCGCAACGGCTCCGCGGCTCATCCCCGGGGCGGGGAGTCCGCTCGGGCGGCGATCGGGACGGCCTCGCGCCGGCGTCGCCGGCGGCGGCGCAGCGACAAGACCGCGCTCGTGCTCGGAGGTGGCGGATTCACCGGGGGCGTGTATGAGATCGGGGCGCTGCGCGCGCTGGACCTGCTGGCGACGAACAGCACGGTCAACCAGTTCGACATCTATGTCGGCACCTCGGCCGGCGCGTTCATCGCCGCGCTGTGCGCGAACGGAGTGACGCCGGAGGAGATGATGCAGGTCGTCACCCACCAGGCGCCCTCGCCGTTCAAGGACGTCGATCTCGGCGATCTGCTGCGCCCCAACCTGACCGAGCTGGCGCGCAAGAGCGCGATGCTGCCGTGGCGCGCGCTGGGGCTGGCGCGGGACGTCGTGCGCCGGCGCGGGCAGGTGTCGCTGATGGACGTGCTCCTGGGATTCGCCGAGGGTCTGCCCTCGGGCGCGTACACGGGCGCCGGGATAGAGGAGTACCTGCACAAGGTGCTCAGCGAGCCGGGCCGCAGCGACGATTTCACCCAGCTGCGCCACGAGCTGTACCTGACGGCGACAGACCTGGACACGTGCGAACGGGTCGTGTTCGGCAGCGACGGACTCACCGACGTGCCGATCTCCACAGCCGTGCGCGCGTCCGGGGCGCTGCCGATGGTGTACGCGCCGGTCACCGTGGGTGGGCGCGAGCTGGTCGACGGTGGCCTGGTGTCGACCACGAACCTCGACATCGCCGTGGAGGCCGGAGCGAAGCTGATCGTCGTGATCAACCCGATCGTGCCGTTCGTGAACGACTTCTCAGAGACCGTCCGCACCCTCGGAGGGGTGCGCGCCAAGCGCGTCTCGGACATGGGGTTCCCGCAGATCGGCTACCAGGCGTTCAAGCTGCTCGCCCACCAGCGCCTGCACGAGCTGGCCGAGCGCTGGGAGGAGCGCTATCCGGGCGTGGACATCGTCCTGATCGAGCCCGAGCCCGCGGACAGGCTGATGTTCCAGACATCGATCATGAGCTTCGCCTCGCGCGTGGAGATCGGCAAGCATGGGTTCGAGTCGGTCACCCAGCATCTCGCGGGCGAATACGAGCACTACCGCGAGGTGGCCGAGCGTCACGGGCTGGAAATCTCCGGCGAGCGGCTGCGCGCAGTCGTAGAGCACTTCGACGACGTCGAGCCCGAGCAGGCCAGCGCCTGGCGGAAGATCCTGGAAGGGACCACCGGAGCGCTATTGCGCCAGTCCGGGCTCGCGGGCTGAGACCGGGCCTCTACAGCGACTTGTCGAGCGCGTCGAGCAGGCGCCCGCTCGCCGTGGAGTCGCGCAGGCCGATGCGCACGTGCCGGGGCTCGCCCAGGGCGGCGCCCCCGGCGACGAGGATGCCGGCGCGGGCCAGGCGCGCGGACAGCTCGCCGCCGTCGATCGCCGGATGGGCGGCCCACACGAAGTTCGCCTGGCTGTCGGCCACCTCAAACCCGCGCTCGCGCAATCCATCGGTCACGGCGGTGCGCTCGCGTGAGATCGCGGCCACGCGCCGGGCGACGATCTCCGAGCACGTGCGCAGCGCCTCCAGCGCGCCCGCCTGGGAAACCTCCGAGACGCCCAGGTCGGGCTGCAGCTCCGCGAGCAGCTCCTCCGATCCGGGCCCGCCGATCGCATAGCCGACGCGCAACCCCGCCAGCCCCCAGGCCTTGGAGAAGCTGCGCACCACGAACAGCCGCGAGTGCTCACTCGCCAGCTCCAGCGAGGAGTTGACCGGCTGGGCGTCGGCGAACTCCACCAGCGACTCGTCCAGCAGCACCGCCACGTCGTCGGGCAGGCCGGCGAGCAGCCGCTCCAGCTCGCCCGTGGCCAGCAACTCGCCCGTAGGGTCGTTCGGGCTGGCGATCGCGATCACGCGCGTGCCAGGCTCCCGAGCCTCCTCGAGCAGGGCGTCGACGCCGCCGGGCACCCGCACGGCCTGGCCGTGCGCGCGGCGGGCCATGATCGGGAACAGGGGGTAGGAGGGCCACGCGCTGAGCAGCCGCTGGCCGGGCTCGATCAGTGCGCGCGCCGCGGAGCTCAGCAGCTCGGCGGCGCCGTTGCCGAGGATCACCCGCGCCGGGTCCACGCCGTGGCGCTCCGCCAGCTCGTCGTGCAACTGCGAGCCTCGCAGGTGGGGATAACGCTGCATGCCGCGACGCGCCACGAACGTGATCGCGCCCACGATGCTCGGATGAGGCAGTTCGGGCCACGTCGTCTGGGACAGGTCGAGCGTCTGGACGCGCATCAGCGCTTTGCGTTTGCGCTCGATCGCCTCCTCGCGCAGGCCCGCGTTGACCTCCTCCTCGGACATACCTTCGAATTGCCGGTAGTAGTCGAGCAGGCTCATCGTCAGCTACGCCCCGGCGGGGTGGCGGCGTCCGGCGACGATGCCCATATAGCTCGTCGGTGATAAGCCCGTCACGGTTTATTGCCCGGCATCACGTTCGACCCCGGGCCGTGGATGAGGACAAACCAGAGCACGAATGCCCCACCGCAGATCACGGCCGTGACCGCGAACACACGCCCGAGCACGCCCGTGCGCTGGTCGTGCCCAGCGGCGCGGCGCACGAGAATCCATGCCTGGTCCAGGCGGCGCAGGATCGCGAGCGCGCCGAACAGCAGCACGAACAGCCCGACGAACGCCACGAAGATGCCGAGGCTGACGCTGCCCGACAGATAGTTGACCTGCGCGGCGATCCACAGGCACGCGATCGGGATCGGGCCCCAGCACAGCAGGCTGAGCATCACCATTCCCGCGAGCAGAATGCCCGCCAGCGAGCCATCCACCCGCCGGCGCAGCTCGCTGCCGCGTTGGGGCAGCCCGCGGAAGTGGACCGGCGCTGTGCCGGGACGGCGGCCGACGAACAGGCCGCCGTTGTCGGAAGGGTCGGTGCGCATCGGTCTCTATGTTCGCAGGTGCCCGGCCATCCGCCCGCGATTATCCGTCCACGCCACCGTCCACGTAGGCTCGGGCGAGCCCGGGACGGGGCGCCGTCGATGCGCCAACGGCGGACGGTTTCCCATCGTGCGCGCTCGTTCAGTCCGCGTACAGCGCGTCGAGCACGTCTGCGTACTTGTCGTTGACGACGCCCCGCTTGACCTTCAGCGTCGGCGTCAGCTCACCCGTCTCCTGGGACAGATCATGGTCGAGGATCGCGAACTTCTTGACCTGCTCGACCTGAGCGTATTTGGCGTTCGCGCGGTCGAGCGCCTCCTGCACCAGCGCCCGCACGGCGGGCTCGCGCGCGAGCGAGGGCATGTCCGCGGGCAGCCCGTGCTCGGCGGCGTATCCCGCGATCTCCTCCTCGTCGAGCGTCACCAGCGCCACCGGATACGGGCGCTGGTCGCCGTGCATCACCGCCTGAGAGATCCAGCGGCACTGCTTGAGGTCGTTCTCGATGTTCGCCGGCGTCAGGTTCTTGCCGCCGGCGGTGATGATGATGTCCTTCTTACGCCCCACGATGTACACGAACCCATCCTCGTCCACGCGCCCGAGGTCGCCCGTGTGCAGCCACCCGTCCTCGATCGCGCCGAACGTCTCTTCGGCGCGGTTGTGATAGCCCTGAAATATATTCGGGCCTTTGATCAGCAGCTCGCCGTCGTCGGCGATCTTGACCTCCACGCCCGGGAACGGCTTGCCGACGCTGCCGAAGCGGTGGTTCTCGGGGCTGCACGCGGTCGCGGCAGTAGCGGTCTCGGTCATGCCGTAGCCCTCCATCACGGGCACGCCGCAGGCGTAGAAGAATTCGAGGATCTCCTTCGCGATCGGCGCCGCGCCGCTGACGGCCTCGCGCAGCCGCCCGCCGAACGCGGCGCGCACGTTTTTGAACAGCCGCTCCTCGGCCTCTTCGAACGGCGCCTGCAGCTCCTCGGGGATCGGCTGTCCCGCGAGCTGGCATTCGCGCACCCGCATGCCCACGTGGACCGCGCCCGCCAGCTCCTCGGGATCGGCGTAGTTGGCGCTGACGAGCGTGTAGATCTTCTCGAAGATCCGCGGCACCGACGGCAGGTACGTGGGCTTGACCTCGGCCAGCTCGCCGACGATCTGCCTGGTATCCCCGCCGAAGTAAGCCAGCGTGACCCCGAGATCGAATACCACCAGCTGCAGCAGCAGCGCGAACGAGTGCGCCAGCGGCAGATACAGGTAGACGACGTCCCCGGCGTCGCTGTCCAGGCTCGCGCGCTGCTCGACCATGTCGACGATCGCACGGTAGTTGCCGTGCGAGAGCACGCACCCCTTCGGCGGTCCGGTCGTGCCGGACGTGTAGATGAACGTGAAGGTGTCCTGCGGGCGCACCCCCATGCGGCGGGCCTCCAGCTCCTCCAGCGAGCGCGTGCGTCCGCGCGTGCGCACCTCCTCCAGCGGAATCGCCTGGAGGGCGGCGATCTCCTCCGTCGCCTCCTCCTCAGAAGGCACGTCGATCGTGACGATCGTGCGCAGGTGCGGCAGGGAGTCGCGAATCTCCGCGATCTTCGCCAGCTGCGAGGCGTCCTCGCAGACGATTGCGCACGCGTCGGAGTCGGATATGACCCAATGACACTCTTCGGGCGAGTTGGTCTGGTAGATCGGCACGACCACCGCGCCGACCGACGTCGCTGCGAGATCGGCGTAAGACCACTCGGGGCGAGTGTTGGCGAGGATGCACACGCGCTCGCCCGGCTGGACGCCGAGATCGATCAGCCCGAGCGCGACCTCGTTTACGATCCGGTCCAGCTCGGCGTAGGTGGCGTCTCGCCAGACGCCGTCCTGCTTGTAGCGGATGGCAGCGCGATCTGGATACCGCTCGGCCGCGTGCGGGATCAGGTCGGCGATGGTCTGCGATGCGGTTGCCGACGGCGCGGCGGTAACCTCCATGACTTGCTCTCCCCTCGATCGACACTGACGTGCTGCTCACTCGACGGCTCACGGCTACTACGATCCGACCCTCAAATCTTAGGGGAGTTTGCGCGTGCTCGGGTGGCGCAGGGTGGCGCGCGCATGCGACGGGCCGGCCCAGGGGCTCGGTCGAGGTCAGCCGAAGCCGGCTGAGCACGCCGCAGCGAGCACCCGCGACATGTGCGCCCAAGCGACATGTCGCGCCCGGTGGGCCGGTAGGCGGCGGTCGGGCGGGTTGCCGCGGGTGGTCTGGCTGGTCGGGCGGGGGTTGCGCGGGTGGTCTAGGTCTTAAGCGAGGCGGCGGGACGCTGTTGGGCGCCACCCTGGCGCATCGAGGCGAGGAACAGGCTCTTGTCGATGCGCCCCTTGAATATGGGCACCCCGTTCTCGAGGCACTTCGACAAAACTTCTCGGCGCCCCAATCCGGCTTCGCGGGCAAGCTCGGTGGGCGTCAGGTGGTTGGCCATCGGGAGATCTCCTCCTGTCCGAGATATGTGTCTGGCTGCTTCGCTCACGCTAGCGCCAGGAGCGGACGATTGCAATAGAGGATTCCCGCAACCTCCAGGTCTTATGCGTTCTACACCGGGTTGGGCACGTCCAGGAACACGTGCCGCAGGCCATACCGCTCGGCCAGGTGTTCCCCCAACGCTTGTACGCCCCACGTCTCGGTCGCGTAATGCCCGGCGGCGATCAGATGCACGCCCAGCTCGCGCGCCTGGGACATGACGCGCTCGGCCGGCTCGCCCGTGAGCAGCGCGTCGGCGCCCGCCGCCGCCGCGTGCGCCAGATAATCTGAGCCCGCCCCCGACACGATCGCCAACGTGCATATGCGCGGCGGTCCCGCGTCGAACACGAGCGGCTCGCGCCCCCCGGTCGCTGCGCGCACGCGCTCGATCAGCTCCTCCGCGAGGAGGCCGCCGGGGAATTGCGCGAGACAGCCGATCGACTCGCCGTGGCGCAGCGCGAACGGCTCGTCCACGCGTTTGCCCCCGAGCTCCTGGGCGATCAGCGCGTTGTTGCCGAGCTCGGGGTGCGCGTCGAGCGGGAGGTGGTATGCGGCGAGCGCCATGTCAGCGTCGAACAGCAACTGCAGCCGACGCTTCAGCTGGGCGTCGATCGGACCCGGGGCCGAGCCCCAGAACAGGCCGTGGTGGACCACCAGCAGGTCGGCTCGCTCGGCTGTGGCGAGCTCGAACAGCTCCGCGCTGGCGGACACGCCCGTCGCGATCGTCGCGACCTCTGCCGGTCCGGGAACCTGCAGGCCGTTGGGGCAGTAGTCCTCGAACCGATCCGGCTCGAGCAGCCGGTCGAGGTGGTCCAGGATCTCGGCGGTTGGCGTGGGGTCGGGCGTGGACGCGGGCATGGGCGTGTGGCGAGCTGACGATACCTGCCCGGCGCTGCCCGCTCGCCGGCGCTACGTAGCGGCGCCCGTATGGCTGCCCACCGGCGCTCGTGTGGGATACTGAGCGCTGCGTCGGGGCGTGGCGCAGCCTGGTAGCGCGCACCGTTCGGGTCGGTGAGGTCCCCGGTTCGAATCCGGGCGCCCCGATTGGTTAGAGAACCGCGAAGGCCAGCGAACACGGGCGAAAACACCCGGAAACACTGGCCCTAGCGGGAGGCGGTTTGCCCGTGTTCGCGGCTGTTCGGTGGTCCGAGGGATGCAGACGGGATGCAAGCCGTCGGGAAATGGGATGCAAACGGGATGCAAGGCATCCTCGGCTGGCGACCCCTCGGCTTGGATCGAGCCTCCCGTCGAGGACTATCGTGCGCACTTGGCAACGTGGCGCTGCATCGTGGATGAGAAGCGGCATGGGTGCCGGCATCCTCGGGGTCGGGCACGATCAAAACCTCATGGCCAAGCAGCGTCTAGCTGCCGAGCTTGCGAATCTGGCGGTCCATCTTCCCGAACGCCCGATCGACCTCGCGAATGCTTCTGTCCACGTCGCTGACATCGACGTTGATCATCGCCCTGCACTGGGGGCACTCCATCGTGGGGTTCCGGCGCCACTGGGCGATCGTGCGCGACACGCTCCTGCCGCAGTCGCACGTGACGTCCATCTTCTCGCTGCTCAGATTGAGGCTGCTCATCCGAACCAGAGTGTAGGTCGGGCTGTGGACGCACAATCACTATGGACGCGAGCCAGGACGCGACGCACTATGCGACTCAACGTGTCCAGGTGTACCTGATCGGGTTGGCTGCGCCCTTCTTGCGGTACTCGTCCGGGACTCGCTTGCCGACGTACTGATCGCGCAGCTCCGCCGGAGCCTCCCGGCCGATGAAAGCCAACCGTCCGGGCGCATCCTCGTGGCCCGGAAAGTCTTGCGCTGTAGCCGGAAGCCAATCCTCCGCGACGAACACGCCAACGATGAGTCCGCGCTGCGTGGCGAGGATGACTTCCGCCTGCATCGCCTTCTTGCGGCTGATCTTCCAGGCGTACCGCGTGGCCTCATAGAGCGAGGTCTCGGCGGCGCTGCGATTGACGCTGATGAGGATGGCGTTGTGCCGGAAGTCGGCGGGCGGGGCGGAGTAGCGGCGGATGATCTCGCGGGCATGCATGGCTCCGTATTCGCTTGACCCAGTGCCACCTGCGACGTTGGAGAGGCCAGGATAGGCGTCCATCAGGGCCGCCTCGACCTCGAACGCCGTCGCGTCGTCCATGCCGTGTCGGTGGATGACGTGGGCGACCTCGAAACCGGCTAGACGTACTTCGCGGATGCGCTTGAGCTTGTCGCTCAGCTCGTCGCCATCCTGACTCAGCTCATCGCGGATGTGCGCGAAGACCCTGTTGCCTTGGCCCTTGCCGACGTAGAAGGTCTCGCCGTTGCGTGGGTCGATGAGGCGGTAGACGTAGGTCTTGAGCTTCGGGATGACATCGGGAAGAAAGGCGTCCAGCTCAGGCACGGACGCCAAGGTAGCCAGCGGCTCGGATGCGGCGCCGTGATCGAGTGACTCTGCTGGCGCAGCGCGTGCTGCAGCGCTGCGGCCCACTTTGGCAGCTCGTGCTTCTCCCCGCTCCACCACGGGCAACATATCCCATCCTCGCGCCCTTTCGAGAATCCGGCGCGTGCGGCGTCCCGCAGGGGGCCCCTGTCGTGTCGGGGGCTGGGCCGTGGTGTAGTTTGCGGCGATGAAGGTCGGGTCTCGGGAGGCGATTGCCGGGCTGGTCGTCGAGCTTGCAATGTTCCTGTGTTCGTATGCTCCGCTGTTCGCGATCCTGGCGATCCGCTTCCAGACGGAGGCTTTGACGATCACCTGCGCATCGATCGCCGTAGCTGGGCTGGCGGCGGGCGGATTGGTGCTCTGGAGGTTCCGATGATGCCGCGCACGATGATCGTCGATCCACGCGATTGGATTCGACCTCCTTTTGCCAACTGCGAGCAATGTGGCGCTCAGGACACTGTCGGCTTGCTGATGGTGTCGAAGATGATCGTCCTGCGTCGCTGTCGAGCTTGTATGGGCGACAGCCGGCAGGACCTACCGGCCCCGCCGCGTCCGCGTGTTCTCTATCCTATCGCTTCCGTGTCCGCTGCCCGCACGAGGCGGACTTCCCGTTCTTGGACGGCGCATCGAACATAGTCAGTGTGCGCGAGCGTTGAGCCTGAGCCGGCTTTTCGCTCTGTAGAGCCCAATGCAGCGTACTGTCAGCCTGTTTCGCGCATCGTTGACCGTTCGCTCTTGACAAGCCGCGCGGTTGGCGCTATGTTCTTTCGTGTTCATGACTTCCCGATCGTGGGATGTCGGGCACGATAGGTCGGGTTTGGGTCGGTCCACTGGATCGGTGTCAAGCGCTTTTGCAGGGATGTTGTAGGGGAGAGGGCCGGATCGCATGAAGAGGGGTAGTTCACGCATGAGTCTTTCGGGGACAGATGTGACAGAGGTCGCTACGCGCCCGTTCGGGCCGGTAGGTAGATGCGTCAGCAGCGCTGACACATCTCTCTCTCTCTCTCTCTCTCTTGTCCCTGGGGCACCCCTTCTCTAGCAGCTGATCTTCCCCGGACGGAGGGCCGTCCGGGATCCTTCTCGGGGGTAGGGCATCCCCTGTGCATATGTAGCTCTCGGGGCTCTTGTCGAGCGGGCCGGGGCTTGTTCGAGCGCCATCGCGTTTTCCCTCATCCGGTGGTGGCGTTCGAGGAGGCTCCGGCGCGGGTCCCTTCGCGCGCCGGTGGTTGCGCTGGTGAGCGCCGCGGTCTGAACCCGAGGCCGCGGCGCTCATCAAGCTCCCTTCTGGGGTGTGCGTGATGCCCACTGAGACCGGCGCTCGGCGTAAGGCGTTGAAGGCGCGGCGCTCGCGGGGTGTGAGCGTTTCTCCGCGGGTGCAGGTGTCGGAGATGCAGCGCGCGCGGTTGCTGGCGGCGGCTGTGGCAAGCATCGCGGAGTTGGGTTACGCGCACGCTTCGGTTGCGCATATCACTGCGCGGGCGCGGGTGTCGCGGCGCACCTTCTATGACCTGTTTGAGAGTCGTGAGGAGTGTCTGCTCGCGGTCTTGGAGGATGCGGTCGAGCAGGTCAGGGGGGAGATCGCAGCGGCGGACCTGACTGGGCTTGCGTGGCGTGAGCGTGTGCGTGGGGGTCTGCTCGTGATCCTGTCGCTCTTGGATCGCGAGCCGGTGCTCGCGCGGGTGTGCGTGGTGTCGGCGTTGCAGGGCGGCCCGCGAGTGCTTGCGTGGCGCGAGAATCTCCTCGCGGGCTTGGCGAGGATCCTGGACGAGGGTCGGGGAGAGCATTCGCGCTCGCGTTCGCGGGAGTGCACGGTCCTGACTGCGGAGGGCTTGGTCGGTGCGGCGTTCGCGATCGTGTATGCGCGGTTGTCCTCGAACAAGCGTCGGGTGCCGTTGCGGGGCTTGTTGGGGGAGTTGATGAGCTTGATCGTCCTGCCGTATTTGGGTCCGGCGGCCGCGCGCGCAGAGCAGCGCCGGCCGCTGCCACGGCTACCGCGAGTCGAGCGCGCCGCGCTGCAGGACAGTTGGGGCGGGGACGTCGAGGACCCGTTGCGGGGGGTCCCGATGCGTCTTACGTACAGGACCGCGCGAGTGCTGCAGGCCGCCTCCGAGCATCCCGGTGCGAGCAATCGCCATATCGGTGAGCACGCCGAGATCTACGACCAGGGCCAGATCTCAAAGCTGCTGGGGCGTCTGGAGCGCATCGGTCTTCTGGTCAACACGGGTGTGGGTCATTCCAAGGGCGAGCCCAACGCGTGGCGACTGACCGGGCTCGGAGAGCGCATAGCCCAACAGCTCGCGCTCAGCACCGACGATCGCAAGGACGCGTCATGAAACCGGTCAGCAGCACCAAGACTTCCAATCTTGCCACACACCGACCGTCTGAACCATAGAGAGGACATGTGATGTTCACCTTCAGAAAAACGACGAAGCACCAAGACCAGGACGTCTCGTCCTCTGGCTCAGTCTCGCAAGCGGCTCAAGAGACGCCCCATCGAGCACGCGGGTCTCGTGTCAATCCAGCAACAATAATCGCCGTGCTCGCCCTCGTCTTCGCCATGACCGGCGGCGCTTACGCCGCCGGTCACTTCCTGATCACTTCGACGAAGCAGATCAGCCCGAAGGTACTTAAACAGCTGAAAGGCGCCAGCGGCAAGGCCGGCGCGAACGGCGCCCAGGGTCCGGCCGGTCCCCCCGGTCCCCCCGGCGCAGCCGGCGCCGGCTCCGCCGGTCCCACGGGTCCAGCCGGTGGCACCGGTCCGCAGGGGCCGCAGGGGGTTCCCGGGACTCCGGGCAAAGACGGCAAAAACGGCACGACGGGCTTCACCGAAACCCTGCCCAAAGAAAAGACCGAGCGAGGTGTCTGGTCGATGGAGTTCACCGCTACCGCGGGGAATCAGAGTCAGCCCGTTGACATCTCCTTCAACATCCCGCTCGCGGCTGGGCCGCATGCCGAAGCTTCTACCAACTACATCGGCGAAGAAGAAGGCCAAGGCGAACTGAAAGAAAAGAAAACGGCGATCCCAAGCCATTGCAAAGGGACCTTCCAGAAACCCGAAGCGGCACCGGGCAATCTTTGCGTGTTCGCGGCGCTGGCCGTAAACGCCCACGTCTCCAGCGGTGTCTTCGTAGATCCCCAGGGCCCGGTAGCAGGAGCAGGACCAGGTGGGGCGTTGTTCAACCTCTTCTCCGAAAAAGAAGGCTCGGTGCTCGCGTACGGGACTTGGACGGTCACTGCCGAATAGCCGACTTCGCCTCGCAGCCAGACTCCCCGCGGCAACATCGCCGCCGCGGGGAGTCGGAACCGGCCGGCCCCTCCCCAACCATGACCGACACCACGCTGTACACCCCCGCCACGAGCCGCCACGCGCGGCTGTGCACGCTCGTTGGTTCCCTCGCCACCGTCCTCACGCTCTGTCTAACCCTGGCCGCCCCGTCCGCCTCGGCGAACACCGGCCCGCCGACGGTGACGAAGATCGAAGCGATCGAACTGCATTCGACGCGCACGGAGATCCAGTCCGACATGTGCGCAAACGGCTCGCCGACGCACTACGCGATCGAATACGCGCAGGCCGGCGGTGAACTGTCGTGGAAGCTGGCGGGTGAAGGCACGATCGAATCGGCGGGCGGCAATGAATGCTCTGCCACCGAGACGGCGCGTCATCTGCTGCCGGGCGCCGCGTATGCGATCCGGATCATCGGGCGTAACGCGTTTGGCAGCGCGATCGAAGAAGGGCACTTCACGACACCACCGATCGAGCCCGCCGAAATCCTGTTCTTCGGCATCGAAAAGGCGGGGGAATTCGGCCCGGAATTCGCGAACGTGGAACTCGAGGTCGAGGACAACGGCGCTCCGTCGACGAGCTATGAAGTCAAGCTGAGCAAGCAAGGCGGACCGTTTGAAGCGGTCGCGGGCGGTAGCGGGTCGGTGAGCCAGGCCGAAGACGCCGCTCGCCGCGTGGTGCACATCGAAGGTTTGACGCCGAGCACGCAATACACCGTGCAGTTGGCCGCCACTAACGGCGTGGGGTCGGCCGCCACGAAGGAATTCTCATTCAAGACGAAGCCGGCTACCCCGGAAGCCGGCTGCTGTGCTGTGAGTGCCGTGCACTCCTCGAGCGTGCACCTGGCGGGGCAGGTGGGCCCCGACGACTCTGCGACGACTTGGCGGTTGCAGGTTGCGTCATCACCGACTGCGCCCGACGGCGAATGGAGCCTCGTCTCCGAAGGGTTGCTGACAGGCTCGGAAGCGGACGCGACGTTCCATGAAGTACAGGGCGACGCGTCGGGCTTGGCGGAAGGCAAAGCGTACTATGCGCGTGTCGTGGCGGAAAACGCGCACGGCGCGGTGACCTCGGAAGTCAAGTCCTTTGAAACGGCTGGTGTCGCGTTGGTGAGCACGTTTGAGACGCACGCGATCCACGGCGAATCTCTGCGCGCGCTGGGTGATGTGCGCCCTGACGGTAACGACACGCATTTCTATGTCGAGTACGTCACCCAGCAGCAGTTCGAAGAAACCGGCTTCGCGAACGCCGCGAGCACGCCCGAAGAAGACGCGGGCCCCGGCGAACCCGTTGCGGGGGTGTTCCCGACGGTGATCGTCGGCCAGGACCTTTCCGGCCTGGCGCCGGGAACCACCTACCATTACCGTCTTGTCGCCAAGAGCAGCGCGTCCGCCGGCGCGCAGGTCGACGGCAACGAACAGACCCTGACCGTCCCCGGGGTGAGTTCGAGTGAAGCGCCGGCGTGCGCCAACGAAGCCTTGCGCGCCGGCCTGTCGGTCAACCTCCCGGACTGCCGCGCCTATGAGCAGGTGACGCCGGTGGAAAAGGGCGGCGCTCAGGACTTCTCCCACTACGGCCTCGTCACGATGGGCGCGAACGTCGGTGAAGACGGCGAACACATGATGCTGCATGTCCCCGGCACGCAGTGGGGCTCGAGCCCGGACGCCACGGTCGGCGAGTATTACTTCAACCGCACACCTGCCGGCTGGGGGATGACCTCGACCAGGCCGGTCGGGGAAGCGGGCCCGAACAGCTTCCAGGCGCAGCTGTTCAGCCCCGACCTGACCCAGATCGCGGTCGAGGCCAACTGGGCGACCGGGGAC
>DATMPZ010000019.1:0-14550 GCA_035567335.1 Solirubrobacteraceae bacterium
GCCCACTGTGCGTGTGTTGCAATACGAGGTAGCGGCGTAGCTGTACTTACCACGCGCCGCGATGTTCACTACGCGTGTGTTGCCTTGCGAGGTAGCGGCGTAGCTGTATAACCAGGCGTAGCTGTATAGCCAGGCGTAGCTATATAACCACGCGCGCGGGTAATAAGTTTGTGTTATGCGGCGGTGGGGGGGTATAGCTACGCCGCTGCCTCGGGCGGTGTTACGCTGTTGGTGGGCTTGCCGGAGATGAGTCAGTGTGAGATTGATCTTTAAATGAGTGTTTGCCGGTCTGCGACCGGCGATAGATGTAAGCGGCGATTGATCGCCAAGTATCTGGGCGGGCTGGGTTGGTTAATCCATGTAATCACGCGCGCGGAGCGGGGACTGGTGCGTCAAATCGCCGCTTACATGTCTTGCCGGCCGGTACGGCCGGCCTGCGACTCCGTAAAGATATGTTCCGTAACTGGCATTCATCCGGCAAGCCCACTGTGCGTGTGTTGCCTTGCGAGGTAGCGGCGTAGCTGTATAGCCAGGCGTAGCTGGATTACCACGCGCCGCGATGTTCACCGCGCTTGGGTCGCGTAGGACGGGGACTGGTGCGTCAAATCGCCGCTTACATGTCTTGCCGGCCGGTACGGCCGGCCTGCGACTCCGTAAAGATATGTTCCGTAACTGGCATCTATCCGGCAAGCCCACTGTGCGTGTGTTGCCTTGCGAGGTAGCGGCGTAGCTGTACTTACCACGCGCCGCGATGTTCACTGCGCTTGGGTCGCGTAGGACGGGGACTGGTGCGTCAAATCGCCGCTTACATATCTTGCCGGCCGGTACGGCCGGCCCGCGACTCCGTAAAGATATGTTCTGTCACTGGCATCTATCCGGCAAGCCCACTGTGCGTGTGTTGCCTTGCGAGGTAGCGGCGTAGCTGTATAACCAGGCGTAGCTGTATAGCCAGGCGTAGCTGCATAGCCACGCGCGCGGGTAATAAGTCTGCATTACGCGGCGATGGGGTGTCCAGCTACGCCGCTGCCTCGGGCGGCGTTACGCTGTTGGTGGGCTTGCCGGAGATGAGTCAGTGTGGGAATTGATCTTTAAATGAGTGCTTTGCCGGTCTGCGACCGGCTATACATGTAAGCGGCGATTGATCGCAGGCATCCGGGGGCTGGGCTCGGTTAGGAACCGTCGTTGTTCGAGGCGGCTGTTGAGCGCAGCGCGATTCCAAGGAGCCTTTCGAGTTCGGGGATCGTCGTCTCCGCGCTGGTGTGATGGATCGTTGCCATGCCGAGTTCCTCGGCCGGCGTGAGGTTGAATGGGAGGTCGTCCACGTATACGCACGCGCCTGCCGGGACGCCCGCGCGCTCGGCGCCCAGCTCGTACATCCGCCGCGAGGGCTTGCGCATGCCCTCCTCGCCGGAGATCACGACACCGTCGAACAGCTCTGAGAAGAGGTCGTGCGGGTAGCGGTGCACACCCCACGAGTTCGACACGAGCGCCGTTCTGATCCCCGCTTTGTGCGCCCGCCGGACCGCCTCGATCATCTCCACGTCCGGCCCAACGCCCGCGAACAGCCCGTCGATCAACCCGTCCGGCTCGACCTCCAGCAGCGCGGCGAACCGCGACTCGAACGCGGTCTCCTCCAGGTCGCCCTTCTCCAGCGCGATCAGCAGCTCGCGGAACTGCGGATCGGCTTTGAACCGCCCGGCCAGCGCCTGCGGGTCGATCTCGGCCTGCAGGCAGTAGGCGTGAAAGGAGGCAAACAGGTTGCTCGTCAGCACCCCGCCCCAGTCGATCAGCAGACCCGTACGCGCTGAGCCGGACGTATATCTACGCGACGCTTTGTCCTTACCGATCGGAGATCGAGGTATCTCCGATCGGCCAGCACGCGTGCCGAGCACGCCACGCTCCCTGCGTCCGTACCGATCGGAGATCGACGGAATCTCCGATCGGCCAGCTTGGTCTACGGCCGGCTCAGCATCGCTGATGACTACCTCCTCGGCCTGTTTCGCCAACTCGCCTGCGTCGTCGCTCGTCAGGGTCTTCTCAGTCATCGCCGAACGCCACCCCCTCGGCCTGCGTCGCCAGCTCCACGACGCCGTCGCCGAACTGCTTCAGGTACGGATCGTCCGTCGCGCCCGCGAGGGCGCGCTTGTAGTTGCCCTCCATGAACACCACCGACTTCCACAGCGCGAGCGTCGTATACCAGCGCAGCGCCTCCATCGAGCGGCCCGTGCGCCGCTCATACAGCTCGATCAGCTCCCCACGCGTGGGAAACCCCGCGCGGCGCGTGACCCCGCCGAGGTACTCGCGCATGCCGCCCTTGGGGTCGCCGCCCTCGGTCCACATCATGCACAGGTAGCCGAGGTCCGCCAGCGGGTCGCCGATTGTCGCCATCTCCCAGTCGAGCACCGCCTGCAGGTGGGCCGGGGGCTGCGCCGCGAAGATCGTGTTGCCCAGGCGATAGTCGCCGTGCACGATCGTCGCCGGGCCCGACTCGGGCATGTTCTGCGCCAGCCACTCTCCCACGCGCTCGACGGCGGGGATCTCGCGCGTCCTGTTGACCTCCCACAGCCCCCCGAACCGGCGCACCTGGCGCTCCAGGTAGCCGGTGGGCTTGCCGAACCCCTCCAACCCCACGGCGCGCCAGTCCACGGCGTGGATCTCCGCGAGCGCCTCGATCAGCTGCTCGCCGATCTGACGCCGCTGCGCGGGGTCATCCAGCGCTGCGGGCACGCTCGCGACGATCACCTCGCCCGCGATTCGCTCCATCACGTAGAACGGGCACCCGATCGTCCGCTCGTCCGCGCACACCGCCAGCACGCGCGGCACCCGCGCGTGCGTGTCCGCGAGCGCACGCAAGAGGCGCGCCTCGCGCAGCACGTCGTGCGCGCTCGGCGGCAGCGGCGGGCGCGGTGGGCGGCGCAGCACGACCTCGGCGCCCTGACGCTCGATCAGGTAGGTCACGTTCGAGTGCCCCTCACCGATTGGCTGAGCCTCGATCGCGCCCTCGCCGATGCCATGCTCGTCCAGGAACTCCCGCAACGGCTCGATCACGAGCAGCGGCGGGCGTGCGTTAGCCGACGCCTGCGCGTGCGTTGCGACGATGTCGTCGGGGGCCGTTGCGATGGGCATCCGCGAAACGCTACCCGACGCTTCGGGGCCGGGCTGCCGCCGCACGCCGTATTGTCCGGACCCCTGCGTCGATCCGATCGGCTCCCCGCGGGCAGGAGCCCCGAAGTCGCCCTCGAAAATCTCAGCGCGACCGCAACCTCCCTACCCCGAAGGTGTCTTAAGCCACCATGCTCAGAAACAGACTCCCCCTCCTCTCAGTTCTGCTCTGCGGCGCTTTGCTCGTCGCCCTGACCGGCGTCACCGCCCCCACGACCGCCCTCGCATCCCATGGGGAGGCCGTGTACTTCGAGGGCTCCACCGACCTGCTCAACCCGCTCAAACGCCCGCACGCGATCGCGCAGCTGCAATCGCTCGGCGTCACGGCGCTGCGCGTCGAGCTCTCCTGGTATGACGTCGCGCCCGGCCAGAAGTCCGCGACCAAACCGGCCTTCGACCCCACCAACCCCGCCGGCTACAGCTGGGGCGAATACGACGCGCTGATAGGCGAAGCGGAGCGTCTGCACTGGAAGGTGCTGCTGACCGTCACCTCGCCCGTGCCGCGCTGGGCGACGTCCAACAAGGCCGCGCCCTACGTCACGAGCCCCGACGACCTCGACTTCCAGCAGTTCATGACCGCCGTCGGCCGCCACTACGGGTCGAGCGTGCTGTACTCGATCTGGAACGAGGCCAACCATCCCGCGTTCCTGCGCCCGCAGTTCAACTCCCACGGCCAGCCGACGTCGCCGCGCATCTACCGCGGGCTGTACCAGGCCGGCTACGCGGGCCTGCAGGCCGCCGGGATCGCGCACCCGCAGGTGCTGATGGGGGAGACCGCCCCGTTCGGCTATGACACCGTCAACGTGCACAGGGAAGGCGCGCGGGCGCTGCTGCACGACGTCGCCCCGCTCGCGTTCCTGCGCGGGACGCTGTGCCTGAACGCGCACTACCGCAAGTCGGGCTCGTGCGGGCAACTGCAGACGGCCGGTTATGCCCACCACGCCTACACGCTGCCCGCGGGCCCCTACTACCGCCCACCCGGCGCCGACGACGTCACAATCGGCGTGCTCTCGCGCCTGTCGAACGCGCTGAACGCCGCCGCCCGCGCGCACGCGATCCCCGGCGGCGTGCCGATCTACCTGACGGAGTTCGGCGTGCAGAGCGTGCCCAACCGCGAACTCGGCGTCTCGCTCTCAAAGCAGGCGCAGTTCGACGCGATCGACGAGCGCATCGCCTGGAGCAACCCGCGCGTGGCGGCGTTCTCGCAGTACCTGCTCAAGGACGACCCGCTCGGCGGGCGCGCCGGGTCGAGCGTCCACGGCGGCACGATTGGCTTCCAGACGGGCCTTCTAACCGTATCCGGCAGGCCCAAGCCGCTGTACTCCAGCTGGCCGCTGCCGCTGACCGTGACCAAGCACGGACACGGCTTCTCGCTGTGGGGGCTCGTGCGCCCGACGCTCGGCTCGACCAAGGCGACGATCCTCGTCAAGCGCCGCGGCGCCCGCAGGTACACGACGCTCAAGACCGTCACGACCAACTCGCTGGGCTACTGGAGCTTCAGCTCCTCCACCCAGGGCGTGGCCTGGCGGGTGCGCTGGGTCAGCCCCACAGGCGTGCAGTACGAAGGCTCCCCGATCGCGGCGTACTGAGGCAGGCTCGGATGGCGCGGCGCCCGTGAGTATTGGACTCGGCCGAAATGGATGAATCGGCGCTTCGGCAGCCTCCTACGATGGGAGGGTGCCGGAGTTGCCCGAGGTCGAGATCACCGCGCGCCTGCTCGACCAGGCGCTGCGCGGCGCGCGGATCGAATCGGCGCTGGCTCCCGGCATCAATGCGCTGAAGACGTTCGACCCGCCGCTGTCGGCGCTTGCGGGCGAGACGATCGCGCGCGTGCGCCGGCGGGGCAAGAACCTGATCGTCGAAACCTCCGGCGAGCTGGCGCTGCTGACCCACCTGATGTCCGCCGGGCGGCTGCAGCTGTATGACAAGCGCGCCGGACCGCGCGATCGCACCTCCAGGCTGCTCGTGCGGGTACGCCCGCGGGAGGGCGAGGAGTCGCGCGAGCTGCGGCTGCGCGAGTTCGGCTCAAAGCAGGCCGCCTGGGTCAAGCTCCTGCGCGCCGGCGAGCTCGACGGCGACGAGGCGCTCGCCAAGCTCGGCCCCGAGGCGTGGCCGGACCCGCCGCCGCTGGCCGGCTTGCTCGACGCGCCCCGCCCGCTGCACGCGCTGCTGCGCGACCAGCGCACGATCGCCGGCATCGGGCGCTCGTGGGTCGATGAGATCCTGTGGCAGGCCGAGCTTTCCCCATACAAGCGCGGCGCGGACCTCGACGCAGCAGAGTGCGAGCGCCTGCGCAAGGCCATGATCGAGACCCTCGGCGGCGCGATCGCCCACTACGAGCAGGCGATCCGGCTGCCGATTCCCGACAGGCTGCCGATGCCCCTGCAGGTCCACCGCCACGAGGGCGAGCCTTGTCCGCGTTGCGCCACGACGCTCGAGGCGGTGCACTTCGAGGACTACGTGATCGCCTACTGCCCGACCTGCCAGACCGACGGCCGCGTGCTGAAGGACCGACGGCTGTCGCGGCTGTTGAAGTAGGGCGGTCCGCAGGCCGATGGGGTCGGAAGGCTGGTAGGATCAGGGTATGAAGGTAAGTGTGAGCCTGCCGGGCGAGGATGTGGCGTTCCTGGATGAGTACGCCAGCACGCATGAGTATCCGTCGCGCTCCGCCGTCGTGCATCAGGCCATCCAGGCACTTCGTCTCGGCGGCCTTGGCGAGGCGTACGGCGACTCTTGGGCGGAGTGGGATGCGAGCGGTGAAGGCGCCAATTGGGATACGGTCGTAGGCGATGGTTTGTGATGCGGCGCGGAGAGGTGCGCCTCGTGGATCTCGAGCCCGTCCGCGGGGCGGAGGCCGATAAGCGCCGGCCGGCGGTCATCGTCAGCAACGACGCTGCGAATACCGCCGCGGCAAGGCTGGGTCGGGGAGTGCTTACGGTCGTGCCAGTCACTTCGAACGTTGACCGCATCTACCCGTTCCAGGTGCTTCTACCGGCAGGCGCCGGCGGCCTGCCCCAGGACTCCAAGGCGCAGGCGGAGCAGGTCCGCTCGCTCGATGCCAAGCGCATTGGCGAGCAGCTCGGTCGGCTGCCCGATCGACTGATGGGCTCGCTCGATGACGCGCTGCGCCTGCACCTGGCCCTGTAAGTCAGGCGGGCTACGGCGTCTCTACGCCAGACCGAGTCCAAGCTCGCCGGTGACATAGGCGCCTGCGGTCGGGAGCTCCCGACCGCAGCTCCCGACCAGCTGTGGGCTCGCCGGCTGCGCCTGGATCGGCCTGCACCCACCGGGCGCCCCGCGGCAGCCTCTATCATCGGCCGCGCTCACTCCTCGGCAGCGAGAAAGGAGGGTCGAATGCCGCTGAGCACCATCCTTGGGACTCCCGAGCGCGAATTCGAAGACGACGACTGGGATGACGACGAGGAGTTCGGAACCGATGACGAAGAGCTCGAGCTGGACGAGTTCGACGACATCGACGAGGACGAGGACGAGGACGAGGAAGAGATCTGAGCGCGCGGTCGGTTGAGGCGTACGCCGGTCACCGCCGATCGGGTCTTGGCGTTGGCGCCGCGCCCGCCCGGACTCCCCGTAGGCTTGAGGTGTGCTGGGAGCCATCGCATCGACCTCGATCGGCGACAACCTCACCTCGTTCGTAGACGCCGTCGGGCAGTTCTTTGCGGACTTGGCGGCCATCCACTGGGGCGCGCTCGTGCTGGGGCTGGCCTTTTTCGGACTCAACCTGACGCTGCGCTCGCGCGCGTTCTTCCACAGCCTGCGCGCCGCCTACCCGGCGTCCCCGATCAAATGGCGACGAATCTGGGGCGCCTACTTCGCCGCCGTGGGCTTCAACAATGTCGTGCCCGCGCGCGGGGGGGATCTCATCAAGCTGTTCCTCGCGCGCTCCTCGATCGCCGGGTCCAGCTATCCGACGGTGGCGGCGGCGTTCTTCGTGGAGTCGATATTCGACGCCTGCGCGGGCGTGCTGGTGCTGATCTTCGCGTTCACCCAGGGCGTGTTCCCCAAGCCTCCGGATTTCTCGAAACTCAGCTCGTTCGACATCTCCTACCTGGCCGAGCACTTCCGGTTCACGCTGTTCCTGATCACAGCGCTGGTGGTGGTCGGGCTGTTCGCGTTCGCGCTGCTGTCCGTGCGCGTGCGCGCGTTCTGGGCACGGGTGCGTCAGGGCGTGACGATCCTCTCCGACCGTCCTCGCTACCTGCGCGAAGTCGCGGCGTGGCAGGCCGCCGCCTGGATGTGCCGCTTCGCGGCATTCTGGTTTTTGCTGGAAGCTTTCAGGGTTGGCGGCTCGGTGCAGAACGTGCTGCTCGTGTTCGCGATCAACCAGGTCGCGGGCGCGGTCCCGTTCACTCCCGGAGGCGCGGGCGTGCAGCAGGCGCTGCTCGTGACCGTCTTCGCCGGCACGGCGCCGACAGCGGTCGTCGCGGCCTACTCCGTCGGCCAGCAGATAGCGATCGCCGTGTTCACGGCGGTCGTCGGGCTCGGCGCCGTGGTGTTCATCTTCCGGTTCCGTTCCTTCGGGGAAGTGCTCCACGCCGGCCGCGCCTCACGCGAGTCAGAGCTCCAGGACGAACGCGCTACTGCAGGCCCTCGCGCGCCTCGCGCACAAGCGTGACGGCTTCGGGAAATACCCGGGCCATCACGGTCCTGATCTGCTCGGCCTGCGCCTCGGCGTTGCCCTGCAGGTTGACGCGTTCCACCGCGGCGACGGTCATGTCGACGGCGAGCTTGATCGCGTTGTCGGCCCACGCCAACCGTTGCTGGCCCTGCATCTGCTCGGCGAACGCCGCAAGCCTGCGCTGCAGCTCCTCTGGATCTCCGAACAGGTCGCCGAGACCGCCACTCTCCATGCGCTCATCATAGACCGGCTTCGCCCCCCCAGCGCCCGGCCGAGGGGTGCCCATCACGAGGCGCCAGATATTGTGCCCGGAGCCGATGCCGAGCCCGACCGAGATCGCAGAGCAGATCGCCCGCGAGTCGCAGCGACGCGCCCGTCTGGGCGTGCCCGCGTTCGCCGGCGGCTTCCTCTACTTTCTGAGCGCGATCATCGTCACCTCGACGCTCAGCTCCGCGCCGACGGTCGGCCTGTTGCAGGGTCTTGCGCCGGCGCTCAGAGGTGAAGCCAACCCGGCTGTCAGCCCGCGTGCCGTCGAGGTCAAATACATCAGCCATCACGCGTTCGCGCTGATCGCCGGCAGCACGATCAAGTCGATCTCGCTCGTCGCGCTCACGCTCGTGCTGCTGCTGTTGTGCGACGCCGCCCGCTTTCGCCGGCCGGAGACGTGGGCGTATGCCCGCCCGCTCGTGCTCGTCGGCGGGATCGGGCTGGCGGTGGTCAACGTCGGCCACCAAGTACTCGGTGCGATTGAAGTACACAACTTCGCGGTGGGCCACGACTTCTCCAACCGCGCCGTCGACCACATACTCGGCCCAGTTCGCACTCCCGGCCCGGAGAGCACCGTGGGCGTAATCACCAGGTACCTCGACCTGCTCGCGGCGCTGGCCCTGACCGCGGGCATGATCGTGGTTCAGGTCAACGCTATTCGCGTCGGCCTGCTCACCCGCTGGATGGGCGTGATCGGGATCTTCTCGGGCATCCTCATATTCCTGCCGCTCGGGGGTGCGACCCTGGAAATCGTGCCCGCGTTCTGGCTGCTGGGGATGGGCATGCTCTATCTCGGGCGCTGGCCGAACGGGGATCCGCCCGCGTGGACGGCGGGGGAGGCGCGTCCGTGGCCCACCCAGGCCGAGCGCCGCGCCGAACGCGAAGGAGAGTCCGCGAACGGGACGCGGAAGGGCAAGCCGGCGCTCGCGTCCGGGTCCGACGTCGCGCCCGCTCCGGCGCAACCTGCGTCGACGAGCGGCTCCTCGCGCAAGCGCCGGCGTAAGCGCTGAGCGCGCAGGGCAACCGACTCCCCGTCCGGCGCTAGAGTCCTCGCATTATGGCGGGCGAGCACGACGCGATCACGGGAGAGCGGCTCGACGACGAGCTCGCGGCGCTGCTTGCAGTCGAGCGCTTCGAGCCCCCGGCTGAGTTTCGCGCGCAGGCGCTGCTGAGCGATCCGGCGGTGTATGCGCGCGCGGCGCGCGACCCGCAGGCGTGGTGGGTCGAGCAGGCTAGGCAGCTGCACTGGTTCAAGCCGTGGGAGACGGTGCTCGACGACTCCAACCCGCCGTTCTATGAGTGGTTCGTCGGAGGCGAGCTCAACGTCTCCTACAACTGCCTCGACCGTCACGTGCGGGCGGGGCGCGGCGAGCGCGTCGCGTTTCACTGGCGCGGCGAGGACGGCTCAGAGCGCGAGATCGCCTACGCCGGGCTGCTCGCCGAGGTGCAGCGTGCGGCCAACGCGCTGAAGGACCTGGGCGTGCGCAGGGGCGACGTGGTCGGGATCTATCTGCCGATGATCCCGGAGGTGGTCGTCGCGATGCTCGCCTGCGCGCGCATCGGCGCGCCGCACAATGTCGTGTTCGGGGGCTTCTCCGCCGAGGCCGTGCGCGAGCGCATGGAGTTTTCGCGGGCGCGCGTGCTGATCACGGTCGACGGCGCCGCGCGCAAGGGCAGGATCGCGCCGGTGAAGGAGCGCGTCGACGAGGCGATGGGCGATCTGGAGACGCTGGAGAAGATCGTCGTCGTGCGCAGCAAGGGAACGCCTTGCGCGATGCGGGAGGGCCGCGACGTCTACTACGACGAGATCCTCGCGGCCGCCGACCCCGACTGCCCGGCCGAGCCGCTGGACGCCGAGCACCCGCTGTACATCCTCTACACCTCCGGCTCGACGGCCAAGCCGAAGGGCATCCTGCACACCACCGGCGGCTATCTGACGGGCGTGTCGTCCACGCACCGCTACGTGTTCGATCTCGAGCCCGAGTCCGACGTCTACTGGTGCGCCGCCGACGTCGGCTGGGTGACCGGACACTCCTACATCGTCTACGGCCCGCTGGCCAACGGCGCCACCTCGGTGATGTGGGAGGGGGCGCCCGACTACCCCCACAAGGGGATCTGGTGGGAGCTCGTCGAGCGCTACGGCGTCACGATCCTCTACTGCGCGCCGACGGCGATTCGCGCCTGCATCAAGTGGGGGGCGCAGTGGCCGAACAAGCACGACCTCTCATCGCTGCGGCTGCTCGGCTCGGTCGGCGAGCCGATCAACCCCAAGGCGTGGCTGTGGTACCACAAGGTGATCGGGCACGAACGCTGCCCGATCGTGGACACCTGGTGGCAGACCGAGACGGGCGCGATCATGATCACGCCGCTGCCGGGCATCACTCAGACCAAGCCCGGCTCGGCGACCCAGCCCTTCCCGGGCGTCGCCGCCGAGGTGCGCGACGAGTCCACCGGCGAGCCGATCGAGGAAGGTCAGGGCCTGCTCGTGCTCACGCGCCCGTGGCCGTCGATGCTGCGCACGCTCTACCGCGAGGACGAGCGCTTCGTCGAGACCTACTTCAGCCGCTTCGGCCGGGAGACCTATCTTGTGGGTGACGCCGCTCGGCGCGACTCCGACGGCTACCTGTGGGTGATCGGGCGCATCGACGACGTCGTCAACGTCTCCGGACACAGGCTCTCCACCGCCGAGGTGGAGTCCGCGATCGTCGCCCACCCCGACGTCGCCGAGGCGGCGGTGATCGGCCAGCACGACGAGGACACCGGTCAGGCGATCGTCGCGTTCGTCACGCTGCAGGGCGATCTCGCCGGCGACGAGCAGACGGTTGAGAGCATTCGCGAGACGGTCGCCGCACGCATCGGCAAGTTCGCCCGCCCCAAGCGCATCATCTGGGCCGACGATCTCCCCAAGACGCGCTCGGGCAAGATCATGCGCCGCCTGCTGCGCGACATCGCCGAGGGCCGCGCCCTGGGCGACGTCACGACGCTGCGCGATCCGGCGGTGATGGCTCAGCTGGAGGAGCGCATCTCAGAGCTGCAGGCGCAGGAGGATTGAACTCAGACCTTGCGGTGCTCGGGCACCCACGACCCGTCGTCCTGGCGGACAAAGTCCTGGAACAGCCCGGGCGCCTCGGATTGCATTATGTGGGCGATGCGATCGAATACCAGCCGCAACTCCTCCTCGGCGCCCTCGGCGGTGCGCATCTCGATCACGTGGCGCAGCGTGCGCGCGTTGGCCGTCCACACGATGTCCGTGCTCAGCCCGATCGGCGCGAGGCGGCGCAGGGCGGAGGTGATCTCCTTCTTGACGTGAAACGGCACGCCCTCCGCGTCGATCTGAAGCTCCGAGGCCGCGCTGAGTTGAAACTCCTCCAGCTGCTCGACGATCGCGAGCACCCGCTCGCGCACCGGCTCCAGCGCCGGCGGCACGCGAAAGCCGATGTCGGCGAGGCGCACATAGCGCAGGCTCTCCTGGCTGAACGCCGAGCCGGCGCGATGGCGCACGAGCTCGTGCGTGAACACCCTGCTCACGTCGCGCAGCGCGAACGACCAGTTGGCGTGCTCCAGCACGCTGCCGTGGGCTGAGCGCAGGATGTTGGCGAAGTACTCGCGCTGATCGGTGCGGATCTTGGTGACGTTCAGGTTCAATCCCGGCTCCCAGCTGCGGTAGCACGCCCGGCCGCCGAACTCGACGATCAGCTCGCCGCCGTTGGGGCTGCCGCCGCACTCCTCCAGACGGCGCGCCAGCCAGGACTCTCCGCCGACGTCGGCCAGGTATCCGCGCATGCCCTCGACGTCGATCGACGGACGGGCGATCAGGAAGACTTGCGGGACGGTCTCGTGCATCGGGCCGACGATGCTACATACCCGGCCGGGCGTCGCCTCGGGCATCCTTTGGCACCCCGGGGGTGGGCGTAGACTTGCCCAGATGAATCCGGGTATAGATGTGGGGATGGACGTAGTAGCGAGCAGCGACGGCTACCGTCCGGCGACGATCGTGCAGGCACGCGATCTCACCCGTCGCTATGGCGAGGGTGAAGCGGCCGTGGACGCCCTTGCCGGTGTGAGCGTGGATTTTCCCAGCGGACGCTTCGCCGCGATCATGGGCCCGTCGGGGTCGGGCAAGTCTACGCTCATGCACATCCTCGCCGGTCTCGATCGACCGACAGCCGGCACCGTCAGCATCGGCGGCGTCGACCTCACGGAGCTGGGTGACCGCGAGCTGACGCAGCTGCGTCGCGACCGCGTCGGCTTCATCTTTCAGACCTTCAACCTGCTGCCGGTGCTCAACGGCGAAGAGAACATCCTGCTTCCCCTGTCGATCGCGGGACGCAAGCCCGACCGCGAATGGTTCGACCGGCTCATCGATACCGTCGGCATCCGCGACCGGCTCACCCACCGCCCCGCTGAGCTCTCCGGTGGCCAGCAGCAGCGCGTGGCCGTCGCTCGCGCGCTGATCTCCCGCCCGACGGTCGTGTTCGCCGACGAGCCCTCTGGCAATCTCGACTCGAAAGCCTCGAACGACGTGCTCGAGCTGCTGCGCCACGCCGTCGACGACTTCTCCCAGACGGTCGTGATGGTCACCCACGACGCCCATGCCGCGTCGTTCGCCGACCGCCTGCTCGTGCTCGCCGACGGGCGGATCGTGCACGACGGCGACGCCGTCACCGCCGAGCAGGCGCTGGATCTCATGAAGTCCGTGGGCTGATGCTCTCGCTGGTCCTGAGGGGATTCATGCAGCGCAAGGTGCGGGTGCTGCTGACGGCGATCGCGATCGCCCTGGGTGTGGCGCTGATGGCCGGCACCTACATCCTGACCGACACGATCAACAAGTCCTTCGCGAGCATCTTCAGCGTCGCCAACCGCGGCAACGACGTCGTGATCAGCCCGACCCAGAACCTCGGGCGCGAAACCCGCTCGCAGACCTCGCCGATCACCGATCAGATGCTCGCGCAGGTGCGCGCGACACCCGGCGTGGCCGAAGCGGCCGGCACGATCTTCACGCCCGGAACGTTCCTGGACGTGCACGGCAAACGCCTGACGAACGGTGGCGCGCCGGCGTTCGTCGCATCGGAGTCGCCCAAGCGCTTCGAGTCCTTCAAGGCAGTTAAGGGCCGATTTCCCGTCAACGCCGACGAGGTGGCGATCGACGAACAGACGGCCAACCGGCACAACCTCAAGCTCGGCCAGCAGATGATCGTCGCCGGATCCGCGCCGGCCAAGCGCTACACGATCGTGGGCGTCACGCGCTTCGGCGGCGGCGAGTCCTTCGGGGGCGCGGGCGCCGCGATCCTGACGCCGACGGAGGCTCAGAGGGTCGTGGGCCTGCCCGGCCACTTCGACCAGATCGAGGTCGCCGCGGAAGCGAATCCCGCCCACCCCGTGAGCGCGAACGAGCTGCGCAGCCGCATTCGTGCCGCGCTGCCCGGCACCGTCGAGGTGCGAACGGGCGCACAGCAGGCGGCCAAGGACACCTCCGACCTGGAAAGCAACCTGGGCTTCCTGCGCACCTTCCTGCTCGTGTTCGCCTACGTCGCGCTCGTGGTCGGCGCGTTCATCATCTTCAACACGTTCTCGATCACCGTCGCGCAGCGCACGCGTGAGTTCGGGCTGCTGCGCACGCTCGGCGGCTCGCGCGGGCAGATCCTGCAGCTGGTCGTCTACGAAGGCCTCCTGCTGGGGGTGACAGGCGCCCTCCTGGGGCTGCTCGGCGGCCTCGTGCTGGCCCCTGCGCTGAACGAGCTGTTCAAGGCGTTCGGCGCCGAACTGCCGCACAACGGCACGGTCGTGGAGACGCGTACGATCGTCGTCTCGCTGCTCGTGGGCACGATCGTGACGCTGCTCGCCGGCCTGCCCCCGGCACTACGCGCCACACGCGTACCGCCGCTGGCGGCGATGCGCGAGGGGGTGGAGATCCCGCGTATCGTGCTGAGCCGCCGGGCGATTCTCGCGCGCGCCGCGATCGGGCTCACGCTGTTGATCGTGCTGCGGCTCCTGCTCGGCGGGGGAGTGGCGTTGACCGGGCTGGCGATCATCCTGGTCGTTCGGGTGCTCTTCGTGCTCCGCCGGCTCAGGCGCGGCGACCGCCCGCGGCGCTACCGCGTCGTGCCGGCGCTCGCGCGGGCGATCGGCGTGCTCGTGATGTGGAGGGGAATAACGGGCCGGCTCGCGCGCGAGAACTCGATGCGCCAGCCGGGTCGCACGCTGATCACCGCCGCAGCGCTGACCGTGGGCCTGGCGCTCGTCGCGTTCGTGGCGGTGCTCGCCGACGGGACGAAGGCCACGATCGACCAGGCGGTGAGCCGCTCGTTCGCCGGCAACCTGATCATCGAGAACTCCCAGGCTGCAAACAACCAGCAGGGCATCCCGGCGCTGGTGGCTGCGGCGGTGCGCCGCGTGCCCGGCGTCGCGAGCGTCACGCCGATCGCCTTCACGGTCGGGCGGCTGCACGGCAGCTCGAGCAATGCGACGATCACGGCGATCGAGCC
>DATMPZ010000020.1:0-18569 GCA_035567335.1 Solirubrobacteraceae bacterium
AATGAAGATATGCGTCCTGGTGAAGGAGGTCCCGGACGCCGCCGTCGAGAAGCGCATCGACCCCTCGACGGGGCGCATGGACCGCAGCGGGGAGAAGAACCTCAACCCGTATGACACGCACGCCATCGAGGCGGCGATGCAGATCCGCGAGGGCGGCGCCGTGCCCGTGGAGGAGATCGTCGCCGTGACGATGGGTCCCGACAGCGCCGTGCGCGCCCTGCACAAGGCCGTCTCGCTCGGCGCCGACCGTTCCGTGCACCTCTCCGACCCGGCCGTCGCCGGCTCGGACGTGGCGGCCACCGGCTATGCGCTTGCGCAGACGCTGGGGCGCGAGCACCCCGACCTGGTGCTGCTCGGCCAGCAGTCCGACGACGGCGAGTGCTACACGATCGGCGCTGTCGTGGCCGAGCACCTCGGCATGCCCTCGCTGACGCAGGTGATCAAGATGGATGTCGAGTCAGAGGCTTTGCGCTGCGAGCGCCAGGCCGAGTACGGCTATGACACCGTGCAGATCAAGCTGCCTGCGGTGATCTCCGTCGGCGACGCCATCAACGAGCCGCGTTACCCCTCGTTGAAGGCGATCATGGGCGCCAAGAAGAAGCCCTTGGATGCAGTCACCGCGGCCGATGTCGGCATCGACGCCGGCAGAGTTGGAGGCGATAACTCCGCCGCCCAGTGGGTCGCCGCCAAGGCGCCGCCCGCGAAGGCCGCCGGCGAGATCATCGAGGACGAGGACACCGGCGAAACGGTCGAGAAAATCGTCGCCTGGCTCGACGAGAGGAAGCTGATCTAAATGGCAAACATCCTGGTTTACGCGCTGCACTACGACGGCGCGATCAACAAGAACTCGCTCGGCGCGGTCTCCGAGGGCGCGAAGCTCGCCGCCGAGCTCGGCGGCGAGGCGCACGTGGTGATGCTCGGAGACGTCCCGCGGGAGCTGGCCGCGTCGCTGGGCAACTACGGCGCCAAGAAGGTGCTCGTCGCCGAGGGTCCCGAAGGACTCGCGCAGCCGCTGGTCGACGCGATGGCCGCGGCGATCTCCGGCGGGGACTACTCCTACGCGCTGTTCGGCGGCGGTCTGCTCGGCTTCGAGATCGGCGCCGGCCTGGCCGCGCGCCTGGGCGCCGGCGTCGCGATGGAGGTCACGAGCGTGCGCGCCGAGGGCGGAGAGCTCGTGGCCGAGCGCCCGATCCTGGGCGATTCGGCGATCTCCGAGATCAAATACCGCTCGCAGGTCGGCATCGTCATCGGCCGCCTGAACGCGTTCGAGATCAAGGAGTCCGGCGCCGGCGATGCCGTCGTGGAGCAGCTCGGCTTCGAGTTGAGCCCGCAGGCCCAGCAGGCGACGATGCTCACGCGCGGCGAACAGCGCGGCGCCGACGTCGACATCGAGGGCGCGGACATCCTCGTGGCCGGCGGTCGCGGTCTCGGCAAGGCCGAGGGCTTCCAGCTCGCCGAGGAGTTGGCCGCGGCGTTCGGCAACAACGCGGCCGTCGCCGCCACGCGCGCGGTGGTCGACGCCGGCTGGTACCCGTACGCGGCCCAGATCGGCCAGACCGGCAAGACGGTCGCGCCGAAGCTGTATCTCGCCGCGGGCATCTCCGGGGCGATCCAGCACAAGGTCGGCATGCAGGCCTCGGAGAACATCGTCGCGATCAACAAGGACTCCAACGCGCCGATCTTCGAGTTCTCCGACCTGGGGATCGTCGGCGATCTGAACAAGATCCTGCCGAAGCTCACCGAGGCCGTGAAGGCGAAGAAGGCGGGCTGAGGGAAACGGGCGGATGAGGGTGCTCCGGCACAACACGAAAAGGAGCGTGACCGCCGGCGATGTCAGCTCATAACGGTTCTCACAACGGACGGGCGATCCCGGCGGCCTACCCGCCGCCGGTGGACTCCCAGAAGGAGTTCGTCAAGCGCGGCTTGGACTCCGAGGACGAGCTGATCGAGGTCGGCGTGGCGATCGTCGGCGGCGGCACGGCGGGCCTGGCCTGCGCCAACCGGCTGCTGCAGCTGCTGAGCGAGGATGCGGCGGGCGGGGGCGATCTCATGGAGCGCCTGGGCGAAGTCCCGGTCGCGGTGGTCGAGAAGGCGAAGACGTGCGGCGGTCACAATTTGTCCGGCGCGGTCATGCGCCCGGGGCCGCTGGAAGAGCTGTTTCCCGACCTCACGCGCGAGCAGTGGCGGGAAGAGGGGTTCGCGTTCGGGGAGGTCAAGAAGGAGGCGGTATATCTGACGCCGACCTCGAAGCTGTCGGTGCGCATCCCGACACCGCCGCCGTTCAAGAACCACGGCAACGAGGTGATCTCGGTCTCCTCCCTGGCGCGCTACCAGCAGCAGCAGGCGGAGGACGCCGGCGCGTACATCCTCACGGAGACGGCTGCCACGGAGCTCGTTGTCGAGGACGGTCGTGTGGTGGGCGTGCGCTCGGGCGACAAGGGGCGCGGCAAGGACGGCGAGCCGCTCGGCAACTTCGAGCCGGGCACCGACATCAAGGCGCAGGCGACGGTGCTTGCCGAGGGCTGCTGGGGTCACCTCACCGGCGCCGCGATCCGCGAGTTCGATCTCGCCAAAGGCCGCGAACCGCAGGTGTGGGAGCTCGGCGTCAAGGAGGTCTGGAAGGTCCCCAAGCCGCTCGACCGCCTGATCCACACGATGGGCCCGTGGCCGCTGAAGATCTCCTCGAAGTACGGCCAGATCGGCGGCACCTGGATCTACCCGATGAAGAACGAGAAGACCGGCGATGACATGGTCTCGATCGGCTTCGTCGTCGAGCTCGACTACGCCGATGCGACCACCTCCGCGCACGACCTGCTGCAGACATTCAAGACCCACACGCTCGTGCGCAAGATCCTCGAGGGCGGCGAGCGGGTCGCCTGGGGGGCGAAGGCGCTGCCGGGCGGCGGCTACTGGTCGATGCCCAAGCTGTCGATGCCCGGCGCGCTGCTCGTCGGCGACGCCGGCGGCATGGTCGACACGATGGCGCTGAAGGGCGTGCATCACTGCATCAAGTCGGGCATGCTCGCGGCCGAGACGATCTATGAGGCGCTGAAGAGCGGCGCTCGCGACCTCTCCTCCTACGAGGATGCGATCGAGCAATCCTCCGTCGGCAAAGAGCTGTGGGAGGTGCGCAACGCGCGCCAGCCCTTGCAGAAGGGCCTGCCCATCGGCGGGCCGCTGTCGGGTATCCAGCAGATCACCAAGGGCAAGCTCCCGGGCCGCGCGATCTGGCACCGCAACGACTCGATCCCGATGTTCGTCGGCAAGACCAAGGACAGCTACGTCAAGCCCGACGGCAAATACACCTTCGACAAGCTCTCCAGCGTGTTCATCACCGGCAACGCCACGCGCGACGACGCGCCCAACCACATCCGCGTGCGCAAGCACGTCCCCCGCGAGGTCGCCGAGACGTGGCGCTGGATGTGCCCCGCAGGCGTCTATGAGATCCCCGAGGACGCCCCCGAGCACGGCGAGGTGGACGTGATCGTCAACTACACCAACTGCGTGCAGTGCGGGGCGATCACCGCCAAGGGCGGACGGCTCACCACCCCAGAGGGGGGCGACGGCCCGCTGTATCAGATCACCTGAGCGCGACTTCAGGCGGCGATGAGCATCGGCTGGAGCGCGTCGGCGTCCAGATGCTCAGCGGGCAGGGTCAGCGTCAGTGTGCCCTCGTGTTCCAAGATCCAGCGGACGTTGAGGAGGGTCACCCCGATCACGGCGCCGGACTCGTCGTAGTGGATCGCGTGGCCCTCCGGAGTCTCGAGACCTCGGGCCTCCGCCTGGGGCTCGCCCGCGTTGAGGTAGAGCACATCGCCGCGCGCGTCGTAGTGGTGGTGGTCGAAGGTGGTGCCGGCGATCGTGATGTTCATGGCTTCCAGCCCCGCGGTCGGTTCTCCTGTACGAGGGTCGTAACGACCCACGCGGGGAGTCGTTGAAGTCTACGACAACTCGCAGCCAGCGCCGAGGGTCGAGGTCGCGGCGGTAGAGCTGCTCGCGTCCGGCGATCGGGTTGTCCACGTGGTGGTCGGGTGGGCGACGGTTCCGAGGATGAGGTCGACCTCGCCCATGAGCTTGGGCCGGCCGAGGGTGAGGTGCAGCCGCGTGCCCATGTCGAACACAACGAGGCGGCCGTCCGGGTCGTGGGTGCTTGGGTGGTCGAGTGGCACCCGAGGGACGCTACGCATCGCTTGGGACGAAACTCTCGGGCGGCGCGGCACGCCTTGCCGTGGGGTGTCTACCGTAGACCGAATGTTCGGTATTGACATATGTGATGAAGTGCTATACAGTGTTTCTTGTAGTGGCGTCCTGAAGGGGCGCTGAACATAAGGATCGGGTTTGGGTCTTCCTTGTGTGGTCGACCTTGCAGCGCTTATAGGGGTTCTTTCTGGAGAGGGACCTGGATCGCTTCGGTGAGGGAGCTGTTTTCGCGTGAGTTCAGTCGGGACATACGTGTCGGGAGTTGCTGCGAGCCTGGATAGGCCCGTTGGTAGATGCGTCAGCAGCGCTGACTCATCTCTCTCTCTCTCTCTCTCTCTCCGCCCATAGGGCGGACCCCCTCCGTCCGGCTCTAGCGGGCCGTCCGGGATCCCCCGTAGGGGGAGGGGGAAGGTATTGCCGTAACCGCCTCCGTCGGGCTCTAGCGGGCCGTCCGGGATCCCCCGTAGGGGGAGGGGAGAGCTATGGCCTCGGTCTAACCGCCGAATCGGGCCGGGTTTGCAGCCCCCTCGCGGGGAGGGGTGCGTGATGACTTCGCGCGCTCTGGTACGTACACGCGCGCGTGCGACGCGCGCCCGCTCGGCTTCCGCTCGTCGTGGTGACGACTCGCATGAGCAGGTGGCGGAGATGCAGCGTTCGCGGTTGCTGGCGGCGACGGTGCGCACGGTCGAGGAGCTGGGTTACGCGCACGCGACGGTGGCGACGATTACGCGGCGCGCGCGGGTGTCGCGGCGCACGTTCTACGACCTGTTCGCCAACCGCGAGGACTGCGTGGCCGCCGTGCTGGACGACGCGGCCCGACGGGTTTGTGCAGAGATGGAGCGCGCGGGTCTTGAGGGTTTGCCATGGCGTGAGCGGGTGCGCGGCGGATTGTGGACGATCCTCTCGTTCCTGGATCGCGAGCCGGTGCTGGCGCGGGTGTGTGTGGTGCAGGTGTTGCGCGGTTCGCAGGGCGTGTTGGAGCGTCGTGAGGAGATCTTGCGCGAGCTGGCCGGTGTGCTGGATGAGGGTCGTAGTGGTGAGAGCGCTCGGAGCTCGGGGTGCCCGCCGCTGACGGCGGAGGGTTTGGTCGGTGCGGCGTTTTCGATCGTGTACGCGCGTTTGCTGCGCGGCGAGCGCGAGCCGCTGACGGATTTGCACCCGGAATTGATGGGCATGATCGTGCTGCCCTATCTTGGGCCGGCCGCGGCGCGTCGCGAGCAGGCGCGTACCGCACCGGCTCCGATCATGGGGCACACGGAGAACCGGAACGCATCGACGGATGCGCGCTGGGTGGCGCAGGCCGAGCACGATCCGCTCGAGGGCATCCCGATGCGTCTGACGTATCGCACCGCGCGGGTGCTGGAAGCGATCGCGCAGCGGCCCGGGGTGAGCAATCGTCTCGCGGGGGATCTGGCGGGGATTTCCGACCAGGGTCAGATCTCGAAGCTGCTCGCGCGGCTCGAGCGCCTGGGTTTGACCGAGAACTCCGGTCTCGGGCACGCCCGGGGCGAGCGCAACGAGTGGTGTCTGACCGAGAAGGGCCTGCAGGTAACGCAAACGCTCCGCGCTCACGCGGGCCAACAACAGGAGGTCGCGTCGTGATGCGCCTTGATCGAATCAGTCAAAAGGAAAACGGGAGGAGCCGCAGTCCGATGTTCTCAGCCATACGCAACCGCGTGCACGCGAGCCCCGCGACGGTGATCGCGACGCTCGCCCTCGTCCTCGCCATGACCGGCGGCGCACTTGCCGCCGGGCACTACCTGATCACCTCGACCAAGCAGATAAGCCCGAAGGTGCTGAAGGCCTTGAAGGGCAACGCTGGCGCGAACGGTGCGAACGGCGCTGCCGGAGCGATGGGCCCGCAGGGAACCGCAGGCGCCCAGGGGCCGCAGGGTCCGCAGGGTCCGAAAGGCGAAACGGGGCCTCCCGGCAAAAACGGCGAAAACGGCAAAAACGGCACCACGGGCTTCACCGAAACCCTCCCGTCCGGTAAGACCCTGATGGGCGACTGGAGTCTCGGCAAAGCGGCGTCGGAAACTTTTCAGCTCGACAGCGTCAGCTTCGGCATCCCACTCGAAAGCGCGCCGGTCCCGATTTACATCAGGCTAGAAGAAGCGACACCGGCGCATTGCACCGGCGACGTCACGAATCCCGGTGCTGAACGTGGCTACCTCTGCGTGTTCGCGAAGGAAGAAAACAAAATCATCCACGAATTGGGACCGGGCATCGTATCTCCCAAGATCTGCGCCAATCGCAAATCCCTTCAGGGATGCACCTCGACAACGACTCCGGGCGCTGCCGACGTCAGCGGCTTCGATGTGACGGCTGCCACGGAAACGAACGGTTATGCGCTCGGCACCTGGGCGGTGACCGCTGAATGAGTCCACTCACCGTCACCGGACAGGCACGAGCGTGATTCACCCAGAGTGCTCACCGAGGACGCCGCGGACCACCGCCGGTGTGTTCGCACTGCCTCGTGCCGTGTCGCGCTTGCACTCCAGGGGTGCGCTGCCACTGGTCCTGATCGTGTCTTACCTGAGCGCTGTCGCTGTTTTGGGGGCCGCACCGGTGTCCGCGTCCGCGAGCGACCGATGTGCGCCGGTCTTCGTTGGATCGAGCCCGGCCCATCCTGTGAAGAGCACGTTGACCTCGGTCGTGCTGGGCGGCGGGGTTCAAGGTCTTAGAGAACCCAGCTGTGAAGCGGGCTGGAAGATCGAATGGGCCAAAGCGCCGACCGGTCCCTGGGAAGCGCTTCCTGGCGGTAGCGGCACCGTTACCGGCGCGGGCGGTGAGTTCGCGACATTTGAAACCGGTGAACTCACGGGTCTTGAACCTGAAACGACCTACTACGAGCGCGGCACCCTGAAGGATGGCTTGGGCGCCGTGATCAATGAAGCGCACGGCACGTTCGCCACCAAGCCGCTGCGTCCGATAAGCGTGTACCCCCCCGAAGCATCGAGTATCGGTGAAACCTCGGTGCATCTTCAGGAGGGTGTCACGCCTTCTCCGTTTGAAACCCACTGGCGTTTGGAATGGTCGGCGTCGAAGAGCGCCGTTGAAAAAGGGGAAGGGACGGTCGCGGCCAAAGGCACGATCTCCCAGGCCGAAGCCGAAGCGCTCCAGACGGCGACCGGGGCGAACCTGTTTCATCCCGAAGCCGACCTGACGGGCTTGACCGGCGATCATCTCTACTACACGCAGGTCGTCGCCGAAGACGAACCGGAATGGACGCCGGGCTCCGGGGTGCGTCATCACAAGGAAGTGCGCTCGGGGATCAGCCAGTTCGAAACGCTGGGGGCCCCGACGGCCGAAGCGTTCGCGACGTACGCGTTGCGCGGCGAAACGGTCCGGGTCCTGGGCTATGTGCTGCCGCATGGTTTTGACACGCATTACCGTTTCCAGTACGGACCGACCCTCTCCTACGGCTCGGAAACGCCGCTTGAAGACGCGGGCATCGCAGCGAGCACGGCCGCGGCCGACCTCCCCGGCCTTGCCGCGGGCCAGACCTACCACTATCGCATTGCGGCGAGCGGTGGCGCTGGGAGCGCCACCACCGTGTTCGGCCCCGACCACACCCTCACCGTCCCTGTCCCCGGCGAAGGCGGAACAGGGGAAGAAGCGGCCGGTGCCTGCCCCAACGAAGCCCTGCGCACCGGCCCGTCCTCTCGTCTGCCCGCCTGCCGTGCCTACGAGCAGGTCACGCCGGCCGATAAGGAAGGGGCCCAGGAAGCCTTCACCGAAGCTAACCAGCTCTCCGAAACGGGTGGGCTGGTCGGCGAGGACGGCAACCATCTGATGTTCGAGCACTTGCTGGTGCATTGGGGGTCGGGGCAGGCTCCGTACTTCTTCTCTCGCGACCCGAACAAGGGCTGGCAGATGGCCACCGGGCAGGCGCAGCCCGAAGCCGGCGCGGATACCTATCACGCGCAGCTGTTCAGCCCTGACCTCACGAGCTTCGCGTTCTCCGCGGGCTGGAGCGAGCAGGGCGTCGAATCGCCCGACCTGGAATACAAGGCGGGCGCGCCGGGCGGCCCCTACCCGCTGGTCGCCGCGGTCCCGCGTCCGCAGACGCAGCTTGCGCAGTCCTTTCCGCTCGGCTGGGTCGCGGCGTCGGATGATTTCTCGAAGCTGATCCTCGCGAGCACCGACCGCACGCTGGCGGGCCATCCCACGGGCACCGCCTCCGGCGCCGACCTCTATGAATACTCGGGTGGTGGTCTGCGCCTGGTGAACGTGGGGGTCGGCTCGTGCGGCGCCGCGATCGTATTCGGCGGAGCGGAAACCTATGGTCGCACCAACCCGCTCGAAAACGTGATGCCCAGCAGCCGCCACGCGGTGTCTGTCGACGGCTCGCGTGTTTTCTTTGAAGCCGTGCCGGGCTCGAACTGCTCGGAACCAAAGCACCTGTACATGCGCGTCGACGGTGTCGAAACGAGCGATCTTGGCGCCTACCGGTTCCGTGCGGCCGACGCGTCTGGCAGCAGGGTCCTGGTGGAAGCCAACGGCCCCGAAACCCAGCAGGTGCTGCTGTATGACACGGCGGCCAAGAGCCCCACGCCGCTGCTCACGACAAACGAACCCCTGAACGGAGCAGAAGAGCTGAAACTGTGGATCTCCGAAGACTTCTCGACGATCTATCTCGAGTCCCGGGAGCACTTGACCGCGGAAGCGCCGCCCCTCGCCGGCGATGACTTCTACATCTACCGTTTCGACCTGGCGACAAAGGCGCTGCGCTTCATCGTCCAAGGGGCGTTCCTCCTCAAGGAATTCCAGGTCACCCCCGACGGGCGCTACGCCACCTGGCAGAGCAGCGTCGCCGGGTTGCCGCAGCACGCCCGCGGCGGCACAAACCAGCTCGTCTATGACGCTCGTCACGACTCGGTCGAGTGTGTATCCTGCGCGTCTTCGTTCGACCCTGAACCGCGCTTCGATGTCGCGCCCTCCTACTGGGGTGACAGTGGTGTGGTCCAAACCCGCAATGGTGCCCCGCAGGTCTCGAAGATGTCCGCCGATGGGTCTCGCGTGTTCTTCGACACGATCGCCGCGCTTTTGCCCGGCGATATCGACGGCGAAATCCCGGCCAAGTCCATCGAATATTGGTCGCCGTCCTCGGATGTCTATGAATGGCGGCGTAACGGCGTCGAAGGGTGCGCCCGGGTGCAGGGGTGTCTGAGCCTGATCTCCTCGGGCCATGGTGGTACCTGGGTGCAGCTGCTCGGCGCCGACCCCTCGGGTCACAACGTGTTCTTCACCACCACGGAGGCGCTCGTCGCGCGGGACACCGATAACGCGATCGACATCTACGACGCGCGTGTCGGTGGTGGTTTCCCGCCTCCGCCTCCGCCCCCGGTGGAATGTCAGGGTGGTGCGTGTCAGAGTCCGTTGGCGGGGCCGATCGACACGACGCCCGCGTCGCTGTCGTTCTCCGGTCCGGGCAACCCGCCGGTGCCGTCGTCCGCCACGGTGCTCGCGCCTAAGCAGAAGCCCAAGGTCATACCGTGCGGGAAGCGTTCGGTGCGACGGAAGGGCAGGTGTGTGAAGCGCAGGGCGAGGCAGGCCGCCCGCTGGTCTGCCAAGCACGGTCGTGGGGGTCACCGATGATATTTCGCTGTGACGCGCATCGTGTTGGGGTTCGTCTGGCGTTATTGTTTTCGGGTTTTGTGTTGTTGTTGTTGTGGTTGGTCGTGCCGGCGGGCGCGATCCCTAGTAAACATCCGTTTGAAATCATTCCGGGGTCGTTTCATTTTATTCCCTCGACGTTGCAGGCGGGTGCGCATGGGGATCTCACGACGTCTTTTGATTTCGCTCATAACGCTTCTGGGAATACTTTCAACGATGTTCGTACGATCGTCGTGAACGTGCCGGCGGGTTTCACGGCTAATAACACGGCCGCCCCGACGTGTAGCGATACGCAGCTTGCCTCCCTGCGCTGCCCTCCCGCGACCACGGTCGGGCGCATCTCGCTCACCGTCACCGGCGAAACCTACTCCGTGCCGCTGGAGAACATGGAGGTCACGAGCCCTGGGATCGTCGCCGAGTTCGGCTTTCACATCCTCGCGGCCTCCGTGCTGATGCCGATCACGATCCGCCCGGGCGACGACGGCATCACCGTCACGACCCCGAACATCGTCAACATCGGCGAGCCCCGCAACATCTCGGTCACCGTCTGGGGTCTTCCCGCCTCACCCGAACACGACGCCGAACGCCAGCTCATGTGCGAAGGAACGCAATCCTGCCGTGTCTGCCTTCCGAACACGGTCGAATGCAGCCCCGCGGGCCCCGTCTCCGTCGGTATCGCCGTGGTGCCGTATCTCTCGAACCCCACGAGCTGCGGCTCGTTCACGGCGACGATGCAGGCCGACTCCTGGGAGGAACCGTTCCTGAGCGAACCGGAAAGGTGGTCGCAGGCGCTGTTTGAAACGGGACCGATCGGTGAATGCGACCGCGTCCCGTTTGACCCTTCGATCAAGGTCCAGCCGACGACCAACGCGGCGGAATCCTCGAGCGGCCTGAACGTGTCGCTCGAAGTCCCGCAGAGCTGGGAAAACCCGTATTCGATCGCGACCTCAAACGTCAGGGACGTGACCGTCACGCTGCCCCGCGGCTACACGATCAACCCGTCCGAGGGCAATGGCCTCGTCGGCTGCACGCCCCAGCAGTACGCGCGGGAGACCGCATCCTCGGGCCCGCAGTGTCCGCCGGAATCGAAGCTCGGCACCGTCGTGATCGAGACGCCGGTCCTCGCGGACAGGATCGAAGGCAACGTCTACATCGCCCAGCCCTATGACAACGTCCCCTCCTTCGGCGACGCCGGCCATCCGGGCGGCTCGCTGCTTGCCCTCTATGTCGTCGCGAAGGACCCCGCCCGCGGGATCGTCGTCAAGAGCGCGGGCAAGGTCATACCAGACCCCGTCACCGGCCAGTTGACGAGCACCTTCGAAGGCCTGCCGCAGCAGCCCTTCACGAAGGTCACGCTGAGCCTCGCGCAGGGTGCCGCCTCGCCGCTCGTCAGCCCCCCGGCGTGCGGCCGCTACACCGCGCACGCGGCCATGACCCCGTACTCCGCGCCCGAACACCCGAGTCTCGTGGACAACGAACTGGAAATCGAACGCGGCATCGGCGGCGGCCCGTGCCCCCCCGGCGGCGTCCCGCCGTTCAACCCCACGGTCATCACGGGCGCCCAGAACAACAACGCCGGCGGCTACACGCCGTTCTACCTGCGCATCAACCGCAATGACGGCGAACAGGAGCTCACCCGCTTCTCCACGACCCTGCCGCCTGGCCTCACCGGCAACCTGTCGGGGATCCCGTTCTGCCCGGACGCCCAGATCGAAGCGGCGCGCCACGCGACGGGACGCCAGGAGCTGAGCGAACCGTCGTGTCCCGTGGCGAGCAAGGTCGGGCATACCCTCGTCGGCGCCGGGGTGGGCAGCGTGCTTGCGTGGACCCCCGGCAGCGTCTATCTCGCCGGTCCCTACCACGGCGCCCCCTTCTCGATCGTGTCCGTCACCTCCGCCACCGTCGGACCGTTCGACCTCGGCACCGTCGTCATCCGCTTCGCGCTGCGGATCAACCCGATCACCGCCCAGGTCGAAGTCGACGCTCGCGAATCCGACCCGATCCCGCACATCATCAAAGGGATCGTCGTGCACGTCCGCGACATCCACACCTACATCGACCTTCCCAACTTCATCAAAAACCCCACGAGCTGCGACCCAATGACGATCACGGACACCGTCACGGGCGCCGGCGCTGACTTCACCAACCCCGCCGACCAGGTCCCTGTCACGATCAACACGCCGTTCCAGGCAGCGGACTGCTCGAACCTCGGTTTCAAACCCAGCTTCAAGGTCACAACCAGCGGCAAAACCAGCAAAGCCAACGGTGCGAGCCTGAACGTCAAACTCGCCTACCCCAACGCGCCGCAGGGCTCCCAGGCGAACATCCATCGCGTCAAGGTCGACCTACCCAAGCAGCTCCCCTCACGCCTGACGACACTACAGAAGGCGTGCACCGCCGCGCAGTTCCACTCAAACCCGGCAGGTTGCCCCGCCGCGTCGGTCGTCGGCCACGCCCGCGCGATCACACCGATACTGCCCGTACCCCTGGAAGGACCCGCGTACTTCGTCTCAAACGGCGGCGAAGCGTTCCCGAACCTCATCATCGTCCTGCAGGGCTACGGCGTCACGATCGACCTCGTCGGCGACACGTTCATCAGCAAACAGGGCATCACCAGCTCGACGTTCAAGACCGTCCCCGACCAGCCCGTCACGAGCTTCGAACTGACCCTCCCCCAGGGCCCGTTCTCCGCCCTGACAGCCAACGGCAACCTCTGCGCGCTCACCCGCACCGTGCTGGTCAAGAAGAAGGTCAAGGTCAGGACCAGGGGCCGCAGGCGCACGATCACCCGCAGGGTCAGGCAGACCCTCCCCGCCTCCCTGTCGATGCCGACCGAATTCGTCGCGCAGAATGGCGCGACCCTCCACCAGAACACCACCGTCAGCGTCACCGGCTGCGCCAAGGCGAAGCCCGCCAAGAAGACGAAGAAGCACGAGAAGCGGAAGTAGGACGCTAACGGTCGTAAGCCCTGCCGCGTGGGAGGATGCGCTGGACGACGATCAGTCGCGCTGCGGTGTCGCGCGTGAATCGCACGCGCCAGTCGCCGACACGGATGCGCCTCTCAGAAGATCCGGTTATACGCCGAACTTCGAGCGAAGCGTCCTGGGCAAGCAGTCGGTCAATGGCTGTGAGCACGCGCTTTGTGATCTGAGGGTCGAGGCGCCGCAGATCGCGTCGAGCCTGGGGCGTGAAGTCAAGACCCCAGGGTCCGTCGGTCACGTCGACTCGTACCCGAACTCGCGCTTGATCTCGTCGAACGGGATCAATGGAGCCCCTGCCGCGATTTCGTCCCGGGCCTCCTGGACGGCGGCCTCCTCCTCGGCGGAGATATCCTCGTCCTCCTCGGGCGCGTTCTCGAGCAGTCGCAGCAAGGGGTCCCCGCCCCGCGAGGCGATGAACTCGACCACGGGCTCGATCTCGGACTCGGGCAGCTCATCCAGCAGTTTGTGTGCCTTTTCACGAGTGCTCACGGCGTCGATTGTAGCGTCGGGGTTCGTTCCGGACGGGCTCGGGATGCGTTTGGCTGTGACGGCGCCGAGCCCCATCCGCTCAGTAGGACGGATGTCGAAAGCGCCGCCTTCCGCGCACGCGAACGACCGCGGACACGGCTGCTCGACTTGCCCCCCGCCCGGTCTCGACGCCCCCGACCCGATCGGTGATCGGCGCCTGCCGTTGGACAGTGCGAAACAACCGCGTGAAAAAGGTGTTATGTCACCGTCATGACTCTAACCTCCACCACGACCGCCATCCGCGGCAGGCGCCCGCTCCTCGCGCTCGCGTGCTGGCTGGCCCTGCTGCCGGCGGCGCTCACGACCGGAGCGCGCGCGCAGACCGCCGACGTCAGCTCTGGCCAACTCGGCGCCGGCAGCGTCTCGCTCGACTCCGCCTCGCTCGAGCAGTGCCTGACCGCGAGCGAACCGGCGCAGCGCTCGGCCACGTTCGCCGGCGAAATGACCATGATCCCCGGGGCCGCGCGCATGGCGATGCGCATCGAACTGCTCGAGCGGATGCCGGGCGAACCCAGCTTCCATGCGGTCACCGCCCCCGGTCTCGGCGTCTGGCGCGCGTCCGACCCGGGCGTGAGGATCTACAAGTACGTCAAGCAGGTCACCAACCTCTCCGCCCCCGCCGACTACAAGGGGCTCGTCAGCTTCCGCTGGCAGGGCCCGCGCGGGCGCACGCTCAAGCACGAGGAACGGCGGACCCGCCGCTGCGCGCAACCGGCGCCCGCGCCCCCGCCGGCCGCGCCGCCGCTAGAATGAGCGGACGATGAAGACGGACATCCACCCCAAGTACGTGCAGGCCCACGTGCGCTGCACCTGCGGCAACGAGTTCATGACCCGCGCGACGCGCGAGGAGCTGCACGTCGAGGTCTGCTCAAACTGCCACCCCTTCTACACCGGCCGCCAGAAGCTCGTCGACACGGGCGGGCGCGTCGAGCGCTTCCAGCGCCGTATGGCCAAGGGCCGCGCCGCCGCCAGGGCGTCCTGAGCGCTCCGATCGTGGCCTCTCGTCCGGCAGGGGGTGAGGGGGTCCGCGCCGACGCGCTGCAGGCGCCGCCCGCGGCGCTGCCGGTCGCCGGCGCCCGGGCGCGCGACGCGCCCGGGGACGTCCCGGCCGGCGCGCAGGTCGCGCTCGCGCCCGACGGCGAGCTGAGCGCCCAGCGCGACGCGCCCGTCGGCGGCCAGGCCGTGCTGGAGGGCGTGATGATGCGCGGCGTCTGCAACTGGGCCGTCGCCGTGCGCAAGCCCTCCTCCGAGCAGCTGCGCGAGCACGATCGCGAGCCTGTCCAGGCCGCACTCGGGGAGATCGAGGTCAGCACCTTCCCGCTCGACTCCGTCATGCGCCGCCACCGCCTGCTGCGCCTGCCGATCGTGCGCGGCGTCGTCGCGCTCGGCGGCTCGCTGGCGATCGGCTTCCGCGCGCTCGAGGTCTCCGCCAACGCCCAGCTCCCGCCCGACGAGCAGGACGCAGAGCCCCAGGAGATCCCCCGCGGCGTGTGGGCGGGCACCGTCGTCTTCGCGCTGCTGCTCGCGATCGTCCTGTTCTTCCTCATCCCCGTCGGCCTCACCAGCCTGATCAAGAGCCAGCTGCACAGCTCCGTGCTCTTCTGGGCGATCGAGGGGCTCGTGCGCACGGCCATCTTCCTCGGCTACATGTATCTCCTCTCGCGCATCCGCGACCTGCGCCGCGTGTTCGAGTATCACGGCGCCGAGCACAAGACGATCTCCTGCTTCGAGGCCGGCTTGCCGCTCACCCCAGTCAACGCCCAGCGCTTCTCGCGCCTGCACCCGCGTTGCGGCACCTCCTTCCTGCTCGTCGTCATGATCGTCGCGATCTTCGTCTTCGCCCCCATCGGCCTGCCCGCCTGGTACTGGCTCGTGCTCACCCGCATCCTCGGCGTGCCTCTCATCGCCGGCATCTCCTTCGAGCTGATCAAGTTCGCCGGGCGCAACCGCCGCCGCGGCTGGGTGCGCGCGGTGATGTGGCCCGGCCTGAAGCTGCAGCTGCTCACGACCCGCGAGCCCGACCTCGACCAGCTCGCGGTCGCGATCGCGGCGCTGCAGGCGGTCCTCGAGCGCGAGACCCCCGGCGCGCTCTCCGCCGACGACCTCGTCGGCGTCGAGGTCGTGGCCTAGCTAGCGCCCAGACTCTCACTGAGCGCCCGAAGCGCGGCCCATAGACTGATCGCACGATGATCGAAGACCTCGTCGAGCAGATCGAGACGCGCTTCGCCGAGCTCGGCGCGCAGATGACCGACCCGCAGGTGATCTCCGACCGCGAGCGCTACGCCGCCGCCGGTCGCGCCTACCGCCAGCTCGAGCCCGCCGCCGCGCTCGCGACGCAGTGGCGGCGCGCGCGCGACGACGCCGCCGGCGCCGAGGAGCTGATCTCAGAGGACGGCGAGGACCCCGAGCTGCGCGAGCTGCTCTCCGTCGCGCGCACGCGCATCGAGGAGCTCGAGGAGGAGATCCGTCTGGCGATGATCGAGCGCGACCCCAACGACGAACACAACGTGATCGTCGAAATCCAGGGCGGCGCCGGCGGCGACGAGGCCGGCCTGTGGGCCGGCGACCTGCATCGCATGCTCACCCGCTACGCCGAGCGTCTCGGCTTCGCCGCCGAGCCGATGGACATCGGCGAGAGCAAGTACACGTTCGCGATCCGCGGCGACGGCGCCTACTCGGTGTTCAAGTTCGAGGGCGGCACCCACCGCGTGCAGCGCGTCCCCGAGACCGAGTCCCAGGGGCGCGTACACACCTCCACCGCGACCGTCGCGGTGCTGCCCGAAGCCGAGGAGGTCGACGTCGAGATCGACCCGAACGAGCTGCAGATCGACGTCTACCGCTCTTCAGGGCCCGGCGGGCAGTCGGTCAACACGACCGACTCGGCCGTGCGCATCACGCACAAGCCCTCGGGCATCGTCGTCTCGATGCAGGACGAGAAGTCCCAGCTGCAGAACCGCGAGAAGGCGCTGCGCGTGCTGCGCGCGCGTCTGTACGAGCGCGCGCTGGCCGAACAGCAGGCCGAGCTCGCGGCAGACCGCCGCTCGCAGGTCGGCACCGGCGACCGCGCCGAGAAGATCCGCACGTACAACTACGGCGAGCGCCGCGTCACCGACCACCGCATCAAGCTCACCCTCCACAACCTCGACCAGATCCTCGAAGGCCAGCTCGACGAGCTCACCGCCGCCCTGCAGGCCGACGAGCGGCGTTTGCGGCTGCAGGCCCAGACCGCGGCTTCGTGAGGAGCGCCACCCCGGTTCGCGACGCGCTCGACGGGGCGATCACCGCGATCGCGGCCGCGGGCTGTGAAACACCGCGGCTCGACGCCGAACTGCTGCTCGCGCACGCGCTCGGGGTCTCGCGCGAGCGCCTGCTGACCGACCGCGACCTCACAGTCTCAGGCCCCGCTGTGAGGGCCGTTCAGGACGCGGTGCGCCGCCGCGCCGTGCTGCGCGAGCCCGTCGCCTACATCACCGGCGTGCGCGCCTTCCGCCGGCTGGCGCTGGCGGTGGACCGCCGCGCCCTGATCCCACGCCCGGAGACCGAGCTGCTCGTCGAGATCGCCCTCGCAGCGCTGTCCGCGGGCGCGCGCGTGCTCGACGTGGGCACCGGCGGCGGCGCGGTCGCCCTGGCCCTCGCCGACGAGCGCCCGGACCTGCACGTCGCCGGCAGCGATCTCAGCGTCGATGCGCTCGCGCTGGCGCGCGCCAACGGCGAGCGGCTCGGGCTGCGCGTTGACTGGGTGCACGCCGACCTACTCGCGGGCGTCCCCGACGAGTTCGACGCGATCCTCTCCAACCCGCCCTATGTAGCCGAGTCCGAGCGCTCTTCGCTGGCGCCGGAGATCGTGCGCCACGAGCCGCCCGGCGCGCTCTTCGCCGGCCCGGACGGGCTCGACTGCATCCGCGCGCTGATCGCCCAGGCGGGCGCGCGCGCGCGGGTGCGAACGATCGCGCTGGAGCACGGCCTCGGCCAGGCGCAGGCCGTGACCGCGCTGCTGGGCGCCGCGGGTTTCTCCGAGGTGCGCTCCGAGCGCGACCTCGCCGGGATCGAGCGCGTGACCGTGGGGCGCCGGTGAGCCCGCGGCCGCAGCCCGCGGCGCTCACGGCCGCCGACGTCGACGCCCTGCGGGAGCGCCTCGCGCGCGCGGGCGTCGTCGTCTTCCCGACCGACACCGTCTACGGCCTCGGCTGCGATCCGACCAGCGAGCCGGCGGTGAAGCGGCTGTACGAGCTGAAGGGCCGCCCGCCCGCGCGTCCGGCCGCCGTCATGTTCTTCGCGCTCGACTCCGCCCTGGGCGCGCTGGGCGAGCTGCGAGCGCGCGAGCGAGCGGCGCTGGAAGCCCTGTTGCCGGGCCCGCTGACGCTGCTGCTGCCCAACCGCGAACGCCGCTTTCCGCTCGCGTGTGGTTCGGACCCGGGCGGGTCGCAGACCCTCGGCCTGCGCGTCCCCTCGCTGCCGGCCCGGCTCGCGGCGCTCGCCACCCTGGACCGGCCGCTGCTGCAATCGAGCGCCAACCGCTCGGGCGGCCCCGAGGCGCGGCGTCTGCGCGACGTGCCCGCCTCGCTTCGCGCCGGCGCCGACCTGTTGCTCGACGGCGGCGAGCTGCCAGGCGTCGCCTCGACCGTCCTTGACCTGCGCGACTACGAGCGCTCGGGGGAGTGGCGCATCGTGCGCGAGGGGCCAGTCGATCGGGCCGAGCTGGAACGGGCGCTCTGAGCGTGCGCGCCTGCGTCGCGCCGGGCGGGCGGGCGCGGGCGGCCGAACGGGCTTTGCGCTCGCGTATGACCCGGGCGCCTGCGATGCTGTGCCGAGGTCGATGTCCCACCCGACGCCACTCGACGCGCTCTACGCCGGCCTCGTGGCCGCGGCTGTGACCGCGCTGCTGACGCCGCTCACGATGCGGCTCGCCCGCGCGGTCGGGGCGATCGACGAACCGCGCGAGCGCGGCCTGTCCGAACGCCCGACGCCGCTGCTCGGGGGGCTGGCGATCTTCGTCGGAGTGCTCCTCGCGATGCTGTTGTGGCTGCCGAGCGGCTACTACGAAGAGCGCCACCTGTGGCAGGGCGTGCTGCTCGCCTCCGCGCTGATCACACTCGTGGGCGCCTTCGACGATCGCTTCGAGCTGCCACCCGTGGTCAAGCTCGCCGGGCAGGTGGGGGCGGCGGTGCTCGTAGTGCACTACGGCGTGGCGGTGAAAGCGATCACGCTGCCGTTCGTCGGCAAACTCGCGCTCCCCAACGC
>DATMPZ010000021.1:0-161697 GCA_035567335.1 Solirubrobacteraceae bacterium
GATCCTGGACCGCGTCGAGCAGATGCTCGCACGCTCTGCTCGCAGCAAGACACCTGTGGCGGCGCTGTTCGTCGATCTCGACAACTTCAAGAGCATCAACGACACGCTCGGTCACGCCGTCGGCGACGAACTCCTGCGAGCTGTCACCGCGAGGCTCGACGGCGTGGTACGCGACGCCGACGCGCTGGGGCGCCTCGGCGGGGATGAGTTCGTCGTGATCTCCGAGGAGCTCTCGATGTCGGTGGGACCCGAGCTCATCGCCGAGCGCCTGCTCGATGCGCTCAAGCATCCATTCAATCTCGGAGTGGACAAAGAGACTCGTGTGACCGTGACGGCGAGCATTGGGATCGCGGCGGGAGACCGGATCTCGGCCGAGGAGCTCCTGCGCGATGCGGACATCGCGATGTACCGAGCCAAGTGGGACGGCAAGAACCGTTATGCGGTGTTCGAGACCGATATGCAGGACACCATCCAGAACCGCATGGAACTTGAGATGGACCTGCGCGAAGCTCTCGAGAAGGACGAGTTCTTCCTCGCCTATCAACCCACAATCGACCTGAGCAACATGAGCCCCACCGGAGTGGAGGCCCTGATCCGCTGGAAGCACCCGACGCGCGGCGTCGTTCAACCCGACGATTTCGTCCCATTGCTCGAGGAGACGGGACTGATCGTCGAGGTCGGCAAGTGGGTTCTGGAGGAGGCCTGCTCTCAGGGCGCCGCGTGGCACGAGGCCGGCTATCCCATCGGAATGGCCGTTAACGTTTCCGGACGCCAGCTCGACACCGATCAGCTCATAGCCGACATAGAAGGCGCGCTCTCCTATAGCGGCCTGAACCCGGCGGCGCTGACGATCGAGATCACCGAGACGACGCTCATGCGTAACGCCGAGGAAACCGCTCGTCGGCTCACCGCGGTCAAGCAGCTCGGCGTACGGATAGCGATCGACGACTTCGGAACCGGATATTCCTCTCTTGCTCATCTCCAGCGGTTCCCGGTTGACGCATTGAAGATCGACCGGTCGTTCATCTCGGGGATGAGAGACAACGAGGAGGGCGAGACGCTCATCCGCACCCTCGTGCAGCTCGGCAAGGCCCTCTCGATCCAAACCTTCGCCGAGGGCATCGAACAACAGCAAGAGCTCTCTCTGCTCAGGGACGAGAACTGTGACAGCGGGCAGGGCTTCCTCTTCGCCAGGCCCCTCGACGCAGCCGCCACCGAGACGTTCCTGCAGAACTGCGCAGAGAACGCCACCCCTGCCTTGGCGCAAGCGCTTCAGCACAGGCAGTGAGCCTGTCAGGCGACCTTGCCCGCGGTCTTCGCGCGGACGCAAACGCGCGCGCTCGCGTAGCCTCTCCGTCGCATGGATGACGCTCTCGACAATCCCCCCGCCGCTTCGCGGGCGCCCGCATCCGGGTCCGCGGAGGCATCGGCGGACTCCGCGACCGTGAGCGATGCTCCGGCCGCGGATGCTTCGGCGAGGACCGACGCTCCCGCCGGCGGACCGGGGTCGATCGACGGCGTGAGCGGGTTCATGGGGATGCGCTGGGACGACCCGCAGACCGTGCGCCTGCGGATCAGGCCGGAGCTGATCAACGCGGGCGGGCTGCTGTCGGGCGTGGTGACGTATGCGCTGGTCGACTACTGCATGGGCTCGACGCTGTGGGCGCAGACGACGGCGGAGGAGCGAATCGCGACGATCAGCATCTCGATCAACTACGTCCAGACCGCGACCGAAGGGGAGATCGTGTGCTCGACCGCGCTCGACCGGCGCAACCGCACGACCGCGGTGCTGCACAGCGAGGTGCGCGACGAGGACGGCCGTCTGCTGGTGACCGCGATCGGCAGCTACACGATCTTTCCGCGCCGCCGCGCCGCCGCGCCGCGACCGGGTTGACCGCGATGGCGCGCGGCGGGCGCGAACCGGCAGTGGGCGAAGCCGAGACGGGCGCGACAGGGGTCGTCCGGAGAACTCTCGTCGCCTTGACGATCGCCGGCTCGGACTCCGGGGGCGGGGCCGGCATCCAGGCCGACCTGAAGGCGTTCGCGCGCTGTGGCGTGCACGGCACGAGCGCAATCACGGCGATCACCGCCCAGAACACGGTCGGCGTGCAGGCGATCCATCCGGCGCCGCCGGAGATCGTGCTCGCGCAGGTGCGGGCGGTCGTGCGCGATATCGGCGTGGACGCGGTCAAGGTGGGGATGCTCGGCACGGCGGCGGTCACACACGCGGTCGCGCGTGCCCTGGACGAGCTCCCGGCGGGCACGCCAGTGGTGGTCGATCCGGTGATGGTCGCCGAGTCGGGCGCGCGGCTGCTGGACACGGATGCGCAGGATGCGCTCGTCTTCGAGATCGTGCCGCGCGCGCGCGTGCTCACGCCCAACCTGCCGGAGGCGCGAGTGCTGGCGGGGCTCCCGGCGGCGGGGGGAGACGTGGTGATAAGGGAGGAGGACGAGGCGCGAGAGCTGGCGCAGGCGGTGCTCGCGCTCGGTCCCGGGGCGGTCGTGCTGACCGGGGGTCATCGCGCGCGCGTGGTGGACCTGCTCGTGGACGGTGGCGGCGAGGTCGTGGAGATTCCCGGCGAGCGGCATCCCGACGGCGCCGCGCACGGCTCGGGGTGCACGCACTCCGCCGTGCTCGCGGCGCGCCTCGCGCTGGGCGACACGCTCCTTCAGGCGGCCATCGCCGCGCGGCGGCTCGCGGGCGAGGCGGTCGCTGGAGGCCTGCGCGACATCGGCGCCGGCGCGGGCCCTGTGGACGTGCTCGGCCTCGAACGGATGCGCGAGAGCTGAGATCGAGATGACGCCGCCGTGCCATAATCGGATGGCGATGAAGCCGCTGCGAGTGAAGCCAGGTCGTCGATGAGGTTTTTGCGCATGAAGCCAGGACATGGTGAGATCGTGCTCGCGGAAGGGGACGTGGAGGTCGCCGAGGAGGAGCGGGCGCTGATCGAGGCGTTCAGGCGCGAGCTGGACGCGGGGATGTGGGCGGCCGTGCCGACACAGACGACCGACGGACGGCGCGAGGCGGAGCTGGTCAAGAGCTTCGCCGAGGTGCCGCGCGACGCCGAGCGCGTGATCTTCTTCCCCCGCGCCGCCGGCGGGTCGCGGTAGCGCGAGGTCCGACGGTGCTGCTCGGGCTGGCGACCGCGGCGCTCGTGCTTGGCGCGCTCGTGTGGGAGCTGAGCCGGCCGAGACTGACGGCGGGGGTCGCACGGGCGCGCACGCGCGCGCGTGAACACGGCCTTTTTTCCGTTCGCGATCTCCGCGGGACGCGCGGCTCCGCGCTCGAGCTCGACTACGACCCGGGACGCGAGCGCCGCGCCGAGCAGCGGGCACGCGAGTTGCTGCGCTCGTGCGTGAACGAGCGCGAGTGGGCGATGTATCGCGATCTGGGGTTCCTGCGCGTGTATGGGCGCGCCGGCGAGCGCTACGCGTACCTGATCTACCCGCACAAGCCGATCGTCTCCTACGTGCCGTGCACGGGCGCGCTGCTGAGCGAGTATTGCGTCGCGTTCCCCGACCACTCCCGCCCGTACGGGAGCGCGCGCCTGCCGGCCTCCGACGACGTGCTCGCGAAGTGGATGGCGCTGCGAGCGGACGAGCGCAGGCTGATCGCCGACGCGAACATGCACCTGCCGGGCCGGCAGGTCGATCCCGAGCGGGTGCGGCGCGACCTGCAGAGGCTCGCGCGCTGGGAGCGCGAGCGGATAACCTGCGCCGCGTGAGCAGACCGGCGAGAGGCGGTCCTCGCTACCGCGAGCCCCACAAAAGTGTGGTGACCGGCGCCGACCGGGCTGTAGAGGGACCGAGCTGTGGGTCTCCCGAAAAAACCCGCCCCCGATAACCTGCGCCGCGTGAGCTTCGACGTCAAGCACCGCAGCCGAGCCCTGACCGAGGGGCCCGAGCGCGCCGCCGCGCGCGCGTACCTGCACGGGATCGGCTACAGCGCGGAAGACCTGGCGAAGCCGATCGTAGGTGTCGCGCACTCGTGGATAGAGACGATGCCGTGCAACTTCAACAATCGCGTGCTCGCGGCGAAGGTCAAGGAGGGGATTCGCGCCGCCGGCGGCACCCCGATGGAGCTAAACACGATCGCCATATCCGACGGCATCACGATGGGCACCGCCGGCATGCGCGCCTCGCTCGTCTCGCGCGAGCTGATCGCCGACTCGATCGAGCTGGTCGCGAGCGCGCACTGCTTCGACGCGCTCGTCACGATCTCCGGCTGCGACAAGACGATCCCCGGCACGGTGATGGCGCTCGCGCGGCTGGACATACCGGGGCTGATGCTCTACGGCGGCTCGATCAGGCCCGGTCGCTACAAGGAGCAGGACGTGACGATCCAGCAGGTGTTCGAGGCGGTCGGGGAGTTCGCCTCGGGGAAGATCACCGAAGCCGAGCTGCACGAGCTCGAGAACGCCGCCTCGCCCGGCGCGGGCGCCTGCGGCGGCCAGTTCACCGCGAACACGATGGCGATGGCCTTCGAGGCGCTCGGCATCTCGCCCGCGGGCTCGGCGATGGTGCCGGCCGAGGACGGCAACAAGCTCGGCGTGGCGCGCGAGTGTGGCGAGCTCGTGATGGACGTGCTGCGCGCCGGCAGGCTGCCGAGCCGGGTGATGTCAAAGCCCGCGCTCGAAAACGCGATTGCGGCCGTCGCTACGAGCGGGGGCTCCACCAACGGCGTCCTGCACCTCCTCGCCGTCGCGCGCGAACTCGGCGTCGAACTTCAGATCGACGAGTTCGACGCGATCTCCGAGCGCACCCCGCTGCTGTGCGACCTGCAGCCGGGCGGGCGCTATGTGGCGACGGACCTGTATGAGGCGGGCGGAGTGCCGCTCGTGCTCAAGCGGCTGCTGGACGCCGGGGTGCTGTACGGCGACGCCGTGACGGTTACCGGCAGGACGATCGGTGAGCACGCGGCGGAGGCGACGGAGACGGCGGGTCAGAAGGTCGTCAGGCCGCTGAGCGATCCGCTGAAGCGGACGGGCGGGTTTGCGATCCTGCGCGGGAACGTCGCGCCGGACGGCTGTGTCGTCAAGCTCGCTGGGCACGAGCGGCGCAAGCACACGGGCCCGGCGCGGGTGTTCGACGGCGAGGAGGCGGCGATGGCGGCCGTGCTCGCCAAAGAGATCACCGCGGGCGACGTGGTCGTGATCCGCGGCGAGGGCCCGGCGGGGGGCCCCGGGATGCGCGAGATGCTCGCGGTAACCGCGGCCATCGTGGGCGAGGGCCTGGGGGAGACCGTCGCGCTGATAACCGACGGCCGGTTCTCCGGCGCCACGCATGGGTTCATGGCGGCGCACGTCGCCCCGGAGGCCGTGCGGGGCGGGCCGATCGGCGCGCTGGCAGACGGGGACGAGGTCACGATCGACGTGGACGCGCGACGCATCGACGTCGCCCTCGCCGGCGAGGAGATCGCGCGGCGCGTGAGCGCCTACGAGCAGCCCACGCGCGCCGGCGAGCACATCGAGGTGGCGATCGAGAAGTACGCGAAGCTCGTCGGCAGCGCCGCCGAGGGCGCAATCGCGCGCTGAGAGCATCTCCCACCAGCCATTCCGGGGTTTGTCACGCGCCCGGTCGGGCCACCCGTAGGCCCCCTCGGTTTGCTGCTTGTCCCCGTAGCCTGTCGGCACGACCGGCCATCCCATCGTCAAGACCTCAATCCAGCAGAAACGCGATGCCGGCAAGCCACAAGCCGCGTGTCGCCATGCGAAGCGGTTGCGCAGCAGGACCACCACCGCTCGTGGTTTGAAGCAACGTTGCCGCTCACCGCAGCTGACGGCATATCGGAAGCGCTTTGGTGGCGGTCCAAAGCCCCATAGTCTTTGGTCGTTCTCATTGCCCCAACAGCCAGGCAAGCACTCCGGCGGGAATCGCCCAGATGGGCTCCTCGGCGCCGGTGAGCAGGGGGGAGCGGGTGACCATCACGCCGCGGCCGTGACGGGCCTTCATGGTGAGCGCCTCCTTGCGCCAGTTGCCGTCGGTGTACTTGCACTCGAACGGGATCTCCAGGTCTGGGCCGACGAAGTCGATCTCCGCGCCGGTGGCGGTGCGCTCGTACATGACCCTGTCGGTCTGCACGAACGCGACCGGCGCGTGCAGCGACACGGCCCGGGTGAGCGCGAGTCCGATCTGCTGCTGGGTGAGCTTGGCTGCGTCCGGAGCGGGGAAGCGAGGGTCGCGACGGTGGGCGAGTTGGGCGACGAGCGGGTCCACGAAGTACAGCTTGCGTTGCGCCGCGGTGTTGGGCCGACCGTCGCGAATACGGTGGCAGCGCCAGGCGAGGAACGCGCGGATGAGATCCTCGATGCGATTCAGGGCCGCCTGGTGTCCTGGGAGGCCCACGTCGCGGGCGACGCGCGAGGCGTTGATGGGGCTGCACAGGTTCAGGGCGAGGCGGTCCAGCAGCGCCGCCACGTCGGCTTCGGACATCGGCGCCGCGCGGATGGCGTCACCGAGCACGACGTCCCACAGGCCCTGCACGAACCCGTCGCTCACGGCGCCGCTCCCCACCAGCTCGCCGACGGCGCGCGGAAAGCCGCCGACGTCGAGGAACAGCTCCCATGCGTTCGCCAGCGCGTCGCTCCAGGGCTCGAGGGCCGCTATCGCCCGCTCGGCGCCGACGGTCAGGAGGTCCTTGGGGCGAACGGTCTGCGATGGCAGCTCGTCGAGGCCGCCCAGAGCCCGGCAGAAGGCGCGGAAGTCCATCGGCAGCAGCAGCCTGTCGGAGTCGGCGACGCCCCCGCGACGGTCGGCCAGGTCCTTGCGCGCCTGCTCCAGATCGCGTGCGGAGGATCCCGTCAGGACGACACAGGCCTCGCGGAAGGTCGTGTCCTGGTCGCGCAGCTCCTTGATCGTCTGCGACCAGCCCGACACGGCCGTCACCTCGTCGAGCAGCCAGTGACGGGGGCCGGACAAGGTGCGGGTGACGCTGTGCCCTTGGGCCACCAGGCGCCGCAGATCCTGCTTTGAGAGCCCGTCGCAGGAGCAGTAGAACATCGTCTTCGGATCCACGCCCTGCGCCAGCAGTCTCGAGACCGTGCGCTTGAGCTCGAGGCTCTTGCCCACACGGCGCGGGCCCCGCAGGACGTACAGTCCCGGCGCGTGGATGTCCGCGAGCGGCTCGGGCTCGTAGTCCAGTGGGAGCCGCCCGGCGGCTCGCAGGTCCGGATCGTCGGCTTCCCAGTCCGCACGTGCCCGCCACGGGCTGCGCTCGGCCAGCAGGCGTCTGAGCTGGGAGTCGTTCATCGATCTATTATAGCGAAATACTATGCTATTTCGCTATGTTTCTAGCGAAAAGAGATAGATATTCGCTATAGGTTATTTGGCTCCAGACGAGACTCGCACAGACAGGCACGTCGGCGCCGCCGCCGAGGGCGCGATCGCGCGCTGAGGCGCGCCGGCGTCGGGCGTCAGGCGGCTACGCCGTGGGGCTTGCCCGCGATCGGCAGTGCGGCGACCATCTCGGCGGGGAGGATCTTCGAGGCCTCCCAAATCTCGAAGCCCATCAGATGGCTGTCGTCGGGGTGGCGTTCGACGAGCCCCCAGGGATATCGCGTACCGATGGCGCGCCCATCCTCGAAGGAGATCAGGGCGATGTCGACTTCTGGGTCGTAGTGCAGGTGTAGGCCCGCGGTGTCTTCGGTGGGTGTGGTGTCGCCATCAGGCATCTCTGCTGTTGGCAGCGCGGCGACCATCTCGGTGGGGAGGATCTTCGAGGCTCCCCAGATCTCGAAGCCCATCAGGTGTTCGTCGTCGGGGCTGCGATCGATCAGTCCCCAAGAGTGCTCTTTGCTACGCGCGCGCCCAGTCTCGAAGGAGAGCATCGCGATGTCGACCTCTGGGTCATAGTGCAAATGCAAATCCATGATGTCTCCAAGATACTCCTTCAGTGAGGGCTTATAGGTCCCAAACGCTGACGATCCGGACTGCGGCGTGGTCTCTGCCGCAGGGATGGTCGTAGACGACTTCGAAGCGCCGTCCGTCAGCCATCAGGCCACGGACAGCCAGTCTGCACGGCCACGGTTGATCTGGCGGTCAGCATGACCGCCGCGGAGCGCGAGCTCCACCGTTAGGCGGTCGAGCAGTCGTTTGGCGCGTTTATCCTCCGCGTGGGTCGTCCAGATGAAGCGTTCGATGGGCACTCGACCGAGGCTACGCGGCGCTTGGGACGAAACTCTCGGGCGGTGTCTGCGGGGAGCGGGCCAGGGATGCCCGGTTTTGGCCCTACACAGCCCCCTCTCGGCAGTTGTCCCTGTGTCTCGGAGATCGATGTACGGTTTGCTCTTGACAAGCGGGGGGATTGACGCTATGTTCATATATGTTCATGGTATTCCAGGGTGGAGTGCCAGGCACTGATAGATCGGGTTTGGGTCGGTCGTCTGGATCGATTTCAAGCGCTTTTGCAGGAAAGACCTTTGGGAGAGGGTTCCAGATCGCATGATGAGGGGTTGTTTTCGCGTGAGTCAGTTGGGGACAGACGTGCCAGGGATCGCCGCGCGCCCGTTCGAGCCCGTAGGTAGATGCGTCAGCAGCGCTGACACATCTCTCTCTCTCTCTCTCTCTCTCTTGTCCTGCTAGCGCCCCTCGTCTAACCGCCCGCTCACGGCGGTTCTCCGGCCTCCTCGCGAGGTATGGCACCCCGCGCCCTGCTCTGTCGCGCGCGTTTCGCGGGAGGGTCGCGTGATGTCCTCCGTAAAGGTCAAGACGGCCGCGCGACACGGGGTTCGCGGCCGCATCCCATCCCCTTCGCCGCGCGTGCAGGTGTCGGAGATGCAGCGCTCGCGGTTGTTGAGCACGGCGGTGGTCACCATCGAGGAGCTGGGGTGGTCGAGCGCGTCGGTCGCGCACATCACCGCGCGTGCGCGAGTGTCGCGGCGCACGTTCTACGACCTGTTCGACAATCGCGAGGATTGCCTGCTCGCGATCCTGGAGGACGTCGTCGCGCGGATCGAGGACGAGTTCGCCGCGCTGCACCTGGAGGGATTGTCCTGGCGCGAGCGTGTGCGCACGGGCCTGTGGACGATTCTCCGCTTCCTCGATCGCGAGCCGCCGCTGGCGCGGGTGTGTGTGGCGCAGGCGCTGCAGGGCGGACCGCGGGTGCTCGCGCGCCGCGAGCAGATTCTCGCGCGGCTGGCGAGGGCTCTGGACGAGGGCCGCAACGGTGAGCGCTCGCGCGAGTGCCCCGCTCTGACCGCCGAGGGCCTGGTCGGCGCGGTGTTCTCGATCGTGTACGCGCGGCTGATGCGCGACCGCTCGCGCGAGCCGCTGACCGAGCTGCTGGGTGAATTGATGGGAATGATCGTGCTGCCCTACCTGGGTTCGGCGGCTGCGCGGCGCGAGCAGGCTCGACCCGCCCCGATCGTTCCGGCGGCGAATGGGGGCGCGCATGGCGCCGAGGAGATCGTCGCGGTCGAGCACGACCCGCTGGCGGGCGTGCCGATGCGCCTGACGTATCGCACCGCGCGGGTGCTGGGAGCGATCGCCGAGCGCCCGGGCGTCAGCAATCGCGTCGTGGGCGAGCTCGCGGGGGTCGCGGACCAGGGTCAGATGTCGAAGCTCCTGGCGCGGCTGGAGCGGTTGGGTTTGACTGAGAACAGCGGTGAAGGACACGCCCGCGGCGAGCGCAACGCATGGTGCCTGACCGGCAGGGGCGTGCTGGTAACGCAAACGCTCCGCGCTCACGCGGGCAACAGCAGGGAGGTCGCGTGATGCGCCGAGACAGACTGGATCAACAGGGAAATGGAAGGGGTCGTCGTCCGATGTTTTCAGCTATTCATAAACGTTTGTCTTACGCCAACATCGCGGCGACGCTCGCGCTCGTCTTTGCGATGACGGGTGGGGCGTATGCCGCGAACAAGTATCTGATCACCTCGACCAAGCAGATCAGCCCGAAGGTGCTGAGGGCGCTCAAGGGGAACGCCGGGGCCAACGGCGCGGGCGGCGCGCAGGGGGCGCAAGGTGCCGCCGGTTCCGCGGGTCCTCAGGGTCCCGCGGGCCCGCAGGGGCCAAAAGGGGAACCTGGTGCTCCGGGAGCACCAGGCAAAGCTGGTGAAAACGGCAAAAACGGCGCACCGGGTGCACCCGGTGCGGAAGGCTCGCCGTGGACATTGGGTGGCACGCTGCCGTCGAAAAAGACGGAGACCGGTACGTGGAGTTTCGCGGTTGGCAAAGAAGGCCCGGTCCTCGCGGCGGTCAGCTTCGCGCTCCCGTTGCAGAAAGCGCTGGGCGCCACCGAAGTGCATTTCATAACTGTGCTGGGGGGGAAAACCACGGAATGCCCGGGCACGAGCGCCAAACCCGAAGCCCTCCCGGGGAACCTCTGTGTGTACCAGACGTTGGCCAGCGGCGTCGAAAACGGTGAACCGCTCGTGATCCAGGACGCCTCGGCACCCATCACCTCTGGCCCCAAACCGGGCGCCGCGACAACCGGGTCCGTGATGCTCTTCGAAAAAAAAGGAACGGAAGAACCCCTCGGATATGGGACTTGGGCGGTCACCGAAAAATAGTCACGCAAAAAGGCATGACGCAAACTAGCCACGACTGACGGTAGTCCCTGGGCGGCGGCCCCGCCGCCCAGGGACTCTCTCTGACCACGACGACGCCACGGCAAACACCCACACACACATGAACCCTCGCACTGACGATCCCCGAGCAACCAGATGGCTGCCCCAAAGCCGAAACAAGCGGCTGGTCGCGGGACGGCATGCCGTAGTCGCCTGCGTCTGCCTGGCCTACCTTCTCTTGGGCCTCGCCGTGCCGTCGTCCGTGTTCGCCGCGTTCTCCCAGCCCTTCGTGCGTCAGCTCACGGAAACGACGCCGGGCACCCCGTTGCAACCGGGTGGTGTCGCGGTCGACTCGGCGGACAACCTGTGGGTCGGGAACGGCCCTGAATCCCTCAGCGAGTTTGCGCCCTCCGGCAGCTTCGTCACGACGTTGGGCCCGCTGCTTCAGCCCGAACCATTCCCGACCGCTCCGGCGAGCTTGGCGATCGAACGCGCCGAACGCCTGGCCGGCCACTATTTCTACTTCACATCCAGCCACAACAAGGGCGGGGCCAACTCTCCGTCTGTGGAAGTGTTCGACAAGGCGGGGGCGTTTGCCGGCACCCGCTGGGGCGTCGGCTTTGACGCCAGCATCGCCGTCGACAACTCGGCCGAACCGACGGCTGGCGTTGTCTACGTCACCGCAGGGACCCAGGGAGGCACGATCAGCAAGTTCAACGGCAAAGGCGAACCGGCGAGTTTCAAATGCTCGGCCGACTACATCGAAGCCAACAAGATCGTCGGTACCCCTGGCGGCCACTTTTCGGAAGTGGAATCGCCCACAGGAATCGCCGTCGACCTGAAAGGGAACATATACACAACTGACGAGGAGCACGGTACGCAGGCCGTTGACGAGTTCACGGCTTGCGGGGAATTCGTGCGGGGGATCTCCAGCGAAGGCACCCCGGGGCTGCGGGGCAACCGCGAAGATGGCGGTTGGGGCGGAAGACTCCAGCGGCTCGCCGTCGACCCGGCCAGCGGCGCGCTGGCGGTCTCCCTCGTCTCCCACGCCGGCCAGGGTGCGGTTGACGAGTTTGACTCCTCCGGTCGTTTCCTTGGTCAGCTCACCGAAGCCGCGGCGGGTCATTCTCTCCAGCACGTCTTGGAGATGACGTTTGACTCCAAAGGCGACCTCTATGTCGTCGACAGAGGGAGCGGTGACGTGTTTGCGTATGGCCCGGGTCGCTTCGTCCCGAGCTTCCGGCTCGCGGAAGCGAGCGAACGCACCCCAGCGAGCGCGGTCCTGAACGGCTCAGTCAACCCCGAAGCGCTGATCAACCCCGAAGCCTCCGGGCTCAGCGACTGCCATTTCGAGTACGTGACAGAAGCGGCGTTCAACGCCACCGGCTTCTCTGACCTGAGCTCCGGTGGGGAAGCTCCGTGCTCGCCGGCGGCCGCCGCGATCCCTCATGACTCGGTCTTCCACCCGGTGCACGCCGAAGTCAAAGGCCTCCTCTCCGGAACGACCTACCGCTACCGTCTGCGCGCCACTATCGCCGGCGTGCTCGGCGGCTCGGCGGCCGGCGGCGTGGTGGCGTTCACCGCTTCGCACGCTCCCGTGGTCGTCTCCACTGGCGCGGGTAATCTGTCCTCGGCGTTCGCCGACCTGGGCGCTGTGATCAATCCTCTGGGCTCGGACACCACCTACCAGTTCCAGTATCTCACCGCCGCCGAATACGCCGCCAACGGCGAATCCTACGCGGGACCCGACACCCCTACCAGTGTCCCCGTCCCCGCGGCCGACATCGGCTCCGGCGGCGCGACCGGTAACGCCCCCGAAAGCGTTGTTCAGCACATCGGTGGGCTCTCGCCGGCCACCACGTACCACTTCCGTGTCGTGGCGTCCAACGAACAGGGCACCACGCCGGGCCCGGACATCACGTTCACGACGCTTGGCCTGGCCTCTCCCGGCTTGCCAGACAACCGCGCGTACGAGCTCGTGACCCCGCCGAACAAGGGCAGCGCCGAAGACATGTTTGGTGCAAAAGAAATAGAGGCTTACATTTGGGAGAACCGTGACGTCGGCCAGGCCGCCGAATCGGGTAACGGTTTCGCGCTGCTCGAAACCCATGCCGCGTTCGGTTCGGCTCCCGCGTCGCTGATCAATGCCTACGTCTTCACGCGAGGCACCGGCGGCTGGAGGACGACGTCGCTCGCCTCGCCATCGTTCGGCGTTCAGAGCCTCGATGTCGCCGCGGTCGACCCGTTCGACCTCTCCCGCGTTGCCTTCAGCGACGGCGTGGGATCCAACGCCTCTGAAGCCGGCCAGCAGCGTGTCACCCTGCTCGGGCCGACCGGTGGACCGTACACGACGCTCCACGCCGATGCCGGAGCGCACATCGACAAACCGGGCGAACTAACCACGATCGTCGGCTCCTCGCGCGACCTCAGCCACGTCGTGCTCGAAAGCACCAGCCACACGCTCGCTCCCGGCGCCGAAGCCCAGGATGAAGGCACACAGGCCCTCTACGAGTCGGCGGGCGCCGGCGAATGCACGCTCGAATCCTCCAGCTGCACGCTTCTCAACGTCGACAGCGAAGGGAAGCTGCTCAGCCTGTGCGGGGCCCAGCTCGGCCTGGGCGGCTCCGGACACGCCATCCAAGGCGGCACCCACAACGCTCTCTCCGCCGACGGCTCGCGGGCCTTCTTCACCTCGCCGGACCCGTACGCGGCCAACAAGGGCGCGGGCTGCTGGGACGGTAAAGCGCTCAACACGCCCCAGCTGTACACCCGTGCCGGCGGTTCGACGGTCGAGGTCTCCAAACCCGAAGCGGGGGTCGTCGACCCCAGCGGCCAGCATTTCGCGATGTACGTTGGTGCCTCCGAAGACGGGACCCGGGTCTTCTTCATCAGTGAAGGCGAGCTGACCAAAAACGCTGAAGGGATCCACGACCCCGAGCTCTACGAATACAACACGGAACAAGGCAAGCTCACCCGCATCTCCGCAGGCGAAGCCGGCAATGCCACGGCCGGCGTCTACACGGTCCCCGCGGTCTCCGCGGACGGATCTGCCGTCTACTTCACCGCCAGCGGACAGCTCACCGCCGGCGCCCCTGCAACCAGCGGCCAGCAGATCAACCTTTACCGCTACGACACCGCCAAAAACAGCACGGTCTACGTCGCCACGATCAGCAAGCGCGACTATCCCCAGGGGAACGACTCATGGTGGTCACGCGCTCCTGCCCTTCCGACCGCAGTCGCGCTCGTTCCCGAAGCGAGCTGGTACACCACTCCCGACGGGCGTTACTTGCTGTTCGCCAGCGAAAGCGAACTCACAGGCTACTCTACTGTTGATCACTCAGCCCACGAACGCCACCCGCGTTGTCCGCTTTTCGGCATGGATAGATCTGAAGAATTCACTGGGCATTGCCGGGTGCTCTACCGCTACCATTACGAACCGGAATCGGGCTTGGGCATCGTCTGTGTCTCGTGTAACCCGAGCGGCGCCCCGCCCACGTCCAACGCGCTCTTCGGGCACCCTGCGGGTTACAAGGTGCCCATCGCGGGTCCTGTACGTGCCATGTCGAATGACGGCTCCTATGTCTTCTTCGACACCGCCGATCCGCTGGTTCCGCAGGACGGCAACGGCACGCTCGACGTGTACGAGTGGCATGAAGGCAGGGTTTCGCTCATCAGCTCCGGTCAGGACAACCAACCCTCGTTCTTCCTGGGTGCGAGCCCCGATGGCTCGAACGTGTTCTTCGGTTCCCACGCGCGCCTCGTCCCCGCCGATACCGACAGCGCGGGTGACGTCTATGACGCCCGCATCTGCACCGAAGCCGATCCTTGTATCAAACCGCCGGCTGGGGAAACGGCGCTGTGCGAAGGCGACGCGTGCACGAATCCGCCCGTCGCGCTGATCGACCCGACCCCCGGATCGCTCACCTTCTCGGGCGCGGGCAACGTCCTGGGCGCCCCGGTCACGCCGCCTGCGAAAGGCAAACCGCTCACGAACGTGCAGAAGCTCGCCGCCGCCCTGAAGGCGTGCCGCAGGAAGCCCAGGGGTCAACGCAAGCGGTGTGAATCCCAGGCGCACCGGCGCTACGGCAAGGCCGTTCGGGCCCGTAACAGGAACGCAGGGAGGGGCAGATGAGCACCCTGCTCCGATCGGCGAGGCACTCACGACGAGACCGGACAGGACCATCGTGGATGTCGGCGGCCCGTGGTGTCGTCGCGGCGGCTGCGCTCATGTCTGGGAGCCTGGGTCTCCTGTTGGCGGCCGCTCCGGCGGTTGCGGTGACGCAGGCGCCGCAGTGGACGGTCACCTCCGTGTCTAGGCCTACGAATTTCAAGCCTGGTGATGAAACGGGCAAGGACTCCTACAGGGTCACGGTCACGGACACTGGCGGCGCGTCGAGCGACGGCTCGCCGGTCACGATCACCGACGAACTGCCCGCCGGGCTCTCGCTGGACCCCGCCGGCGCCTCCGGCGAAGACCCACTAGCCCACGAACATGGGCTTCCCGCGACCGCCAAGTTCACCTGCGTTCTGCGTGCTTGCACCTACTCGGACGCGGTTGTGCCCGGCCAGACGCTGGACGTCACGTTCCCGGTCGATGTGTCGCCGAGCGCTCCGTCGTCTGTCATCAATGTTGTCCGGGTGTCGGGTGGTGGTGCTCCTGTCGCGTCGATGTCGACGCCGACGGTGATCTCTGAAGCGCCGGCCGGCTTTGGCATCTCCCCGGGCGGCGCGAGCAGTGCGCTGTCGAGCACCCAGGCGGGCGCCCACCCCGACATCACGACCTCGGTCGGGTTCAACACGCTGGACGCGAAGGGCGCGTTGGCCGGCGACCCGAAGGACACTACGGATGATCTGCCGCCGGGTTTCGCCGGTGACCTGGTCGATACTCCGACCTGCTCAGCGGTTCTTTTCGCCCTGGAAAATTGCCCGGTCCCGACACAGATCGGGGTGACGACGATCACCTTGACGGGGGGTCTCAACGGGCCGTTCCTCGCCCCTGTCTACAATCTTGCTGCCAACCTGGGGGAAGTCGCCAAGCTCGGGTTCGACATCGCCGGCAACTTCGCGATCCAGGGTGGCATCTCGGTACGCCCCGGGGACTATGGTCTGCGCGCGACGTTCCATGACATCAACGAGGTTCTCACCCAGGTTGATAATGTCTCGCTCACGGTCTGGGGCGTACCGGCGGACCCCGTCCATGATCCGCTGCGCTGGAGCGGCGGCGACAAAAGCACGGAAGAACACCATTTTGGTTTTCCGTCTGATGCGCCGCGTGTCCCGTTTTTCACCAATCCGACCGCGTGTGGTGCCGAAGCTTTCAATGCTGCCTTCACGGTGACGTCGTGGGAGGAACCCGAACGGGGTGTGAGTGCGGGAATGCCGTTCGGGCCGATCGTGGGTTGTGACCGGGTGGGGATGGAACCGTCGTTGACGGTGGAAGCGACGACGAGCAGCGCGTCTTCGGCGACGGGGCTTGACTTGCGGATGCGGATCCCGCAGACATATGAAAACGCGCTTGGCCTGGCGACTTCGACGTTGAAGCGGGCGGTGGTGACGCTGCCGGAAGGGATGACGGTCAACCCGTCCGCTGGCGCTGGCCTGGGGGCGTGCAGCGAAGCGCAGCTCGCGCAGGAAGCCGCGCAGTACGTCGCTGGTGTCGGTTGCCCGAACGAATCGAAGCTGGGGGAGGTCAGTATCGTTACCCCGGCGATCAAGGAACAGATCAATGGGTCGGTGTTCCTCGCGCAGCCCTACAGCAACCCGTTCGGGTCGCTGTTGGCGTTGTATATCGTCGCGCGGCTCCCGGACCGAGGCATCATCGTCAAGTCCGCCGGCGAAGTGCACGCCGATGAAACCGCCGGCCGGCTGGTGACGACGTTCGACAATCTGCCGCCGCTGCCGTTCAGCCTCTTCACGTTCAAATTTCATTCGGGTGCGACGGCGCCCTTGGTGACGCCACCCACGTGCGGGCGCTATCTCGTGCAGGCGGGGTTGTCGCCGTGGTCGCAGCCGTCGCAGCTGCTCTCGCCCGCGATCCCGCCGTTCCCGATCTCGAGCGCGTTCGACGGCGGCGCGTGTCCGTCGGGTGGTGTGCCGCCGTTTCACCCCCGGGTGATCGCGGGCACCGAACACGGCACGGCGGGGTCCTACAGCCCGTTCTACCTGCGCCTGGTCCGTGAAGACGGCGAACAGGAGCTCACGCGCTTCTCCACGATCATGCCCCCCGGGTTGACCGGGAACCTCACGGGCATCCCGTTCTGCCCCGACGCGAGCATCGAAGCCGCGAAGGCGCGCACGGGCGGCCAGGAGGAAACGGAACAGTCGTGTCCCGCGGCGAGCCAGATCGGACATACAATGGTCGGCGCAGGGGTCGGCACGGTGCTGGCACAGACCCCGGGCCGACTCTATTTGGCGGGCCCCTACCACGGCGCCCCGTTCTCACTCGTCTCGATCACAAGCGCGAAGGTCGGCCCGTTCGACCTCGGCACCGTCGTGATCCGCTTCGCGCTTCGCATTAACCCCCTGACCGCCCAGGTCGAAGTCGACGCGACAGGCTCAGACCCGATCCCACACATTATCAAGGGGATCGTCGTGCACGTCCGCGACATCCGCGCCTACGTCGACCGTCCGGGGTTCATCAAAAACCCGACCAGCTGCGAACACATGACGATCGCCAACACGATCACGGGCGCCGGCGCGGACCCCGCCAACCCCGCCGACCAGATCCCTATGAACGTCACGAGCCCCTTCCAGGCCGCCGACTGTCAGGCGCTCGCGTTCAAACCCATCTTCCAGGTCTCCACCTCCGGCCAGACCTCGAAAGCAAACGGCGAGAGTCTCAACGTCAAGCTCACCTACCCCAACGCACCCCAGGGCACCCAGGCAAACATCCACCAGGTCAAAGTCGAACTCCCCGTACAGCTGCCGTCGCGTTTGACGACGCTGCAGAAGGCGTGCACCGCCGCCCAGTTCCACACCAACCCGGCGGGGTGCCCAGCGGCATCGGTAGTGGGTCATGCCAGGGCGATCACACCGATCCTGCCCGTCCCCCTCGAAGGACCCGCGTACTTCGTCTCAAACGGCGGCGAAGCGTTCCCGAACCTGATCATCGTGCTGCAGGGGTATGGCGTCACGATCGACCTCGTGGGGGATACGTTTATCAGCAAAGCGGGAATCACCTCGAGTACGTTCAAGACCGTTCCCGATCAGCCCGTTACGAGCTTCGAATTGACGCTGCCCCAGGGCCCGTTCTCGGCGCTGACGGCGAACGGGGACCTATGCGCGCTCACCCGCACTGTACTGGTCAGGAAGAAGGTCAAGGTCAGGACCAGGGGCCACAAGCGCACCGTCATTCGCAGGGTCAAGCAGACCCTCCCGGCGTCGCTGTCGATGCCCACCGAATTCGTCGCCCAGAACGGCATGACCCTCCACCAGAACACCCCCGTCGGCGTCACCGGCTGCCCCAAGGCGCGACCCGCCAAGAAGAAGGGAAAGAAGAGGTAGGCGGGGGCTACTCAGACAGGAAATCCCGCAGCAGCGCGTTGAACGCGTCTGGGCGCTCGATCTGCGCCATGTGGCCCGTGTCCTCGTAGACGACCTTGCGCGAGTCGGGTATCAGCTCGGCGTAGACGGCGGCGTCGCGCACGGTGATCACGCGGTCCTCGTCGCCCCAGACGATGAGGGTGGGGCAGGCGATCTCGGGGAGGCGGTCGCGGAAGTCGTAGTCGAGGTTGGCTTCCAGCGCCTGGATGAACCCGGGCTTGCCCGCGCCGCGCAGCTGCTCGGCAGCCAAAGCGGCGGGGAGGCGGCCGGGGTGCGCCGTCACGAGGCCGAGCGTCGCGTTGCGCAGGAACCGGCGCTTGGTCACCGTGTCGGACTTCGAGGCGAGCCAGGCCGTGTAGGCCGCGACGATCCGCTCGCCGCGCTGCAGCGCCGGCAGGGCGCGCGTGCCGCGCGGGTGACGATACGTGGAGAGGCCGGCGGGGGAGACGAGCACGAGGCGCTCGACGCGCTCAGGGAACGCGATCGCGAGCTCGGCGGAGACGAAGCCGCCCATCGAGTTGCCGACGACCGCCGCGGTGTCGATGCCGAGCTCGTGGAGCAGGCCGTCCAGGAGGCGCGCGTAGCCGGAGATCGTGATGCGCTCGGGCGGCATCGGCGAGTGGCCGAAGCCCGGCAGGTCCATCGCGATCACGCGATGGGCGTCGGCGAACACGGGCAGCTGCTCCAGCCAGTTCGGCCACGAGCCCGACAGGCCGTGGACGAACACGAGCGGCGGCCCGTCGCCGAGGTCGATCGTGTTGACGGGCTGCCCCGCGACGCTCACCCAGCGCTGGTGCTCGCGCCAGTTCACGTCGAGCCACGGAGAGCGTCCGGACGGGCCGTAAGCATTGAGGCTGTGATGGCCGTTGCGGGACGCGGTTTCGAGGGCATCGCCGCCGGGCAGGGGCACGGTGGGTGGCGTCATCTGCATAATCTATCGCCTCGTCGCGGGGGGCCCGCAATCCGGCTGTCGGCTGTCGCCGTCGCGCCGGCCGGCGGCGATCCACAAATGAAACCGATGTGCCGCCACCGACACCGATGAGAATCGCGATCGACATCGACAGCACGCTGCACCACTACTGGGACACGCTCTCGGAGATCGCCGTGCGCCGGTTCGGGATCGAGCTGCCGTACGAGGAGCAGCTCACGTGGGGCATCACCCGGCTGAGGCCCGAGCAGCTTGAGATCTGCATCGAGGAGAGCCACGGCGACGAGCGCATCCTCGCCGGCGTCCCCTATCCGGGCGCGGTCGAGACGGTGCGCCGCTGGCACGGTGCGGACGGCCATTACATCCACGTGACCAGCCATCGCGACCCGCGCTGCGCCCCCGCGACCATCCGCTGGCTGCGCGAGATCGGCGTGCCGTTCGACGACGTGTGCTGCTCGTGGGACAAGGTCTCGCGCTGCGAGGAGCTGCAGATCGACGTGCTGATCGACGACAGCCCGCTCAACCTCACAGCCGCGCTCGAGCGCGGAATCGCCGCCGCCACGCTCGCGCACCCTTGGAACCGGGACGTGTGCGAAGAAGAGGACGTGCTCGTCGCCGCGGACTGGCCGGGGCTGGCATGCGCGCTCGAACCGCTGTTGAGATCCCACGAGAGCGCAGCCGTAGCAGTGGGCGCCGGGCAGGGCATGGGGGTCGCGACGGCGAAATAGGCCGTCATGACCACCGTTGCGGGGGCCGAGCCCGCGCGCGCGAAGACGCAAGCGCCCGCACGCGCCGGCACGCGTACGCGCGCCGGCGGCTACAAAGAACGATGCGACGAGGCGATCGCACGGACCTGGCGCGAAGCGATCGAGCTCCTGCGCGACGATCAGACCCGCCGCGACATGGCGCCGCGCACCGTGCGCGCCTACCGCACCGATCTCGACCAGTTCGCCGCCTGGGCCGATGCGCGCGGGCTGCGTCCCGCGGACGTCGCTCCCAAGGACGTGCGCGCCTACGTGGCGGCGCTGTCAGAGCGCGAGCTGGCGCCCAGCACGAGCGCGCGCAAGCTGGCGGCGCTCAGGGCGCTGTTCAACAGCCAGCGCGAGCACGGCCTGGTGGCGCAGAATCCGGCCGAGCTGGTGTCCGCGCCCAAGCGCGCGCGCAACCTGCCTCGCGTGCTGAAAGCACGCGAGGCAGCGGCGCTGCTGGATGCGATCCCCGCGCGGGAGCCGCTGCAGTTGCGCGACCGGGCGATGTTCGAGCTGGCGTACGCGTGCGGGCTGCGCGCGCAGGAGCTCGTGTCGCTGGGGCTCGGGGACGTCGATCACGACGCCGAGCAGGTGCGCGTCGAGGGCAAGGGCCGCAAGACGCGGTTCGTCCCCGCCGGCGAGCCGGCGCTGAAGGCGCTCGGGGAGTACGTGCAACGCGGCCGTCCCCAGCTGGCCGAGCCCGCGAGCGAGGAGCGGGCGCTGTTCGTGTCGAAGACCGGCAGGCGGCTGGGCACGAGCGACGTGCGCCGGCGGCTGCGCGGGTGGGCGCGCCACAGCGGCGTGGAGTCAACCGCGGGGGCGATCAGCCCGCACGCGCTGCGTCACAGCTACGCGACGCACCTGCTGGACGGCGGCGCGGACCTGCGCTCGATCCAGGAGCTGTTGGGCCACGCCAGCATGTCGAGCACCCAGATATACACCCGCGTGGAGTCGGCCAAGCTGAAAAGCGCCTATGCTCGCAGCCACCCCCGGGCCTAAAGCAAAAGGGAGACAGGATCTAGGACGAGGATCCCGGATGGAGACGAACGTCAAAGCGATCGAGCTGCGCGAACTGTGGCGGCGATACAAGGCTGAGGAGGACCAGCGCGCCCGCGAGCGGCTCGTCGTCGCGTACTCGCCGCTGGTCAAGTACGTCGCCGGGCGCACCGCCGCGGGACTGCCGCCGCACGTCGAGGAGGCGGACCTGATCTCCTACGGTCTCGTCGGGCTGATCTCGGCGATCGAGCGGTTCGACCTGGCCCGCGAGATCAAGTTCGAGACGTACGCGATCATGCGCATCAAGGGCGCGATCATCGACGAGCTGCGCTCGCTGGACTGGGTGCCGCGCAGCGTGCGCTCGCGCGCCCGCGAAGTCGAGCGCGCGAACGTGAAGCTCGAGAACGCGCTGCACCGGGCGCCGACCGACAGGGAGATGGCGGCCGAGCTGAGGATCACGGTGGAGGAGCTGAACGAGTCGCTGCTGGCGATATCGAACTCCTCGATGGTCGCGCTCGACGAGCTGTGGAGCACCTCGGACTCCAGCGGCGATCAGGTCTCGCTGATGGACACGATCGAGGATCTGACCGCCCCCGATCCCGCCCGGTCGCTCGACGTGGGCGACCTGAAGGACCGCATCGCCGAGTCGATCGCGCTGCTGCCCGAGCGCGAGAAGCTCGTGATCGCCCTGTACTACTACGAGAACCTGACGCTGCGCGAGATCGGCGAGGTCCTCGGCGTGACCGAGTCACGCGTCAGTCAACTGCATACGAAGGCGGTCCTGCGGCTGCGTTCACGCATGCAGGAGGAGTCTTTCGCGGAGTAGACCGGGAGTCGTATGAGAATGACGGGCCGGCGGCATTCGCAGCGCTACCCCATCTCGCCGCTTACATGTATAGCCGGTCGCAAGACCGGCCAGCGACTCCTTAAAGCTAAATCCGACACGGCTTATCTCCGGCAAGCCCACAACGCGTGTGTCGCAATGCGAGACGGCGGCGTAGCTTGACTCCAACCCAGAGCGCGAGCGTTCCGCCGGCGCCGATTTCCGTTCCGGCTACGTATCGGTAGCAGTCGGCGGCCGGCGCGAGCGGTGAGACGGCGGTGGTTTGGCGCCAGTAGCCGTTGCAACAGAGCTTTGCTGTTGTCCGGTGGCGTGCGGTTGGTGGGTTTGTTGGAGATGGGGTTGGGGTTGTGGTATCGATCGTTGTGGGGTTGCTGGGTCAGGTGGGGGTTGGGGCGTGGGTGGTTGGTGTTGTTGGTGCTTTGCTGTTGTCTGGGGCGGTGGCGTGTGGTTGGTGGGTTTGCCGGAGATGGGTTGGTTGCGGGATTCGATCTTTTACGGGTGTCGCGGCGTGGCTGGGTGCCAGCGGTTGTTGTGATAGAGCTTTGCTGTTGTCTGGGGCGGTGGCGTGTGGTTGGTGGGTTTGTTGGAGATGGGTTGGTTGCGGGATTCGATCTTTTACGGGGTGTCGCGGCGTGGCTGGGTGCCTGCGGTTGTTGTGATAGAGCTTTGCTGTTGTCTGGGGCGGTGGCGTGTGGTTGGTGGGTTTGTTGGAGATGGGTTGGTTGCGGGATTCGATCTTTTACGGGGTGTCGCGGCGTGGCTGGGTGCCAGCGGTTGTTGCGATAGAGCTACGCCGCTGTCTCGGGCGGTAGCACGCGGTTGGTGGGCTTGCCGGAGATGAGCCAGTTGCGGAATCGATCTTTACGATGTCGGCGGCCGGCCTGCGGCCGGCTATGCATGTAAGCGGCGATTGAACGCAAGATCACACGGCGAGCGCCCTACAGGCGACGCTCGTCTCACCTCGCCGCCGTCACGCGGTATCGTGCGGGCACCCGGTCATAGGAGGAACGCATGCGCCAGCCAGCGGATCGTATTCGCAACGTCGCCCTCGTCGGTCATCGCGGGACCGGGAAGACGTCGCTGCACGAGGCGCTGCTGTTCGAGGCGGGCGTCGTCAAACGGCTCGGATCGGTGCCGGACGGGAGCACCGTGTCGGACTCCGGCGCGGACGAGCAGGCGCGGCAGATGTCGATCTCGACGACGCTCAGCTCGCTGCACTGGCAGGAGCGCAAGGTGAACCTGCTCGACACTCCCGGCGAGCCGAGCTTCGTCGCGGACGCCCTGGGCGCGCTGCGCGTGTGCGAGGCGGCGGTGTTCGTCGTCAATGCCGTGATGGGCGTGGAGGTCGCCACGGCGCGCCTGTGGCAGCGCGCGGCGGAGCTTGACATCGCGCGGATGCTGTTCGTGAACATGCTCGATCGCGAGCGCGCGGACTTCTACCGCACGCTGGAGCAGCTCAAGCAGGCGTTCGGGCCCCACGTCGTAGCGACCGAGATCCCGATCGGCTCCGAGCACGAGCTGGAGGGGGTGATCGACCTCGTCGACATGACCGCCTTCAGGCAGGACTCGACCGATCGTGGATCGGAGGGATCCCCGATCGGCCAGCGAGGCGGGTGGAGCGAGATTGCGATACCCGAAGAGTACGAGGAGCGTGCGAACGAGTACCGCGAGAAGCTGATGGACGAGGTCAGCGAGGTTTCAGATGCCTTGATGGAGCGCTACCTGGAGGGCGAGGAGATCGCGCACGCAGAGATCGTGGATGCGCTCAAGGAGGGCACCAACCACGGCAAGATATTCCCGGTCGTGTGCGGCGTCGCCACGCGCAACCTCGGCACCACGCGGCTGCTGGACGCGATCGTCGAGGACCTGCCATCGCCCGTCAAGCACGGCGGGCTCAGGATCGGCGAGGTCGAGCTGCTGGCGGATCCGGACGCGGAGCTGTACGCGTACGTATTCAAGACGCGCGCGGACCCGTTCGCGGGACGGATCAACCTGCTGCGCGTGTATCAGGGCACGCTCAGCGCCGACAGCCACGTGCTGAACGCGCGCGCGCACGCCAAGGAGCGGATCGGGCAGCTGATCGTGTCCGCCGGGGGTGAGACGGGCAATCTGGATGAGCTGGGACCGGGTGACATCGGCGCGGTCGCCAAGCTCAAGGAAACCCGCGCCGGGGATTGGCTCACCGAACGGGAGACCCATCATACGATCGAGATGCCCGCGCTGAAGCTGCCCGCGCCCGTAATGGCGTTCGCGGTGGAGCCGGCCAGCCGTGGCGACGAGGAGAAGGTGTTCGTCGCGCTGCGCAGGCTGCAGGAGGAGGACCCGACGATCGACCTGCACCGCGATCCGCAGACCGGCGAGCAGATCGTCGCCGGGCTGTCGCAGGTGCACGTCGAGGTGATCGTCGATCGCCTGCGTGACCGGTTCGGCGTCGAGGTCGCGCTGAAGCCGCCGCGGGTGCCCTACCAGGAGACGATACGCGCCACCGCCAAGGCGCACGGGCGTCACAAGAAGCAGTCGGGCGGGCGCGGGCAGTTCGGGGACTGCCAGATCGAGATCGAGCCGCTGCGGGCGGGCATGGGGTTCGAGTTCGTCGATCAGATCAAGGGCGGGGTGATCCCCAGCTCGTTCATCCCGGCCGTCGAGAAGGGCGTGCGCGAGGCGATGAGCACGGGCGTGCTCGCGGGGTATCCGGTCAAGGACGTGCGCGTGCGGCTGTATGACGGCTCCTATCACAGCGTCGACTCCTCGGAGATCGCGTTCAAGCTCGCCGGCGCCCAGGCGATGCGCGAGGCGTTGCGCGCGGCCGACCCGGTGCTGCTGGAGCCGATCATGCTCGTCACGCTGTCGGTCCCGGAGGAGTGCGTGGGGGAAGTGATCGGCGATCTCAACAGCCGCCGGGGACGGCCCCAGGGGATGGAGCCGGCCGGCGGGATGACCGAGATCAAGGCCGAGGCGCCGATGGCCGAGATGCTCAGCTACGCCCCGGATCTGCGTTCGATCACGGGCGGTCAGGGCGACTATACGCTCGAGTTCCTGCGCTACGAGGAGGTGCCCGCACAGCTCGCGCAGAAGGTCGTCCAGGGCGCCGCATCAGAGCACGCGCCGACGCACGCCTGAACGGTCGCGACCGCTGCCCCAGGCGGGCGCCCGCGATCCCGATCTGAGCGTACGGAGCGGACGCCCGGTGATCTTCGTCCAATCGCCGCTTACATGCCTAGCCGGCTGCAGGCCGGCCACGCACAACGTAGCTCGATCCAGCGCTCGCCGATCTCCGGCAAGCCCACAGACCGTGTATTCCCACACGCGTCAGCGGCGTAGCTGGACTCCCCAAGCGCCACGTCGGATAGGCTTTTGCCTCGATGGCCACCCGTATGATCGTCACCTCCCAGCCAGATGTCGCCTGCGACGTGTGCGGACGCAGGCTGCTGCGGGGCGAGCAGCCCGACGTGTTTCTGGCGGGCGGCCGTCGCCGGACCGTGTGCGAACTGTGCGCTCCGCGCGCCAGCGCCGAGGGGTGGCTGCGGGAGACCGACCACGATTCGGTGAGCCTGCCGCCGGCCCGGCCGCGGCGAGGACGTAACCTGCTCGAGCGGTTGCGCCAGCAGCGCGAGCGTGTCGATGCGGGCGCACAGGGCGAGCTCCCGCCGCGGCCGGCCGATCCGGGCGCGGCGGGGTATGACTTCTTCGACGGCAGTGCGACGGCGGGCGAGTCGCCGATAGGAGAGCTCGCCTCCTCGCAGGCGCCCGCTCACGGACGGAGCGCACGACCCATCCCGGCGATCCCGTTCACCGACGCGTCCTCGACACAGGTCGAGGAGGCATCGACGAGCGGCGACGCGAAGGGGTTGCGCGCGCTGGAGGCGTTCAACGCCGGCGAGCACCCCCGCCGTGTGGCGAGCGTCGCCCGTTCGCTGGGAGCGCCGAGCGTGAGCGTCCGACCGCTGGCCGAGACCGAGAGCACGGTCGTGGCGATCGTGGTCGCCTGGGAGCTATCCTGGTACCGCTACGAGGTCGACCTCGCCGACGAGGCGGCCGGCGCGAGCGTGACGGCGCAGGGGACCGAGCTGAGCGAGCTCGCCGCCGAGGATCGGCTCGCCAACGGCGTGGCGGCGGCCGACGGATCCCTGTCGCTGGTAGGATTGGTGGCACGATGATCTACTGCGTCGTGCCCCGCGAGCTGTCCGAGGAGCTGTATCCGAAGCTCACCGAGCACTACGCGCACGAGGACAACGTCACCGTGATCCTCGATCGCCGCCAGTCCGACCGCCGCGCTCGGGGTGCTCGTCCGACGGACGCCGTCAAGCAGCAGCGCGTCGTACGCAACCGTCGCCGCGCGCGGATGCCGGGTGAGTTGCCTCCGCTCGCGCGCGCCCTGTAGTCAGAGCTCGGACACGACGCCAGTCAGCGGGGATGCGCCCGCTTTTGCGAACGCTCTCATTCCGCGCACGCGATCGACCGCGGACACACGCCGACCGACTCGTCGCTCGCGCGGTCTCGACCATATCCACCCGCCCGTACCGTCCCTCGCTATCTGCATAATCCCGCGGCGTGAGAGCGATCGTCCATGTCGACGGCGGCGCGCGCGGCAACCCCGGCCCGGCGGCCGCCGCGTGTGTGATCTCCACGCCCGACGGCGAGATCCTCGGTGAGCACGCCGAACTGCTCGGCGAGGTCACGAACAACGTCGCCGAGTACCGCGCGCTGCTGCTCGGTCTGCGGCAGGCCCGTGAGCTGGGGGTCAGCGAAGTGGAGGTCGTCAACGATTCCGAGCTGATCGCCAAGCAGATCAACGGCCAGTACAAGGTCAAGCACGCCTCGATGCGGCCCCTGTATCTAGACGCGCTCGCGGCGCTGCGCGAGTTCGAGCGCTGGAGTGTGCGCACGGTGCCGCGCGCGCAGAACGCGCAGGCCGATGCGCTCGTGAACGCTGCGCTGGATCAAGCGCGGGATGCTGGGACTCTCTGACCGCCCCGCGTCGCTCGACCGAGGTGATGTCACAACGCCCCTGAGCGGGCCGAGAGGCATGCTGGCCGATTGGAGATCCCGTGGATCTCCAATCGGTAAGGACGCAGGGAGCGTGGTGTACCGATCGTCGATCAGATGCGATCAACGATCGGCCAGCACACGAGCGACGGAGGACGCAGACCGATCGACGAGCAGATGCTCTCGTCGATCGTCCAGCGCCGCCTGTCGGTCCGCTCAGTGCAGCGGCTGGGCGGATTTGGCAAGCTGAATCATCTGCGGGTTGGACAGTTCCTCCAGCAGCGTGTTCGTCAGCCAGTACAACACCCGCCCTGAACGCCAGCCAATGACGTGGATGTGCGCGCCGTCGTCCACCATCCGATAGGCGTGGCCGTCGATGCTCTGCACGCGAGCGTGGGCGAACAGCGGCGGGTTCAGCCAATCCGAGCCCTCGAAGTCGTAGTAGCCGCCGATCGTATTCTGCTGCCACACGACCACGTAGGCGCGATGGGTGTGACCCTGCGGGTCCTGCAGCGTGTACGCGCGCACCTGCTGCTGTTCGGCCTGACCGGTCTGCAGCGTCGGATACAGGACGGGAAACGGAACTTCGACGGCCGCCTTGATCGCTTCGCCGTTGCCCGCCGAGGAAGTCGGGAACAGGCCCAGCGCGCGCGTCGAGAATCCCGTGCCGCCTCCGTGCGAACTGTGCGCGTGTCGGGTATGCGTGGGCGGCTTGGGCGCCGGAGTCGGAGCGTTGGCCCGCTCGTGGCCGTGCAGGAATTCCGCCAGCGTCGCCTGCTCGAGTTCGGCGCTCGAGGTCACGTACGAGCCGCCGTTCGCGCCCTGAAAGTTGACGTTCGACGTCCGGAACTTGACCTGGCGCAGCGGCTTGGCCTGCGAAAACGCGATCAGCTTGGCCAGTTCGATCAGCTCGCTCGCGGAGGCGTGGAACGTCGAGCTGATCGCATGCCCGACGGCCTTGGCGACCGTGTCGATCTGGCCGAGCTCGTTGCTCGGGGAGATCTGCTCGCGCAGGGCGCGCAGGAAGTCCTGCTGGCGGGCGACACGCACGAAGTCCGAGTCGGTGTGCCGGTAGCGCACGTAGTCGAGCGCGTTTTCGTAGCACAGCTTCTGATATCCGGGCTGCAGGTCGATCGACGAGTAGTTCGTTTCCGTGGACCCGACGTTCTGGTTGTAGTAGTGGCGATCGACGTTCACGTACGCGCAGCCGAGCGTGTCGACGACTTTGATGAACCCCTGGAAGCTGACATCGACGATGCCGTTGATCTTCAGGCCCGGGAACACTTCGTGCTCGATCGTTTCCGCCGCGAGCACCATCCCGCCCCGCGTAGCGCCCAGCTTGTTGCCGATCGTGTACGCCGCGTTGATCTTTTCTTTGGCGTAGATCCCCCCGTTCTTGGTCGTGATGTCGACCATCAGGTCGCGCGGGATCGACATCACCGAGGTCTGGCCCTGGCTGGGATCGAACCGCACGAGCAGGATCGTGTCCGAGTGCGGCGGGTTTTCACGGTCGTATGAGTCCTTCGCGCCCACCCGCCGGTCCGTGCCGAGGATCAGGAACGTCTGCGGACCCCCGCTGTATTCGGCGGTGACGACCCCCTTGGGCGCGTTGATCTCATTCAGCTTGGGAAAGACCTCTTCGGCGATGCTGGTGATCTTGTTCAGCGCCACGGTCGCGGTCGCCCCGGCGCTGAGCGCCACGATCGCCACGGCGGCGATCGCGAACCGCTTGGCCATGCTCCACCCTGGCGAGGGCGGGCGATCGTCGTCCTGGGATGTCACCGGATAGCCGCTCATAGGCAGGTTCATACGCGAGCAGGCGCCGCTCCCCCACCAATCGGCGATCGACGGGATCTCGATCGGCCGGCGCGTCCGCCGATGGTAGCGGTCGACCCGGCGTGTGCGCGCCGAATCAGGAGGTACGCTCGCAGCGTGCTGAGCCCCCGCAACCGCGAGCTTCTCGGGCTGATCCCCGCCGCGCTGCTCGTAACGGCGGGGTTCACCGCGATCTTCATCCAGCAGCAGGACACCTCGCGCACGTCCGCCACCAGCCTCACGCTCAACCACGCCTCCAGCGTGTCGCTGACCTACGGCGCGCTGTTCCTCGCGCTGTGCATCGCCGCCCACCTGGTGATCCGCTTCAGCCTGCCCAACGCCGACCCTTACCTGTTCCCGCTCGGCGCGGTGCTCGCGAGCGTGGGCATCGTGATGGTGTATCGCATCGACCCGCTGCTGGCGCGCCAGCAGGCGCAGTGGATGGTGCTCGGCCTTTTGCTGTTCGCCGCCACGATCCTCGCCCTGCGCCGCCAGGGGGTGGGGGTGCTCGAGCGCTACCGCTACACGATCGCCGCGGTCGGCATCGGCATGACGATCATGCCACGCCTGCCCGTCATCGGCGAGCAGGTCAACGGCGCCTACCTCGACATCCGCCTCGGCAGCGTCTCCTTCCAGCCCGCCGAGCTCGGCAAGGTCGCGATCGTGATCTTCCTCTCGAGCTACCTGCACGACAACCGCCAGGTGCTCGTCACCGCCGGGCGGCGCGTGCTCGGCTTGACGATCCCGCCGATGAAGCAGTTCGGCCCGATGCTCGTCGTGTGGGGCGCGGCGATGGGCACGCTGCTGCTCACGCGCGAGCTCGGCACCTCGCTGATGTTCTACGGCGCATTCCTCGCGCTGCTGTACGTCGCCACCGGGCGACTGTCGTTCCCGCTGATCGGCCTCGTCCTATTCGCCCTCGGCGCGTGGTTCGTCGCCGGGCACGTCGCGCACGTGCACGCCCGCTTCCTCGACTGGGAACACCCGCTCGACCCGGCGCTGTACAACCGGCCAGGAGGCAGCTACCAGCTCGCCCAGTCCCTGTTCGCGCAGGCCGACGGCGGGCTGCTCGGGACCGGGTTCGACCAGTCGCTGCTGCAGTACCCGGTCGAACTCGCCAACCACCAGACCGTCCGCCGCTCGATCCTGCCCGTTCCCGAATCGGACCTGATCTACGCGGTCATCACCGACGAGCTCGGCCTCGTCGGCGCCGCCGGCCTGCTGCTCGTCTACCTGCTGTTCGTCGCCCGCGGCCTGAAGACGGCGATGCTCGCCAAGGACTCCTTCTCCAAGCTGCTCGCCACCGGCCTGTCGTTCATCGTGGCGATGCAGGTGTTCGTGATCGTCGGCGGCGTCACCCGCGTGATCCCGCTCACCGGCGTCACGCTCCCGCTCGTCGCCTACGGCGGCTCGTCGGTGATCATGAACTTCGTGCTGCTCGCGCTACTGCTCGTCATCTCCGACCGCGCGCGGCGGTCGTACGCGCGCCGGTGAGCGGGAATGCGCAGGTTTGTGCAGGTTTGCTGCTGCCTTTGCGCTCGAACCTCCATATCCGCGCATCGCGCAAGGCGCCGGGCCCTACGCGTCGAATCCTCAGCCCATGCGCCCCTCGACGCCCGCCCGCGAACCCGCCGCGCGCCTGATCCTGCGTACGCCCGCGCCCGATCGAGCCGCGCGCCGTTACGGCGGCGGCCTCGCCCAGGGATTCTCCTCGCCCGCGGGCCTGCACAGGCGTCCGTGGCTCGCGCGCCTGCGCCGCGCGCTGGCAGAGGAGCTGTTCGCCGTGCACTACCAGCCGATCGTCTCGCTCGCCGACGGATGCCCCGCCCACTACGAGGCGCTCGTGCGCCTCGCCGACGAGCCGGCCGGCCGGCTCGTCGCGCCTGGACGGTTCCTGCCGGCGGCCGAGCGCTACGGTCTCGTGCGCGACATCGACCGCCTCGTGCTCGCCCGCGTCGCGGCGCTGCTCGGCTCGTGTGCGGAAGGGCCGCGCGTGGCGATCAACCTGTCCGCGCTCTCGGTCACCGACCCCGCGATGCTCGCCCACGTCGAGCGCTGCCTGCGCGACTCGGGCGCCGATCCCGCTCGGCTCGTGATCGAGATCACCGAGACGGCCGCCATCTCCGACATGGAGGGCGCGCGCTCCTTCTGTCAGGGCGTCGCCGCACTCGGCTGCGCCGTCGCGCTGGATGACTTCGGCGCGGGGTACGGCTCGTTCCACTACCTCACCCAGCTCCCCTTCGACTACCTCAAGATCGACGGCTCGTTTGTGCGCGCGCTCACCGCCTCGCGCAAGGATCAGCTCGTGGTGCAGGCGTTCGTGAGTCTCGCACGGGGCTTGGGCGTGCGCACGATCGCGGAGTACGTCACCGACCGTCCCACCCTCACGCTGCTGCGCCGCTACGGCGTGGACTACGCCCAGGGGTATGAGCTGGGTCGCCCGCACCCCAGGTTCCCGCTCTGACGGCGCCTCGTCGTCCCTGGCCGTGTCCTTGCCGATCGGAGATCGACGGGATCTCCGATCGGCCGGCGCATTTTGCTCACTGCGTCGTGCCGGTGACGACGATCCAACCGTCAGAGATCGCTTACGGCTAATCAACGCGGCTGCGGAAACTGCGTGCGCATCGCCGCGTCCCACACGCGGTCGGGCGTGATCCGGCGCTGGGCGATCGCCAGCCGCGCCGAGGGCGTCACGCGCACGCGCGCCGGCGGGCGCCTGCGCGAGATTGCCTTCTCGATCGCCTTCGCGACCGTGTCGGGACCCCCGCCGAGATGGCGCATCGGGCCCTCATAGGCGTCCTTCGTCAGCGCGGCGAGCTTGGCGTTGAACTCGGCGTAGGCGCCGTCGCCGGACACGCCGTCCATGCTCGCCACGGCCGCGTTTCCGAACTCGGTCACGATCAGCCCCGGCTCGATCAGGATCGTGTCGATCCCGAACCCCCGCACCTCGAACCGCAGCGCATCGCTGATCGCCTCCAGCGCGTGCTTGGTCGCGTGATAGTACCCGCCCCCCGGAAACGTCAGCCGCCCGCCCATCGAGCCGACATTCACGATCTTCCCCCACCGCTGCTCGCGCATCTTTCCCAGCACCAGCTGGATCAGCGCGACGGCGCCGAACACGTTCGTCTCGAACTGCCTGCGCACCGCCTCCAGCCCCACCTGCTCGATCGGCCCGCTCTGGCTGTAGCCGGCATTGTTGATCAGCACCCCCACCGCGCCCTGCTCGCGCTCGACCTCCGCCACCGCCGCGCGCATCGACTCCTCGTCGGTCACGTCCAGCGTCAGCGTCCTGCAGCCCGCCTCGCGCAACTCGGCGATCGACTCGGGACGGCGTGCGCTCGCGTACACCGTCCAGCCCTTCTGCGCCAGCCGCACCGCGCTCGCACGGCCGATGCCCGACGAGCAGCCGGTGATCAACACTGCCTTGGACTGATTCGCCATACGGCTCGGAGCATACGGGCCCTGACTCATCTAGGGTGAGCGACCATGCGCGCCGTCACCTTCCAGGCCCCCGGCGAGGTCGCCGTGCAGGAGGTGCCCGAGCCCGAGCTCGCTCGTCCCGACGACGCGATCGTCGGAATCGACGCGAGCGGCATCTGCGGCTCCGATCTGCACATATACCACGGCCGCGTACCCGTCGAGCCCGGCTTCACGATCGGCCACGAGTTCGTCGGCACCGTCCTCGTCGCCGGACCCGAGTTCGAGCGCGCCGCCGTCGGTGAGCGCGTGCTCGGCTGCTTTCACACCGCCTGCGCAACCTGCGCGCCGTGCATCCGCGGCGATTACCACCGCTGCGCCCACGGCCGCACGTTCGGGCACGGCTCCCATCTCGGCGACCTCCAGGGCGCCCAGGCCGAGCGTCTGCTCGTGCCCCGCGCCAACCTCACCCTGCGCCGCGTCCCCGAGGGCATGTCCGACGACGTCGCGCTGTTCGCCGGCGACGTGCTCGGCACCGGCTATCACGCCATCGCCCACGCCGGCCTGCGCTCCGGCGACACCGCCGCCGTGCTCGGTCTCGGGCCCGTCGGGCTGTGCGCGATCCAGGCCGCCCGCGCCGCCGGCGCCACGCAGGTGTTCGCGATCGACACCGTCTCCGATCGCCTCGACATGGCCCGCCGCTTCGGCGCCACGCCGATCCATTTGACCGACGAGGATCCCAAGCGCGCGATCCGCGCCGCCACGGAGGGCATCGGCGTCGACGTGGTCGTCGACGCCGTCGGCGACCCCGCCCCGCTGGCGCTCGCCATCAGCCTCGCGCGCGACGCCGGCGCCGTCTCCGGCATCGGCGCATACGCCGGCCGTGGCGAGGTCCCGCTCGGGCTCGCCTGGCTGAAGGGAGTGACGCTCAGGCTCGGCCTCGCGAACGTGATCGCGCACGTCGACCGCGTGCTCGCGATGGTCTGCGCCGGCCTGCTCGACCCCGCGCCGCTCGTCACCCACCACATGTCCCTCGACGAGGCGCCCGCCGCGTATGCCATGTATGACCGGCGCGAGGCCCTGAAGATCGTCCTCACGCCGTAGCCCGCTCGCGCGGCTGGTGCTGTTTCGCCGCACGTGTTTCACCGCGAGCTCTCATTCGTCTGCGTGCTTCATCTCGCCGCCCCGCCTGCCTGCCGTTGTGCCGGCTGCTGCGGTAACCGGCGTCGGCAGCGTCTCTACGAAGACACGGGGCTATGGGTTTCCCGCCCATACCCACCCGCTCCCGCGACAGGTAGGCTCCAGTCATGACCACAGCCTCCGTCACTCTTCCCGACGCGCTCGGCGACGCCGCGCGCGAGTTCGTCTCAGGACCCCACTCCCTGCTGATCGGCGACGAGCGCCCCGACGCCGCCGACGGGCGCACGTTCGCCACGCTCGACCCCTCCACCGGCCAGGAGATCGCCCACGTCGCCTTCGCCGGCCCCGAGGACGCCGCCCGTGCGGTCGCCGCCGCGCGTGCCGCCTTCGAGGGCCCATGGTCGGCGCTGCCCGCCGCCGGACGCGAGCGTCTGCTGCATGAGCTGGCCCGCGCCGTCGAATCCCACGCGCAGGAGCTCGCCCAGATCGAGTCCTTGGACAACGGCAAGCCCGTCGGGCTCGCCCAGCACGTCGACGTGCGCGGCGCCGCCGCGCACCTGCGCTACTTCGCCGGCTGGCCCACCAAGATCGAGGGCGCCGTCCTGCCCGTCGCCGCCGGCGCGGGCATGCACTGCTACACCCGCCGCGAGCCCGTCGGCGTGTGCGCACAGATCATCCCCTGGAACTTCCCCCTGCTGATGGCCTCCTGGAAGCTCGCCCCCGCGCTCGCCGCCGGCTGCACCGTCGTGCTCAAGCCCGCCGAGCAGACCCCGCTGTCCGCGCTGCGCCTCGGCGAGCTCGCGCTGCAGGTCGGCTTCCCGCCGGGCGTCATCAACGTCCTCACCGGCGACGGCTCCACCGGCGCCGCGCTCGTCGCCCATCCCGACATCGACAAGATCGCCTTCACCGGCTCCACCGCCGTCGGCCGGGAGATCGGCGCCGTCGCCGGACGGGGTCTCAAGCGGGTCACGCTCGAGCTCGGCGGCAAGTCGCCCAACATCATCCTCCCCGACGCCGACCTCGACGCGGCCGTCGCCGGCGCCTACCAGGCGATCTACTTCAACTCCGGCCAGGCCTGCAACGCCGGCTCGCGCCTGTTCGCCCCCGCCGAGCGCTTCGACGAGATCGTCTCCGCGCTCGCCACACGCGCCGCCACCACGCCGCTCGGCCCCGGCCTCGATCCCGCCACGCAGCTCGGGCCGCTGATCTCCGCCGAGCAGCGCTCGCGCGTTCTCGGCTACATCGACTCCGGCCGCGCCGCCGGCGCGGAGCTCATCACCGGCGGATCGGCCGCGCTGAGCGACAGCGGGGGCTACTACGTCGAGCCGACCCTCTTCACCACCACATCCGACGACCTGGACATCGCCCGCGAGGAGATCTTCGGACCCGTCCTCGTCGCCTCCCCCTACGACACCCTGGAGGAGGTCGCCGCGCGCGCCAACGCCGGCGAGTACGGCCTCGCCGCGGGCGTCTGGACGCGCGACGTCGGCAGCGCGCACCGGCTCGCGGCGCTGCTGCGCGCCGGCATGGTCTACGTCAACAGCTGGGGCGCCGTCGACCCGTCGGCTCCGTTCGGCGGCTTGAAGTCCTCGGGCGTCGGCCGCGAGCACGGCCACGACGGCCTCGACGCCTACCTGGAGAGCAAGACGGTTTGGATCGCGCTGTAAGAACGTGCTTTGAAATAGGCGGTACGGTGGTCGAGGTCCGCACGTCTGCCGTGGTCCCGCTGCCGTGACCCCAGCCCTCGCCGCGGGCGCCCCCGCGCAGTCCACACCTGCCGCCGAGGCGCCCGCGCGAATCGTGCGCTGGAGGGCGCCATTGGCCATCGCCTGTGCTCTGGTGCTCCTCGCGGCGACCGTCGAGATCGTGCTCGACGCCGCCCGCGAACACTCGCCGCTGGTTCCCCGCACGCCGCACATCGCCGGCTGGCTGGGATCGCTCGGCGGCGAGCGGCTCGGCTATCGCGTCTTCCTGATCGCGCTCATCGCCGCCGCCGTCGCCTACGGCCTGCTGCTGGCGCTCGTGCGCACGCGCGCTCAGGACGTCGGCGACCGTACGACGGTGAGAAGGGCGTCGATCGGTCTCGTCGCGCTGCTGAACCTGATCGTGTTCGCCGGTCCGATCCTGATCTCGACCGACGTATTCAGCTACCTGGCCTACGCCCGCATGGGCGTCGTCCACGGCATCGACCCCTACACGCACGGCCCCGTCGCGATCGCCGGCCACGACGCCGTGTTCCGCTACGTCGGGCACAACTGGCTGCGCGTCGCCACCGCCTACGGTCCGATCTACACGTTGCTCTCCTATCCACTGGGGCTGCTCGGCGTGGTCGGCGGGCTGTGGGGGATGAAGCTCTACGCGCTGCTCGCCTCCGCCGCCACGCTCGCGCTCACCTGGCACGTGGCACGCCGTCGCGGCCACGATCGGATCTTCGCGCTGCTCGCCGTCGGCGCCAACCCGCTGTACGTGATCTACGGCCTCGGCGGCGCCCACAACGACCTGATCATGCTCGCGCTGATGATGGGCGCCGTCGCATTCACGCTGTCCGACCGCGACGCCGCCGCGGGCGCCACCGTCGTCGCGGGCGCGCTCGTCAAGGCGACCGTCGCGGTGCTGCTGCCGTTCATGATCCTCGCCCGGCGACGAGCTTCGACGGTCCACGGCGCGCTCGCCGCGCTGGTGCTGTGCGCGCTCGCCGGCTACCTCGCGTTCGGCGTCCACGGCATCGACGTCGTCTCCGCGCTGGGCCGCGACTCGGCGTTCGTCTCGACCGACAGCTTCCCCAACGAGCTCGCCCACCTGTTCGGCAAGCCCGGCGTGTTTCCCGTCGACCACGACCTGCTCAAGGCCGCGCTCGTGCTGATCGTCCTGCACCTGCTGTATCGCACCTACCGCGGCTATGACTGGGTCGCCGCCTCCGGCTGGGCGCTCTTGGCGATCTCCGTCACCAGCACCTGGCTGCTCGCCTGGTACATCCTCTGGCCGCTGCCGCTGGCCGTCGTCACGCGCGACCGCCGCCTGCTCGTCGCGACGCTGTTCGTGCAGGCGCTGTTCATCGCCCACCAGACGTCGCCCCTATTCGCTCCAGTGTCCTGATCCATGGCGCGATCGGTGTAAAGGAGCAAATTGAAATGAGCCGTGTGCGTCTGATCGAGACGACCGTTCTGATCCTCCTCGGCCTGCTGCTGGTGGGCGCGACGGTCAACGACGTCGCCCGCCAGACCCACGTCAACCAGCGCCTGATCGCCGACCTGCGCACCTGGCGCGCCTACACCGGTCACGGCTACCACAACCTCTCGATCGAGCAGACGCTATACGGAGAACGCGGAGAACGCTCCCAGCGCGAGGTCGTCTGTGGCAACACCGTTCCCGGAGCGCCCCGCGCGCGCATTCAGCTGTGCCTGGCGATCTGGGGACCAGTCGTCGCTGGGCGGCGCACCGTGCACGGCGGCTGGTATCTGCCGGCCCGCACCGAAGAAGACCTGCGCCGCTACCGCTATGGCTGCTTTGGACAGGTTTCCGCAGGCATCTGTCCGACCGCGGCCGAAGCGCGTGCGGAACACCGGCACGCGCGCTCGGGCGCCGGCACGTGAGCACAACGAGCATGTCCGAGCTCGCCCGGCACGAGACCCCGAGCGAACATGCCCAGGAGAGCTCCTCGTCTCTGCCCGCATGGTGGCCGCTGGCGGCGCTGACGATCCTCGCGGCCGTCCTGCGCCTGAGCACGCTCGGTGCGCAGAGCTTCTGGTACGACGAGGCGTTCACGCCCGTCCACGTCCTGCACCCGAGCCTCACGGCGACGCTGCGCTCGGTCGTGCACACCGAGAACACGCCCCCGCTCTGGTACCTGATCGCGTGGGCCGACTCGCGCCTATTGGGGACCGGCGAGTACGCGCTGCGCCTGCCCTCCGCGCTCGCGGGTATCGCCACCGTGCCGCTCGCCTGGGCGATCGGGCGCGAGCTGACCGCCCGCCGCGCCACCGCGCTCGCCATGGCCGCGTTCGTCGCGGTCAACCCGCTGCTGGTGTGGTACTCCCAGGAGGCGCGCGCGTACGGGCTGTTCGTCGCGCTGGCGGCCCTTGCGATGCTGTGCTTCCTGCGCGCCCTGCACGAGCCCTCCCCGGGACGGATGGCGGCGTTCGCGCTCAGCGGATCGCTCGCGCTGCTGAGTCACTACTTCGCGGTGTTCCTGCTGATCCCGATGGTTCTGTGGCTGTTGTGGGCGCACGCGGATCGTCTGCGCGCCCCAGCGCCCGCGATCGGTGCGCTCGTGCTCGTCGGGTTGGCGCTGACACCGCTGATCTCCGCGCAGGGCGGCCACGGCACCCAGTGGATCGGCCAATGGGCGCTGTCCAGCCGCCTGCAGGCGATTCCCCAGTACTACCTCACCGACTACTACGGCGCCGCGCTCGGGCACGGGCTCGAGCTGCTCGTCGCGCTGCCGATCCTCGCCGGGCTCGCGCTCGGCCTGTGGCGCGCCCTCACCCCGCCCGAGGAGCGCGGCGCGCTGATCGCATCGGCGATCGCCGCCGGCGGGATCCTGATCCCGATCGCGCTGGTCGCGTTCGGCGCCGACTATCTCGCGCCGCGCAACCTGCTTGCCGCGATGATCCCCGTCAGCGCTCTGATCGCCGTGATCGTGCCCTCCCAGCGGGCGGGACGCGCGGGCATCGCGCTCGCAGTCACGATCGCCCTGGCGTTCGCGGCGATATCGCTCGACGTCGCGTTCAGCCCGCGCCTGCAGCGCGGCGACTGGCGTGGCCTCGCCCGCGTGTTGCGCGGCACTGGCGCCGGCGGTCTCGCGGCCGCCGCCGTGCCGTCCGCTCGCCGCACGATCACGACCGTCGAGCTGGGCGCCGCGCCGCTCGAGTACTACATCCCCGGATTGCGCAACCTGCCTGCGGGTGAGTCGGTGACGGTGAACGAGATCGACGAGACCGGCTACCCCCCGCTGCGAGCCTCCGCGGGCACGCCTCCGGCGCCCGGCTTTCACCTGCTCGCGCGCCGCGACGTCCACGGGCTGATCGCCTATCGCTTCTACTCCGCCACGCCCCGCACGGTCTCCGAGGCGGCGCTGCGCCGGCACGTGATCACGCGCGCGCATCCGGAGGTGCTGGTCGCCGTCGATGGCCGCCGAGGGTCATAGCATGGTGCGCAGCCGTCGTCGTCATGCAAAACCATTTAGCTTTCCGGCATGTCCTCCCCTTCGACGGTAGAGGCATCATCGCCCAGCGACACCCACGTCGCATTGCAGCGAGCCTGTGAGCGCCTGCTCTCGCTTCAGCACGAGGCAGGCTGGTGGCAGGGAGAGCTGCAGACCAACGTGACGATGGACGCCGAGGACATGCTCCTGCGAGAGTTCCTCGGCGTGCGCCGTTCCGATGAGACCAAACGTTCGGCCGCGTGGATCCGCTCCCAGCAGCGCGAGGATGGCACCTGGGCGAACTTCCACGGCGGTCCCGGCGAGCTGTCCACGACGATCGAGGCCTACTGGGCGCTGCGCCTCGCCGGGGACGCCCCCGAGGAGGAGCACATGCGCAGGGCCGCTGCCTTCGTGCGCGCGCAGGGCGGGATCGAGCGCGCGCGGGTGTTCACGCACGTATGGCTCGCGCTGTTCGGGCTGTGGTCGTGGGAGGGGGTGCCCGCGCTGCCCCCCGAGATCGTGCTGCTGCCCGCCTGGGTTCCCCTGAACGTGTACGACTTCGCGTGCTGGGCGCGCCAGACGATCGTCGCGCTGTCGCTCGTCAAAGCCCACCGGCCGGTGCGCCCGCTCGGCTTCGGGCTGCCGGAGCTGACCACCGCCTGGGCACACAGCCCGGAGGGCTGGGTCGGCGGTGTCCCCGATCGACAAGCACGCGGATCGTCGATCGGCGACGAGTCGCCCGCACCGCGTGAGGCGAGCTCGTGGTACGCCCGGCTGCTCGCGGGTCTGGACAGGGTCCTGCGCGCCTACGAGCGCCGGCCGATCGGACCGCTGCACCGCCTGGCGCTCGGCCGGGCGGAGCGCTGGATCGTGCGCCGCCAGGAGTCCGACGGCTCCTGGGGCGGGATCCAGCCCCCGTGGGTGTACTCGCTGATGGCGCTGCACCTCTGCGGCTACCAGCTCGAGCACCCGGTGATGCGACGCGGCCTTCAGGGACTCGACCGGTTCATGGTCGAGGACCGGGACGACTCGCGCGCGGTAGGGGCGCCGGCGGGCCGCAGCCGCCGCCTGGAAGCCTGCCAGTCGCCGGTGTGGGACACGGCGCTGGCGATGATCGCGCTCGCCGACGCCGGCCTTCCCGCGGACGACCCCGCGCTGATGCGCGCCGCCGAGTGGCTGCTCGGCGAGGAGGTAACCGCGACCGGCGACTGGGCGCTCGCCCGGCGCGGGCTCGCGCCCGGCGGGTGGGCGTTCGAGTTCGCCAACGTCAACTACCCCGACGTCGACGACACGGCCGAGGTCGTGCTCGCGCTGCGCCGTGTGGCCGACGCACAGAGCGCCGCTCCCAACGGCGCCGCCGCCGGGGCGCAGATCCGCTCGCGGATCGACACGGCGATCGGCCGGGCGGTGCGCTGGGCGCAGGGCATGCAGAGCTCGGGCGGCGGCTGGGGCGCGTTCGACGCCGACAACACCCGCGCGCTGGTGCGCGAGCTGCCGTTCCTGGACTTCGGCGAGGTGATCGACGAGCCGAGCGCCGACGTGACCGCCCACGCCGTCGAGATGCTCGCCGCGCTGGACATGCTCGACACGCCCGCCGCCCGCCGCGGCGTGCGCTGGCTGATCTCAGAGCAGGAGCCCGACGGGTCGTGGTTCGGGCGCTGGGGCGTCAACCACGTGTACGGGACGGGCGCCGCCGTTCCGGCGTTGATCGCGGCTGGGGTCGCGCCGGGCGAGACGTGCATCCGCCGCGCGGTCGACTGGCTTCAGCGCCACCAGAACGAGGATGGGGGCTGGGGCGAGGATCCCCGCTCCTACGACGATCCCGCCTGGATCGGTCGTGGCTCCAGCACCGCCTCGCAGACGGCCTGGGCGCTGCTCGCGCTGCACGCCGCCGGGCGCGGCGATGACGAGGGCGACTCCCCGGCGCTGCAGCGCGGCGTGGACTGGCTGGTCGCGACCCAGCGTGCGGACGGAACCTGGGATGAGCCGCAGTACACCGGCACGGGGTTCCCGTCGGACTACTACATCAACTATCACCTGTACCGGCTCGTCTTTCCGATCGCGGCCCTCGGCCGCTGCCTGCGCTCGGCCGCCGCAGGGCGATGATGGGTCGATGATCGCGGCCTCACCACCGCCGGGCTCACCCGCCGGGGGGCGGGACGCGCACGAGCCCGAGCCACCGATCCAAGCCCCCACCGCGCGGGCGGTCATGGCGCGGGCGCAGGGCGAGAACTTCCCGGTCGCCGGCCGGCTGCTCGGGCGGCGCCTGCGTGCACACCTGCTGGCGCTCTACGGCTTCGCCCGCCTGGTCGACGAGCTCGGCGACTCGTTCGCCGGCGATCGCCCGGCCGCGCTGGACCAGCTGGAAGGAGACCTGGACCGCGCCTACCGCGGCGAAGCCGAGCATCCCCTGCTCAGGTGCCTGCAGCCGACGCTGCGCGAGTGCGGCCTGCCGCGCGAGCCGTTCCTGCGCCTGATCGAGGCCAACCGCGTCGATCAGCGCATCGGTCGCTACGACACCTGGGAGCAGCTGCGCGGCTACTGCGAGCTGTCCGCCAACCCCGTCGGCGAGCTCGTGCTCGGCGTGTTCGGCCAGGCCTCGCCCGCGCGCGTGGCGCTGTCGGATCGGATCTGCACCGCGCTGCAGCTCACCGAGCACTGTCAGGACGTGGCCGAGGACATGGCCCGCGGGCGCGTCTATCTGCCGGCGGAGGATCTCGACCGCTACGGCTGCACGATCGCCGACCTGTCGAGCCGCCATGCTGGCGGGCCGCTGCGCGACACGCTCGCGTTCGAGTGCTCGCGTGCACGCGAGCTGCTGGCGCGCGGCGCTCCCCTCATCCGCGAGCTGCACGGCGTCCGTGAGCGGCTGGCCGTCGCCGCGTTCGTGGCCGGGGGAGGCGCCGCGCTGGATGCGATCGAACGCGCCGAGTACGACGTGCTCGCGGGCCCGCCCCGCGCCGGCGCCGCGCGGCGCCTGCTCACGCTCCTCCGCACGCTCGTGGAGCGCAGCCGGTGAGGGTGGGGGAGGCATACCGCGAGTGCGAGGCGATCACGCATCGTGTCGCCGCGAACTTCTATTACGGCATCCGCCTGCTCTCGCCGGAGCGGCGCAGGGCGATGTGCGCGGTGTACGCGTTCGCGCGCCGCGTCGACGACATCGGCGACGGCTCGCTCGCGCGCGAGGACAAGCTGCGCCGCCTCGACGCCCAGACTCGGGCGCTCGCCGTGTTACCCGGCGGCCCGGCGGGCGCTGCGCGGACCGATCCGGTGCTGGTCGCGCTCGCTGACGCGTACGCGCGCTTCGACGTGCCCCCCGACGCGTTGCAGGCGCTGATCGCCGGGGTGCGCATGGACGTCGAGGGCGTGACGTATGAGAGCTTTGACGACCTCGTCCTCTACTGCCGGCGCGTGGCCGGCGCGATCGGCCGGGCGTGTCTGGCGATCTTCGCGCTGCGCGACCCCGCGAGGACCGATCGCGCCGCGGCGCAGCGGCTCGCCGACGACCTCGGGGTCGCGCTGCAGCTCACGAACATCCTGCGCGACGTGCGCGAGGACGCCGAGCGTGGTCGCGTCTACCTGCCCGCCGAGGATCTGCGCCGCTTCGGACTGATCGCTGCAGGCGAGGAGTCCGCGGCCGCCGGCACGATCGCGCAACTGGCGGAGCGATCGCAATTCGACGGTGGCGGCCCGCTCGCCGATCGCGCGCGAGCCGAGGCGGGATGGCTCGACGCGCTCGTGTGCTTCCAGGCCGATCGCGCGCGCGCCTGGTTCGATCGCGGGATGGCCCTGGCGCCGCTGCTGGACAGGCGCAGCGCCGCGTGCCTGCTGGCGATGGCCGGCATCTACAGCCGGCTGCTGAACCGCATCGCGGCCGACCCCGAGCGCGCGCTGCGCGAACAGGTCTCGCTGCCGATGCGCGAGAAGACGTGGGTCGCCGCGCGCAGCATGCTCGCCGGCGCCGCGGGCGCAGTCCGATGATCGCCCCCGGGCGTCGTGTCGTCGTGATCGGCGGCGGGCTCGCGGGGATCGCGGCGGCGCTCGACTGCGCGCAGGCCGGCGCGCAGGTGACGGTGCTCGAGGTCAGGCGCCGGCTCGGCGGCGCCATCTACTCGTTCGAGCGCGACGGGCTGCGAATCGACAACGGGCAGCACGTATTCATGCGCTGCTGCGTCGCCTACCGTGCGCTGCTGGCGCGCATCGGCAGCGAGCGCACCGTCTCGATCCAGCCGCGCCTGCGCGTACCCGTGCTGAGCCCCGGCGCGCCCACCGCATTGCTGCGTCGGCGCGCCCTGCCCGCGCCGCTGCACATGGCGGGCGCGCTCGCGCGCTACCCGCGTCTGACGATTCCCCAGCGCCTGAGCGTCGCGCGCGCGGCGCTCGGCCTCGCGCGCCTGGATCCCCGCGACGAGGCGCTCGACCGGGTCACGTTCGGCGAGTGGCTCGCCCGCCACGGCCAGGACCCGAACACGGTGGACGCGCTGTGGGATGTGATCGTCCGGCCCACCCTCAACCTGCCCGCCGCCGAGGCATCGCTGGCGCTCGGCGCGTTCGTGTTCCGCAACGCGCTGCTCGACCGCGCCGACGCCGGCGACATGGGCTTTCACCGCGCCGCGCTGAGCGAGGCCATCGGCGAGCCCGCCGAGCGAGCGCTGAGCGCAGCCGGCGTGGAGGTCCGATTCGGCTGGCGCGCGCAGCGGCTGCAGCGGACCGGGACGGGATTTGAGGTTCACGACGGCCGCGACGACGGCCTGAGCGCGGAGGCGGCGATCGTGGCGCTGCCCCACCAGCGCGCGGGCGCGCTGCTGCAGCCGCTGCTGCCGACGCTCGCGCGCGACCTCGACGCGCTCGGCAGCTCGCCGATCGTCAACCTGCACGTGATCTATGACCGGCGGGTATGCGAGGAGCCGTTCGCGGCCGGCGTCCGCACGCCGGTGCAGTACCTGTTCGACCGTACGGCCGCGGGCGGAGCGCCACCCGACGGCCAGTATCTCGCGGTGTCGCTGTCCGCCGCGAAGCGCGAGATGCAGATGAGCGCAGACGCCCTGCGCGAGCGCTACCTGCCCGCGCTGGGAGAGCTGCTGCCGCGTGCGCGCGAAGCCAACGTCGAGAGCTTCCTGGTCACGCGCGAGCACGCCGCCACGTTTCGCGCCGCGCCCGGCGTCGGGGCGCTGCGGGCGAGCGCGCGGAGCGACGTGCCGGGGCTCGCGCTGGCGGGCGCGTGGACCGACACGGGCTGGCCGGCGACGCTCGAGAGCGCCGTCCTGAGCGGACACGCCGCGGCCCGCGCGGCGCTCGCCGCGCTCGAGCCGGCGCCCCCCTTCGTCGTCGGTGGGGCTGTCCGCGAGGCGGGGGCGGCGTGAAGCGGATCCTCGTCGCCGCGCCGCTCGCGCTGGAGGAGGCGTTGATCCGCTCCGGTGCGCGCGGGGCGCACGTGCGCAAGACGGGCATGGGCCCGGACAGGTCGCTCGTCGCCGCCGAGCGCCTCGCGCGCGAGCCGGGCGACGCGCTGCTCGTGCTCGGCTTCTGCGGCGGCCTCGACGCGCACTCGCGCCCCGGCGAAGCGATCGTCGCAGAGGAGGTGCTCGCGACGGCGGATGAGGGACACGATCCCGTGCGCGCGAGCTGTGACGGGGTCATGCAGCTCGCGGGCGCGCTGCGCGGCGCCGGGATGAACGTGCGCACCGGCCCGATCGTCGGCGTCGGCAAGATCGCAACCGGCGAGCGGCGCGAGCAGCTGCGGACGGCGGGGGCGCTGGCCGTCGACATGGAGTCGGCATGGCTCGCCGCCGGCGCCGCGGGGCGACCATTCGCCGTTGTGCGCGTCGTGCTCGACAGCCCCAGCCATGAGCTCTTTCGCATCCAGGCCGTGCGCGGAGCGCTGCAGGCGGCGCAAGCGTTGCGCCGCGCCTCAGCCGTCGCGCTTCGAGATTGGGACACGGCGGGCTAAGGTACGGATATGGCGGTTCGCATCAGGCAGAGCACGCGCATGGGCTGGTATCTGCTGCGCCAGCGGCTGGCGCGCCGGGAGAAGTTCCCGCTGATCGTCGAGCTGGAGCCGCTGTTTCAGTGCAACCTCGCCTGCTCTGGCTGCGGCAAGATCCAGCACCCCGAGCACGAGCTGCGCCGGCGGATGCCCGTCGAGCAGGCGATCGCCGCGATCGAGGAGAGCGGCACGCCGATGGTCTCGATCGCCGGCGGCGAGCCGCTGATCCACCCTGAGATCCACGTGATCGCGGCGGAGCTGATCAAGCGCAGGAAGTTCGTGTACCTGTGCACCAACGCCCTGCTGCTGGAGCGCAAGCTCGCCAACTTCACGCCCAGCCCGTACTTCGCCTGGGCGATCCACATCGACGGCCTGCGCGAGCGCCACGACGAATCGGTCGAGCGCGCGGGCGTCTTCGAGAAGGCCGTCGCGGCGATCAGGGCCGCCAAGGCGGCCGGGTTTCGCGTGACGACGAATACGACGTTCTTCACGCACGACTCGCCCAAAACCGTGCGCGAGGTGCTCGACTTCCTCAACGACGACCTGCAAGTCGACGAGATGATGATCTCGCCTGCCTACGCCTACGAGAAAGCGCCCGACCAGGAGCACTTCCTCGGCGTGACCCAGACGCGCAGACTGTTCAGCCAGGCGTTCGCGGACGGGCGGCGCAAGCGCTGGCGCCTGAATCACAGCCCGCTGTTCCTGGACTTTCTCGAGGGCAAGGCCGACTTCGACTGCACCGCGTGGGGGATCCCGAGCTACTCGCTGTTCGGCTGGCAGCGACCCTGCTACCTGATGTCCGACGGCTACGCGCGCACCTACAAAGAGCTGCTGGAGACCACCGACTGGAGCGCCTACGGCCGCGGCCGTGACCCGCGCTGCGAAAACTGCATGGCCCACTGCGGCTACGAGCCGACCGCCGTGCTGCAGACGACGCACTCGCTCAGGCAGTCCCTACGGGCGCTCGTCGGCTAGCGACTCGCTGGCACGGCGCCAGGCTGCGTCCTCAGTCGCTCGCGTACGTAGTACGCCACGCTCCCTGCGTCCTGGCCTGGCTTGGCCAGCGACCCGCTAGCTGGTTTCGTGATCTGCACTTGTCGCGGCGCTCGCGGAACGGATATCCCGCCAGGTAAGGCCCTCGCCGAGTAGCGCGGGGACGCCGAGAGCCAGCGCGGTCACTACCTCGACGGCCTGCAGCACGATCCCATACGCGATCGCCTGACCGGCGCCGACGCCATAGGCCGCGAGCACGACCAGGCAGGCGGCCTGGAACACGCCCACGTTCGAGGGCGTCGCCGGCAGGATCGCGCTGACGTTGACGGCGAGCAGCACCGCGGCGGCGGCGGCCAGCGTGGGGTGGGCCGGCAGGCCCAGCGCGAGCAGGACCGCATAACAGGCGAGCCACTGCAGCATCCACGCCAGCAGCTGAGCGACCACGGCGCCGATCCCGTGACGCGGGGTCACGAACACGGTCAGGCCCTGCCTGGCGAGCCCCAGCAGCCGCGCGATCGCCGCGGCGGCGAGGCGCACCCGCAGCGAGCGCGACCGGCGGCCGAGACGCAGCAGGACCGGGCCGAGCAGCACCAGCGCGCACAGCGCCAGCGGGACGGCCGCGACCGCGAGGATCGCCGCGAACCGGCCATGGACGGGAATGCTGCCGAACGTGACCGACGCGAGGATCGCGAGCGCGAGCAGGTTGATCAGCGTCTGCGAGAACACCGTCCCCGTCACGATCGGCAGCAGCCGCCGCTGGGCTCCCTCCAGCCGGCGCGAGAGCACCACGATTCGCGTGGGCTCGCCGATGCGCCCCGGGAACACCGCGGAGGCCATCACCCCGATCATCGTGGCGCGCGCGACCCCGAGCCAGCCGATCGGGGTTTCGGGCAGCGCGGCGCGCAGCGCCGCGCGCCAGGAGACCGAGCGCGCCAGCAGCGAGAGCCCCATCAGCGCGAGGGCGAGTACGATCCAGCCGGGAGTCGCGGTGATCAGGGCATGCCCGACCCTGTCGAGATTCAGGCGCGAGGCGGCATACAGGACCACCCCGGCGAGCACGAGCGCGACGGTCAAAAGACCCGCGCGACCGGTCGTCGTGGAGGGGATCGAGCGACGGGCACGCGAACGCCGGCGCGCGCGCGGATGCTCGAGGTCGTCCATCGCTCGGGTGTATCAGAGCGGTGGGCGACTCGACGCGCGCGGCGGTGCGACCGACGAATCCAATACAGTTCCGCTATCTGGGGATAGCTGATGATCCGAACACGAGTGCTATTCGAAAAGAACTAGTGAAAGCGGTCCATCTTCGTTCGGTGGTCCTCCAGTCAAATCACACCCTGGGGAGAGAAATCAGAAATGAGCAAGCACGACAACGATAACGCCTACGTCTCGATCACCCTGTCGCCGGTGCAGGTCGAGCAGGTCATGCGCGCGGCGAGCAAGAGCCCCAGCGGCACCGTGTCGAATCTGCTTTTGGCGGCGCTGGACAACGCCCACGATCCACCCTCGGGCAGCCACCGCAGGGCATATGACCTGCAGCGCGCTTCCCAGGAAGCGCTGACCGCGGCGATGGACGATCCCCAGCTCTCGCAGTCGCTGCTGCGCGGGCTGTCGGTGCTCGCGTGCTACGGCCCGGACAGGCCCTGGCGTCCGATCATCGAGCTCGCCAACCAGCTCGGCATGTCGCCCTCGACGACACACCGCTACGTCAAGACGCTCAAGACGATCGGGCTGATGGAGCAGGATCCGACGACGAGGGAGTACCGCCCGGTGGCGCTCGAGAACTAGCCGGCCTGCAGCGGCCGCGAGACGGCCGTGAGCAGGGCGTCCGAGGGGGCGTGGTGGGGATCGCCTCCCGGACGAGCAGGCTTGGCTTGCTTGGGATGCCGTGCCGGGCGCTCTCCCAAGCGCGCCGCAAGAGGAGCGCGGCGGCAGGCTACGCCGCGATCGGGCTGGGCTCGCGCCCGAGTCCCTCGAGCGCCGCGAGCATCGCGTCCAGCTCGCAGCCGACCTTGTCCGGCCAGGGCTTCTGCGGGTGCTCGTCGAGCGTCTTCAACCCGTTGCCGGTGATGATCGCGACGACCGTCTCCTCAGGCGCGAACCGCCCCGCGCGCGCGAGCTGCTCGAGCACCGCGACCGTCGTGCCGCCGGCGGGCTCGGTCAGCAGCCCCTCGGTGGAAGCCAGCAGGTCGATGCCCGCGAAGATCTCCGGGTCTGAGGCAAATCCGCCGGTGCCCCCGCGCGAGCGCACGGCGTCGATCACCAGATAGCCGTCGCCGGGGGCGCCGATCGCCAGCGAGTGCGCGGCGGTCTCCGGCGTGACCGCGTGGATCTCGGCCTCCTCGGCCAGGATCGCTGAGGCGATCGGGTTGCAACCGCTGGGCTGGGCGATGTGAATGCGGGTCGCGTCGGTCTCGGCGAGGCCCAGCAGCTGCAGCTCGACCAGACCCTTGTGCATGCGCGAGGACAGCGTGCCGCCGGCGGCCGCGGTGACGATGTGATCCGGCGCCCGCCAGCCGAGCTGCTCGACGATCTCGAACGCCTCCGTCTTGGCGCCCTCGGCGTAGAACGGGCGCAGGGTGATGTTGGCGAACTCGAGGCCGGTCGCGGCGGCGACTTCGCGGCAGCGGCGGTTGACTTCGTCGTAGTTGCCCTCCACCTGGCAGACCTCGGCGCCGAGCGCGCGGCAGGCGCGCGCCTTCATGTCCTCGAGGCGGTTGGGATAGAAGACGTACGCCTGCACACCGGCCTTGGCCGCCAGCGAGGCGACGGCCGTGCCGACGTTGCCGGTGGACACGCACCCGATCTCCTCACGCCCGAGCTCGAGCAGGCGGGCGAGAGACATCGCCACGACGCGGTCCTTGTAGGAGAGGCTGGGTCGCGAGGTGGAGTCGTCCTTCAGGTACAGATTGCTCAGGCCCAGCTCCGCGCCGAGGCGGTCGGCGTGGATCAGCGGGGTGTAGCCCGCGTAACGACCGACGCGCGCCTGCGCGGAGGCGTCCACGATCGGCAGCAGCTCCTCGAAGTGCCAGATGTTCTGAGGGCGCTCGGCGCTCGGAACGTCCTTGAAGTGGCGGGCCGCCAGCTCGTAGTCGTAGGAGACGTCCAGACCCTTGCCGCAGTCCGGGCACGCGAACACGGGGTCGGTCAGCGGATAGCGGTTGTCGCAGCGGTGGCAGACGAGGCCCGTGGCGCATGAGCGCGTCTGCTGCCTGGACCCCGAGCTGCGGCCGCTGCTGGATGAGGTGCTGGGCGTGCTGCGACTCATGCCGGTACCTGAGAAGATACGCCGGGCCACGGCGTTTGCGCGTCACCGTCATGGCCGAGGGCGATCCACAGCTCCTCGGCGATGTGCGGCGCCAGCGGGGAGAGCAGCTGCGCGAGCATCGCCAGCGCACCCAGCAGCGCGTCGCGATCGGCCGCGCTCAGCTCGTCGCCGCGCGCGAGCACGCGCTTCTCGAAGTCGCGGATGCGGTCGAACAGGCGCATGACGTTGCGCACCGCGCTGTGCATCTCCAGGTCTTGCATGTCCTGCGTGATCTTCTCGGCCGCCTTCTCGCGCCACTGGCCGAGTTTCAGCCGCAGATGCTCGGTCGTGTCTCTGACGGTCTGCCCAGCGGCGTCCCGCTCGCGCGCGAGCTCCCCGTCGGCAAGCGCCGTGGGGGCATGTCCGTCGGCGACCGCGAGCTGCTCTGAGGCGGCCAGCCGCGACTGCGAAAACTCCCAGACCTGCGTGAGAAAACGATGCGCGCGCAACACCGCCGACTCGCTCCAGTTGAGCGTCTTCTGCGGACGCGCCGCGTAGAGCACGGCCAGCCTCACCGTGTCCGCGCCGTAGCGCTCGACGAGCGCGTCGGGGTCGACGACATTCCCGAGATGCTTGCTCATCTTGCGCCCGTCGCTTATTACCATCTCGTGAAACAGGCAGCCCGCGAACGGCTCGCCGTCGGCGAGGAAGGCGAGCGGTCCGATGTCGCGCAGCGCCTTGGTGACGATCCGCTGGTCGAACACGAAGTTGCCGCTGTCCGAGCCGGCCACGACGCGCTCGCAGGGCAGCCATGCGCGCAGATCCTCCAGGGCGAAGATCTCATCCAGTGGACGCTCGCGCTCGGCCGGGGGCACGCACACCGGCACCCACAGCCACAGCGCGTCGAAGTGGCAGTCCAGCGTGTCCGTCTCGCGCCGCGCCGAGCCGCCGCAGGAGGGGCAGGTGGTGTGGAGGAAGTCCTCGCGCTCGGCCAGCGGGTTGCCGGCGCCGGTGGGAACCAGGTCGAGTGGCAACACGACCGGCAGCTGCTCGACCGGGATCGGCACAACCCCGCAGTCGCCGTCGCAATAGACGATCGGGATCGGCGTGCCCCACGAGCGCTGGCGCGAGATCGAGAAGTCCTCGGCCTTGTAGCGCACGGCCTCGCGCGGCGCGTACGCCTCGCCCGTCGAGGCGCCCGTCGAAGAGGGCTCTGTGCCACCGGCGCGCGAGGAGCCGTCCAACAGGTCGGCCAGGCGCTCGGCGATTACCTCGTCGGTGCGATCGCGCTCGGGAACGCCAAAGACGGCGGTAGCGCCGAAACGCCCGTCGACCCCCGGCGAGATCAGCACCGGCAGCGAGCCGTCTCTCGTGGGAGCGGGCAGCGTGCGCCCCGTGTCGATCAACGCGATCGCGCCGGCCTCGCGCGAGCTGCGCTCCAGCCCGTTGCAGCGCAGCTCCTCGAGCTGCTCGCGCACCTGCGGATCGCTTGCCCACACGTCGATGTCCGGATGCTTTGGCGAGATCAGCACGAAGCGCGCCTGCGCGAGCGCGTCGGCGTGTGGCGTGAACACTGTCAGGCGAGCGCCGTGGGTCCCCGTCAGGTCGACCTCGACGCCATCGACACGGCCCAGCACGAAGCGCTGGCTCGCGAGCGCGACCTCGTCCCAGCGCCCGCTCTGTGTCAGCTCTCCCAGCCGCCGGTCGTTCTCCGGCACGTACGCGCTGATGCGCAGGTACCACGTCGGGCGCTCGATCAGGCGCACGGGGTTATGGCAGCGCCAGCACTCACCATCCTCGACCTGAATTGTGGCGAGCGTCGTCTGGCAGGTGTCACACCAGTCGACCGCGCCCGTGCCGCGATAGACCAGCCCGGCGTCGAGCAGCGTGAGGAACAGCCACTGCGACCAGCGGTACATGATCGCCTCAGAGCTCATGAACGTGCGCCCCCAGTCGAAGGAGAAGCCCAGGCGCTGCAGCTGACCGGTCATGTGCTCGGCGCAGCGCGCGACCCAGTCGCCGGGGGACTCGCCGCGCTCGATCGCCCCCAGCTCGGCGGGCAGGCCGAAGGCGTCGAACCCGAATGCGAACAGCACGTCCTCGCCGCGCGCGCGCTGAAAGCGCGCGTAGGCGTCTCCGATCGAGTAGGAGCGGACGTGGCCGATGTGGATGTTGCCGGAAGTGAACGGGGCTGAGGGCTTGATGTAGCGGCGCGGGCGATCGGACGCGACGGACGGCGTGGCAAACGCCTCGCGCTCCCGCCAGGCGGCCTGCCGACGGGCCTCGATCGCGTGCGGGTCATAGCTGGGAAACGCCCTGCTGTTCATGGTCAAACGAGCATATCCGAGGGCCCAAGCCCGCTTGTGACCGTTGCTATGCTCAGAGCCACTTGGCCGTGCTCACCGACAACGACGGGCTCTCACGACGCTTTTTTGCCGCCCTCGCGCGGCGCCTTGCGCGCGAGGTCATCTCGTCAGCATCCTCGCCGGTATTGTCCGCGCGAGCTGCGAGGATGCGGCGATGGAGATAGAGATCGGGCGCGGCAAGAAAGCCCGCCAGGCATACGGGTTCGACGACATCGCGATCGTGCCCTCGCGCCGCACGCGCGACCCCGACGACATCGACATCAGCTGGAAGCTGGGTCCCTACCAGTTCGAGCTGCCGATGCTCGCGGCGGCGATGGACGGCGTCGTCTCGCCCGAGACCGCCGCGATAGTCGGAAGGCTGGGCGGGCTGGCGGTGCTCAACCTCGAGGGCATTTTCACCCGCTACGAGGACGCCGACGAGCAGTTGGAGCGAATCGCCGAGCTGCCCAAGGAGGCGGCCACGCGGGAGATGCAGGAGATCTACTCAGAGCCGGTCAAGCCCGAGCTGATCGCTCAGCGGATCGGCGAGATCAAGGAGCGGAAAGTCGTCGTCGCCGCCTCGCTGACACCGCAGCGCGTGCGCGACCACTACGAGCTCGCGCTGGAGGCCGGCCTGGACGTGCTCGTGATCCAGGGGACGGTCGTCTCCGGCGAACACGTCTCGACGGTGTCCGAGCCGCTGAACCTGAAGGAGTTCATTCCCAGCCTCGACGTCCCGGTGGTGGTCGGCGGCTGCGCGTCCTACCACACGGGTCTGCACCTGATGCGCACGGGCGCTGCGGGCGTGCTCGTGGGCGTGGGTCCGGGCGCGGCGTGCACGACCAGGGGCGTGCTCGGCATCGGCGTGCCGCAGGCGACGGCGATCGCCGACGTCGCGCATGCGCGCTCCACGCACATGCTGGAGACGGGCGAGTACTGTCAGGTGATCGCCGACGGCGGCATGCGCAACGGCGGTGACGTCTCGAAGGCGATCGCGCTGGGCGCCGACGCGGTGATGATCGGCTCGCCGCTCGCGCGCGCCTACGAGGCGCCTGGCCGCGGCTTTCACTGGGGCATGGCGACGTTCCACCCGACCCTGCCGCGCGGCGCGCGGGTGGCGACGAGGCAGAACGGCACGCTCGAGGAGATCCTCGTCGGCCCGGCGCGCGAGAACGACGGCACGTTCAACCTGTTCGGCGGGCTGCGCACGTCGATGGCGACGTGTGGGCACAAGGACCTCGCCGAGTTCAACCGCGCGGAGGTCGTGATCGCGCCGGCGTTGCAGACCGAGGGCAAGGCGCTGCAGCGCGACCAGGCCGTGGGCATGGGAGCGGTCAACGGGAAGGCCGCGGCACTGGTACATGACTGACGGGGCTGCCACGGCCCCAGCGCCCCTCGCCGAGCCGGGGGTTCTCACGCCCGCGGCAACTGAAGAGATCGTCGTCCTCGACTACGGCGGCCAGTACAGCCAGCTGATCGCGCGGCGGATCCGCGACTGCGGCGTGTTCAGCGAGCTGCTGCCGCACAGCGTTCCGCTGGAGGAGGTCGCCGCTCGCAGTCCCCGCGGAATCGTGCTGTCGGGTGGGCCGGCGTCGGTGTATGCGCCGGGTGCTCCCCGGCTGCAGCGAGGAGTGCTGGAGCTGGGGGTGCCGGTGCTGGGCATCTGTTACGGCATGCAACTGCTGGTGCACGAGCTCGGCGGACGGGTCGAGCAGGCGGAGGTGGGCGAGTTCGGCCGCTCGGACCTGACGGTCTCAGAGCCGGGGCGACTGCTGGCGGGAATGCCGCGCGAGCAGACGTGCTGGATGTCTCACCGCGACACGGTGTTCGAGGCGCCGCCCGGGTTTGCCGCGCTCGCGTCCTCGAGCGCCTCGCCGGTGGTCGCCGTGGAGGACACGGAGCGGGGGATATACGGCATCCAGTTCCACCCCGAGGTCGTGCACACGCCCTACGGGCAGGAGATCCTGACGCGCTTTCTGGGCGACATCGCCGGGTGCGAGCGCAGTTGGTCGCCGCGCTCGATCGTCGAGGACCAGATCGAGCGGATCAGGGCGCAGGTGGGAAACGGCAGGGTGATCTGCGGATTGTCGGGAGGCGTGGACTCCTCAGTGGCCGCGCTGCTCGTGCACCGCGCCGTCGGGGATCGGCTGACGTGTGTGTTCGTCGATCACGGGCTGATGCGCAAGGGCGAGGGCGAGCAGGTCGTGAGCGCGTTCAGAGACACGTTCAGGGTGCCGCTTGTCGCGGTCGACGCGGAGGAGCGCTTCCTTCGGAAGCTGCGCGGGGTGAGCGAGCCGGAGGCCAAGCGCAAGGCGATCGGCGCGGAGTTCATCAGGGTGTTCGAGGAGGAGGCCGCGAAGATCTCGGCGCAGGACCCGCCCGAGTATCTGGTGCAGGGAACGCTCTACTCGGACGTGATCGAGTCCGGCGGGGGCACGGGCGCGGCGACGATCAAGTCCCACCACAACGTCGGCGGTCTGCCCGAGGATCTGCAGTTCGAGCTGGTCGAGCCGCTGCGGGCGCTGTTCAAGGACGAGGTCAGGGCCGTGGGCGCCGAGCTGGGGCTGCCCGAGCGACTGGTGTGGCGTCAGCCCTTCCCAGGACCGGGCCTGGCGATCAGGGTCGTCGGCGGCGAAGCGACGAAGGAGCGACTGGATGTGCTGCGCGAGGCCGATCACATCCTGCAGGAGGAGATCCGCGGCGCCGGGCTGTATCGCGAGCTGTGGCAGTCCTTCTGCGTGCTGCCGGACGTCAGGACCGTCGGCGTGCAGGGAGACGAGCGCACGTATGGATATGTGGTGGTCGTGCGGGCGGTGACGAGCGACGACGCGATGACGGCCGACTGGGCGCGACTGCCATACGAGCTGCTGGAGACGATCGCCTCGCGCATGATCAACGAGCTGCGCGAGGTCAACCGGGTTGTGCTGGACATCACCTCGAAGCCTCCGGGGACAATCGAGTGGGAGTAATGCCGCAGGGGGGTTGAATGGGTGGGTGACCCATAGCCCGGTTCTCCTACAGCGCAGTCGGCGCCGGTCACCGCACCTGCTGGCACCGCGAAGGGCGGGCAAGTCGCCTATGATGTTCCGCTGCGCCGCGCGCTGACGTGCGGCCTTTTTCACGCGATGAGCACCTCGATGAAGACATACGTGGCCAAGCCCACCGATCGCGAGCGCAACTGGCTGCTCGTGGACGCCAACGGCAAGACGCTGGGTCGTCTCGCCACGCAGATCGCCGACGTGCTGCGGGGCAAGCGCAAGCCCGAGTACACGCCCCACATCGACACGGGCGACTTCGTCGTCGTGATCAACGCGGAGAAGGTCGCGGTGACCGGTAGCAAGCGGACCGACAAGCGCTACTACCGCCACTCGGGCTATCCGGGCGGGTTGCGCTCGCGGACGTTCGAGGAGATGATCGCGCGCCGGCCCGAGGAGATCATCAGGCTCGCCGTCAAAGGGATGATGCCCCGCAACCGGCTCGCGCGCAAGCAGATCACGAAGCTCAAGATATATGCGGGCCCCGAGCATCCGCACGCCGCGCAGCAGCCGCAACCACTCGAGATAGAGGCATAGTCATCATGGCCGACGACGAGACACCAGAGACGCCCGAGGCATCCGCCGAGGAGACGCCCGCCGAGCACGCCGTCCCGACCGAGGAGGCGAGCGAGATCGCCGGGTCCGTAGAGGACGCGGCGCTGGAGGCGGCCCAGGAGGCGCAAGAGCGCCCCGAGGCCAGGAGCCCCGCAGCAGTCGAGCCACGTCAGCCGATCGCGGGGAACGCCGTCCCGACCGAGGAGGCGAGCGAGATCGCCGGGTCCGCCGAGGACGCCCCGCTGGAGGCGCTCGAGGAGGCGGAAGAGCTCGCCGGGGCCGAGGAGGCGATCGTTGAGGCGGTGGCGGAGGTCGTCGCCGAGGAGATCGCGGCGGAGATCGTCGCAGCGGAGGTCGAGGCGGTGGCGGAGGAGATCGTCGCTGAGGAGATCGCAGAGGAGATTGTGGCCGAGGTCGCCGAGGAGATCGAGGCAGAGGCCGTCGACGCCGAGCCGGAGGACGACGAGGAGCCCGCGCCGCGTGAGAAGCCCGCCGTGCCGGGGGCGCACCTCGAGGTCGACATCGTCCCCGAGGGCGTGGATCCGCTGGGCCGCGACATCGACCCCGCCGATCCGTACGCAAGCGTCGCCGAGGCCTACGAGCAGGAGATCGAGGCCGGCGCCGGCGAGAGCGAGCTGCACGAGGACGAGGAGGCGCTCGCCGAGCCGATCTCCACGGCCGCCATCGACCTCGCGTCCGGGGCGAGATACCGTGCGACCGGCAAGCGCAAGACGGCGATCGCTCGGGTGACGCTGCGACCCGGGACGGGCACGTATCTGGTCAATGGACGCGTTCTGGAGGAGCACTTCCCGCGGGTGACGCTGCAGCGCAACATCCGCCAGCCGCTGGAGACGGTCGGGTATCAGGATCGCATGGACGTGGTCGCGCGACTGCACGGCGGCGGCATCTCCGCGCAGGCGGGAGCGTTGCGCCACGGCGTGTCGCGGGCGCTGCTGGAGGCCGACCCGAACCTGCGCGGCGAGCTCAAGCGCCGCGGGTTTCTGACGCGCGACTCGCGCGCGAAGGAGCGCAAGAAGGCCGGGCTGAAGAAGGCGCGCAAGCGGCCGCAGTTCTCCAAGCGTTAGACCGGGCATGGCCCGGAATGGCGGGGCTCGCCGGGTGGAGGTAGCGATGGGGGCGCCCGCAATCAGATGACTCGCAAGCTGTTCGGGACCGACGGCGTCCGTGGTGTCGCCGGCGAGCTGCTGAGCGCAGAGCTCGCGCTGGGGCTGGCCCAGGCCGCGACCGATCTCACGCGGACCGAGCGGCCGCGCGTGCTGATCGTGCGCGACACGCGCGAGTCGGGTGAGATGCTCCAGGCGGCGATCGCCGCGGGCGTGGCCGCGGCCGGGGGAGAAGCGCTGCTCGGAGGCGTGCTGCCGACGCCGGCCGCGCCGCTTTTGATCGCACGGTACGGGTTCGACCTGGCGGTCGTGCTGTCCGCCTCGCACAACCCGTATCGGGACAACGGGATCAAGTTCTTCGGCGGCGACGGATACAAGCTGAGCGACGATACCGAGCTCGAGATCGAGCGCGAGCTGGAGCGCGCCGCGGATCGGACTGCAACGGGCGCCGCCACAGCGGCGAGGCGGAGGAGCGGGGACGGGCCGCCGCCCCGGATCGGGCGCATCCGCGAGTTGCGCGGCGCCGGCGAGGACTACCTGCGCGAGCTGCACACCAGGTTTGCGGGGTTGGACCTCACGGGTCTGGACGTGCTGCTCGACTGCGCCAACGGCGCCACCCATCGGGTCGCGCCGGAGGTGTTCAGGCGTCTCGGAGCAAACGTGACCGCCGTGGCGGACACGCCGGACGGGCGCAACATCAACGCCGACTGCGGCTCGACGCACGTCGAGCAGCTGACCGAGCGGGTGCTGGCCGGCGGGCACGCGCTCGGGTTCGCGTTCGACGGCGACGGCGATCGGGTGCTCGCGGTGGACGGCGCGGGAGTGGTGGTCGACGGCGACGAGCTGATGGCGCTCGCCGCGCTGCACCTGCACGACACCGGACGGTTGCGCGGCGAGGGCGTGGTCGTGACGGTGATGACAAACTACGGCTTCCACACCGCGATGGCGGAGGCCGGGATCGAGGTCGCGAGCGCCAAGGTGGGAGACAGGTATGTGCTCGAGGAGCTGCTCGCGCGCGACTGGACGCTCGGCGGCGAGCAGTCCGGACACCTGATCGAGCTCGGATTCAACCGCACGGGCGATGGGATCGCCGGCGCGCTGCTGACGCTCGAGGCGCTGGCCGGAGCGGACCTGCGCGAGCGCCACGCGATCGCCAAGCTGCCCCAGCGACTGGTGAACGTGCGGGTGCACGACCGCGAGGCGCTGCAGCGCTCAGAGTCGGTGACCGCCGCCATACGAGCCGAGGACGAGGCGCTCGCCGGACGCGGGCGCGTGCTGGTGCGAGCGAGCGGAACCGAGCCGCTCGTGCGCGTGATGGTCGAGGCGCCGACCGACGCAGAGGCGCGGGAGGTCTGTGACCGCCTGGTTGCGTTGGTGCAACGCGAGCTGGGCTGAGAGCCGCTGATATCTTCGAGCGATGTGCGGGATCGTCGGCTATGTCGGTAGACGCCCTGCCCGTGAGCTGCTGCTCGGCGGGCTGGCACGGCTGGAGTACCGGGGTTATGACTCGGCCGGGATCTCCACGATCGAGGACGGACGCATCGAATCGGTTCGAGCGGTCGGCAACCTCGGCGCGCTGCGGGTCAAGCTCGACGGCGAAGCCGCCGGCGCACGGGTCGGCGGAGCGGTGGCAGTCGCCGCGAGACCGGCCACGACCGGCATCGGTCATACGCGCTGGGCGACGCATGGGCGGGTGAGCGAGGAGAACGCCCATCCCCACTACGACTCGCAGGATCGCGTGCACGTGGTCGTGAACGGGATCGTCGAGAACTACATCGCGCTGAAGGAGCGTCTCGCCGCGGAAGGCTGTGTGTTCACCTCCGAGACCGACGCCGAGACGATCGCGCACCTGATCGCCTCCCACTACGACGGCGATCTGCCCGACGCGGTGCGCGCCGCCTATGCCGAGCTGCAGGGTCACTATGCGTTCGTGGCGATGAGCCTGGACGAGCCCGAGACGCTCGTCGGCGCCCGCCGCGAGTGCCCGCTGATCGTCGGTCGCGGCGAGGGCGAGCAGTTCGTCGCCTCGGCCGTGCCCGCGTTCCTGGCGCAGACCAGGCGGGTGCAGTTTCTCGACAACGACGAGATCGTCGTGCTGCGCCCCGAGAGCGTCACGATCACCACGCCCTCAGGCGCCCAGCTCCAGCGGCCCGTGGAGACGGTCGATTGGGACGAGGACACCGCCGAGAAGGGCGGGTATGAGACGTTCATGCTCAAGGAGATCCACGAACAGGCCGACGCGGTCGCCGAGACGATCTTCGACCGCACCGCTGCCGGGGACGGTGTCGATCTGGACGAGCGGGGCGCGCTGGACGAGGCGCTGCTCGCGGACGTGCGGCGGATCGTGGTCGTCGCCTGCGGCACCTCCTATCACGCCGGTCTGATCGGTCGCTACGCAATCGAGGAGTGGGCGCGGCTGCCGGTCGAGATGGACATCGCCTCGGAGTACCGCTACCGCAATCCTGTGCTCGGCCCGGGCGATCTCGTCATCGGGATCAGCCAGTCGGGCGAGACCGCCGATACGCTCGCGGCGATGCGGATGGCGCGTGAGGGGGGCGCCAAGGTGCTGGCGATCACGAACGTGATGGGCTCGCAGGCCACGCGCGAGGCCGACGGCGTGCTGTTCACGCGCGCCGGTCTGGAGATCGGCGTGGCCGCGACGAAGACGTTCCTGTGCCAGGTCGCGGTCATGTATCTGCTGGGCCTGCGCCTGGCCCAGCTGCGCGGCACCCTTCCGCCCGAGCGCGTCACCGAGCTGGTCTCCGAGCTCAAGCGGTTGCCGCACTGCATCGCGCAGCTGATGGGCGAGGCCATCGTAAGCGCGGCCGGCGGCGAGGGCGTGCAAGCGCAGGTTCGGGCGATCGCCGACGCGCACTGGCGCAGCGAGTTCTTCCTGTACATCGGCCGCCACGTCGGCCTGCCCGTCGCGCTGGAGGGAGCGCTGAAGCTGAAGGAGATCTCCTACATCGCCACCGACGCGTACGCCGCGGGGGAGATGAAGCACGGGCCGATCGCGCTGCTGGACGAGCAGACGCCGGTCGTGAGCGTCGCCACCGACTCGCCCGTGCTGGAGAAGCTCGCCTCGAACATGCAGGAGGTGCGCGCCCGCGGCGCGCACGTGATCGCGATCGCCACGGCCGGCAACGAGCAGATCTCGAGCCACGCCGACTCCGTCATCTACGTGCCCGCCGTCGACTGGATGCTGCAGCCGATCCTCGCCGTGATCCCGCTGCAGTTGCTCGCCTACGAGATCGCGCGCAGGCGCGGCCTGAACGTCGATCAGCCGCGCAACCTCGCCAAGACCGTCACCGTCGAGTAACTGCACGGAATGTGCCTGAACGTGTAGTAGGCTCTAGCATGTGGAGCAAGCAAGCAGTCGTCTGAATGTCACGCTCGATCCTGAGCACGCCGCGCGATTGACGCGCTTGGCGGAGCGTACGCATGTGCAGGAGGGCACGCTGGCGCGGTCACTGCTGTCGATGGCGATCGAGGAAGCCGATCCGGATCCGCGCAACATCGCTGCTCTGCTGGATGGGATCCCTGGTGCATATGAGCAGGCGCAACTGGGGTTGAAACAGGCCAAAGAAGGACGGACGATTCCCCTCGATGAGATCTGAAGGTGACGCGCGTCGAGTTTAGTCTCGCGGCGGTCGCTGATCTCGATCGCATGATCGTCACTCACAGTCTCCCGGCCGACACGCGAGTTCGTGTAAGGCGCTCGCTGGGCATATTGGGGCAGTTCCCGGCCGTCGGTCGCCGGCCTGCGGGACGATGGGCAGACCTGCGCCTCCTCATCGGTCCTTGGCGATGGTTGCTGTTCGTCTACCACTACGACGAACGAAACGATCTTATCGTCATAGTCACCATCCAAGATGCGCGATCGTCTGCTGCAGCTACCTCTACTTGACCGATTAGCATCGCTTGATAGTGGATCCTCCGCCCGACTGGCTGACGCCCCTGCCTGACGCCGAGCATATGCGGGCGATCGACCGCTGGGCGATCGACACGCGCGGCGTGCCCTCGCTCGACTTGATGGAGCGCGCCGGTGCGGGTGTCACTCGCGCTGTGGAGCGGCTCGTTCCCGACGGTCCCGTGGTGGCTGTCTGCGGAACGGGCAACAATGGCGGCGACGGCCTGGTCGTCGCGCGGCTGCTGCGCGACGCGGGCCGGACGGTGACGGTCGTATGCGCGGGCGAGCTAGCCAAGCTGAGCGGCGACGCGCGCGCCAATCTGGAGCGTCTGCCGGGCCCTGCGCCCGTGGGCCTCGCCGGCGGCTCGGACGCGCTTGCGCAGGCGCGCGTCGTCGTCGACGCGCTGCTCGGGACCGGGTTTGCGGGCGAGCCCCACGGCGCCGTCGCCGAGGCGATCGCCGCGATCGAGGACTGTTCCGCGCAGGTGGTCAGCGTCGACGTGCCCTCCGGCGTTGACGCCTCCACGGGTGTCGTCCTCGGCGCCGCCGTGCACGCGACGACGACCGTCACCTTTCACGCGGCCAAGCCCGGCCTGTGGATCCATCCCGGCAAGGCTCATGCCGGCGAGGTCGAGGTGCTCGACATCGGCATTCCTCACCGATCGGAGATCGTCGGAATCTCCGATCGGCCAGCGCCCACCGATGCCGACGTCGGGCTGATCTCCGATGCGATCCTGCGCCTGCTCCCGCGCCGGACGGCCGCCTCGACCAAGTTCTCCTCAGGCCACGTCCTCATCGCCGGCGGTTCACGCGGGCTGACCGGCGCGCCGCGCATGACCGCGCTCGGCGCCATGCGCGCGGGCGCCGGGTATGTCACCGCGTGCGTCCCCGCCTCGTTGCAGGCGATCGTCGCGAGCGGCGATCCGCCCGAGCTGATGACCCGAGGCCTGCCCGATGCCGACGGCGCGCTGACGCCCGCGGGCGTCGAGGTCGTGCTCGAGGCGGCGCGGCGTGGTGGGGCGCTCGCGCTCGGTCCAGGGTTGGGGCGCGGCGAGCACGCGGTCGCGTTCGCCCGTGCGCTGGCTCGTCGCGCTGAGGTTCCGCTCGTGCTCGACGCCGACGGTCTGAACGCGCATGCCGACAGCTCCGGCGCTCACGGTGGCCATGGGCATCTCGACGATCTGACCGCGCGCACGGCGGCGACGGTGCTCACGCCGCATCCCGGCGAGCTGGCGCGGCTGCTCGACACCGACACCGAGCACATTGCACGCGAACGTCTGGCGCATGCCCGTCAGGCGGCGGCGCGAGCCGCAGCAGTGGTAGTGCTCAAGGGCGACGATACGCTCGTCGCCGATCCCTCCGGCCTGGTCGCCGTCAGTCCCGGCGACAGTCCCGCGCTGGCGAGCGCCGGCAGCGGGGACGTGCTCTGCGGCGTCATCGCCGCGCTGCTCGCCCAGGGCCTCGAGCCGTTCGCGGCGGCCGCGGCCGGTGTGCTGCTGCACGTCCAGGCCGGCCGTCTGGCGGCACGCACGCAGGGCGCGGCCGAGGGTGTGATCGCGACCGACGTGATCGCCGCGCTCCCGGCCGCGCGGGGAGCGCACACATGAGCGTCTCACGTGCCCGGGCGAGCGTCGATCGGGACGCGATCGCACACAACTGCGCCCGTCTGCTCCACGTGCTGGACGGCGCCGAGCTGTGTGCGGTCGTCAAGGCCGACGGTTACGGCCACGGCGCCGTCGAGTGCGCCACCGCGGCCCTGAGGGCGGGCGCCACGTGGCTGGCGGTGGCCACGATCGAGGAGGCGTCCGAGTTGCGCGACGCGGGCATCGAAGCGCCGGTCCTGATCATGGGCGCGCTCTCAGATCGCGCTGAGATCGAGCGCGCGGTCGAACTGTGGGCCGACATCGTCGTGTGGCACGAGCGCTCGGTCGCGCTTGCCTCCGAGGCCGCCGCGCTCGTAGCGGGCGTCGCCCGGGTGCACGTCAAGCTCGACACGGGCATGGGTCGTCTCGGCACGCGCGATCGCGCCGAGGCCTCGCGGGTCGCCACTGCGGCAGCCGCCGCGCCCGGCGTGCAGCTCGTCGGGGTCATGACTCACTTCGCCACCGCCGACATCCTCGACGACGAGGGCTTCTTCGAGTGCCAGCTCACCGCGTTCACCGACTGGTCCGACACGGTCCGGGCTGAGCATCCTGACATCCTCGTCCACGCCGCCAACAGCGCCGCCGTCCTGCGCGGGCCGCGCAGCGCTCACTTCGACATGGCGCGCTGCGGCATCGCCGTCTACGGCCTGGACCCGTTCAACCGGGACCCGTTCGCGCACGATCTCAGCCCGGCGCTCACGCTCAGCTCCTACGTCGCCGAGGTCAAGCCATGTCGCGCAGGCGAGAGCACCGGCTATGGCCGGCGCTATGTGGCCGACCGCGACACTCATCTGGGCATGCTCCCGATCGGCTATGGCGATGGCTTCAGGCGCGCGCTGTCCGGCGCCGCCGACGTCCTCATCGCCGGGTCCCGTCTGCCGCTGGTAGGGACCGTCAGCATGGACAACGTCGCCGTCGATCTCGGTCCCGACCCCGCCGCGCTGCAACTGTGCGGCGCCGAGGCCGTGCTGATCGGCTCGAGCGGTCCCGCGCGAATCACCGCGGAGGAGCTGGCGGGGCTGATGGGCACGATCAACTACGAGATCACCTGTGGGCTCTCGGCACGGGTGCGGCGCGCATACCGTCCCTCCTCCACGCCGGCGCCGTGAACGAGCCGCCGACTGGAGAGGCGCTGCGCGCCGTCCGCGCCGCGCTGGCCGGCTCCCCCGCGTGGGTGGTCGGCGGGGCGCCGCGCGATCGAGCGCTCGGTCGCGACACGTTCGATCTGGACGTCGTCGTCGACGCTGCACCCGAGCACGCGGCACGCGCGATCGCTCGCGCCGCCGGCGGCGCCGCGTGCTTCGAGCTGTCCGAGGGCTTCTGCGGCTGGCGGGTGCTCGCGCGCGACCACTCCTGGCAGGTGGACGTCCAGTCGATGCGCGGCGGCTCGCTGTCCGCCGATCTCGCGCTGCGCGACTTCACCGTCGACGCGATCGCCGAGCCGGTCGCGGGCGGCGGGCCGGTTTACGATCCCCTGGGGGGAATCGCGGACCTGGCCGCACGTCGCCTGCGCATGGCCTCCCCGCGCGCGTTCGTCGACGATCCCCTGCGGGTCCTGCGCCTCGTGCGGCTCGCCCTCGATCTCGGGTTCGAGCCAGACTCCGACACCGCGCGCGCGGCTGCGGTCGCTGCTCCCGAGCTGTGGGGCGTCTCCGGCGAGCGGGTGTTCATGGAGCTCCGTCGCATCCTCGCCTCGCCGCGCGCGCCCGAGGGCCTGCGACAGATGGACGAGCTCGGGCTCACCGCCGCCGTGCTGCCCGAGATCGCTGCCCTGCACGGCGTGGAGCAGAGCCGCTACCACCACCGCGACGTTCATGGCCACACGCTCGAGGTGCTCGAGCAGACGATCGCCCTGCAGGCCGACCCTGCGGCCGTTCTCGACGCGGCGGATCTCGCAGGGCCGGTGACGGCGCTGCTGTCCGAGCCGCTCGCGGACGAGCTCACGCGCGGCGAGGCTCTGCGCTGGGGCGCCCTCCTGCACGACGCCGCCAAGCCGCTCACCAGCTCCGTGCGCGCGGACGGGCGTGGCGTCACGTTCATGGGTCACGACGTGCGCGGCGCCGAGCTCGCGCGCACCGTCCTGGAGCGCCTGCGAACGAGCGAGCGCCTGCGCGCCCACGTCGCCGCGCTCGTGCGCCACCACCTGCGGCTCGGCTTCCTCGTCCACGAGCCGCAGCGCACTACGCCGCTCCCGCGACGTGCGGTGTTCGACTACCTGACGAACACATCCCCGGTCGAGGTCGACGTCACGCTGCTGTCCATCGCCGATCGCCTCGCCACGCGCGGCGATCGCGCCGTCGAGTCGATCGACGCGCACATGCGCCTGGCCCGCCCGATGCTCGCCGATGCGCTGCGCTGGCGCGCCGACGGACCGCCCGCGCCGCTCTGGCGGGGAGACGAGCTGGCTGCGGCGCTCGGCATCGCCACCGGTCCGCAGCTCGGCGAGATCCTGCGCGAGCTCACCGCGGCGCGGTATGCGGGAGAGATCGCCACTCCCGAGCAGGCGCTCGCCCACACGCGCGCCTTTCTCGCAGCCTCCACGCCCCCGTCTCCGCCGGCTGGAGCGTAGGCGTCGGGCATCGGCGGGTGCGGCGACCGGCGCCGGCAGGGCTTGCCGATTTGAGATCGACGGGATCTCCAATCGGCCGGCAGCGGCGAAGCCATGGGTCTCCCAGCGTGACCGCCTCCGTGCGACCGTCTACCCTTCGCAGGCGATGATCGACCCGAACTGCATCTTCTGCAAGATCCTCGCCGGCGAGCTGCCGGCCACGATCGTCGACGAGGACGAGCGCACGATCGCGTTCATGGACATCAATCCCGCCACGCGCGGACACGCGCTCGTGATCCCGCGCGCGCACAGCGCCGACCTGTTGTCCGTCGACCCCGAGGACCTGACCGCCGTCGCACTCGCCTCGCAACGCCTCGCCGGGCGCATGCGCGAGCGCCTGGCGCCCGACGGCGTCAACCTCGTCAACTCCTGCGGCGCCGTCGCCTGGCAGACCGTCTTCCACTTCCACGTCCACGTCATCCCGCGCTACGACGACGATCCGCTGCGGCTGCCCTGGGTGCCCGCGCCGGGCGATCCGGAGGCGATCGCCGCCGCGGCGCAGGAACTGACCGGCGGGCAGCGAAACTAAAGCGACCGCACCGTTTCCGAGGCAGGCGTGTTCATGACGCATATGCGACGCACATTCACGGCGATTCTGGCTGCAACCACGCTGGCGCTGCTGGCGCTGCCCGCCATCGCCCCGGCCACCCTCAGCGAAGTCGGCGTCATCGGCGCGACCACGCCCGAAACCGTCCCCAGCTGTCCCGCCAGCCCGTGCCTGGCCGTGAGCCGCACGACCGGCTTCCAGGTCAAGGTCGGCTCTCAGACCAACATCCTGTCGGCGCCGCGCTCGGGCACGATCGTCGCCTGGACGATCATCCTCGGCAAGCCCAACGCCACCCAGATCAAATTCTTCGACGCCAACGAGGGCGGCCCCTCCACCGCCGGCATCGCGATCCTGCGCCCGCAGAAGAAACCGAACCTCACCTACAAGCTGATCTCCCAGAGCCCGCTCGTCAAACTCGAACCCTACTTCGGCAAGACCGCCCAATTCCCGCTCGAAACGACGCTCCAGGTCAAGAAGGGCGACATCATCGCCCTCACCGTCCCCTCATGGGCGCCTGCGCTCGCGCTCGGCTTCGCCAACACGACCTCCTGGCGCGCCTCCCGGCCCAAGGCGAGTTGCTCCAGCACCTCGACGCAGACCGCCCAGACGACGGTCGGCACGAACGTCCAGTACGTCTGCCTGTATCGCACCGCCCGCCTGACCTACAGCGCAACTGAGATCTCAACTCCATAGTCAGCGCACTGCGCTACTAGACGGTTGCTGGGCAAGCAGGTCAAGGACGCAGGGAGCGTGGTGTGCTGGCCGATCGGAGATCCCGTCGATCTCCGATCGGTACACGAGCGACCGAGGACGCAGACCGATCGACGATCAGATGCGCTCGCCGATCGTCCAGCGCCGCCCAGAGAGCGTCTAGGGCGCGCCGGTGCCGCCCGCTTCGCCACCTTTGCTTTCGGTTTTGCCGCCGGCGGCTTCTTCTTTGCCTTTGCTCGACCCTTCGGCGGAGGTGCCTCCGGCCGATTCGCCCGCGCCCGATTCGGCGCTATTGCCGCCTGTCGATTCCGAGCTGGATTCGCTTTCAGGCGATTTGGATTCGGTTTCGCCGCCCGTTTTCGTTTTCGCCTTCGCGGTCGTCGAGGTCGTCGTCGCCTGCGCCGATTCCTTTTCGGCGCTCGTATCCGTCGGCGGCGTGATTTCCGGGGTGGTCTTCGGCGTCGCGTCCGAGACGTTGCTCGAGCCCCCGCACGCGCCCAGGGCGCCGCCGCAACCCAGGATCAGCACCGTCGCTGCCGCCGCCAGCGCTCCGCGCCGCGCGCTCCGCGCGCGCGGGGGCTCGCGAGCGAGATCCGGAGCGGGACGGGAAATCGGGGCGGCGTTTGCGCTCACGCTCACGCGCTCACCCTCGCGCGGGCGCTCCGAGCGGCCCCATGCGCCGCCCGCACGTCGGGCAGTCGTTCAGGTCCTTCTGCGCGAGCTGATCGCACCACGGGCAGAACCGCAGATTCTCCACCGCCCAGGGCAGCTTCGAGTCCGAGGGCGCCAGCGGCAGTAGCTTGCCGACGATCTCGAGCTCCTCGCCGCTGTCACGGTCGCGGTAGATCTCATCGGGCTCGGCCGCGATCACGATCTCCCGCCCGCTCGCGGGGTTGCGCAGACGGTAGCGCTGTCGTGTGCTCATGGGCGGGACTTTATCGGAGCCACTGGACGCGGTGAGGCATGCCGATAGGCTCGCGGGCGCCAATGCGCATCCTCATCTTTCACGGCTACCTGCTGGACGGCACCGGGTCCAACGTCTACAACGCGCGCCTGGCCGCGGCGCTGGCGCAGTTGGGGAACGAGGTGCATCTGCTATGCCAGGACCGCCATCCCGAGCGTCAGCCGTTCGTCGATGCGGTTGGGGATTGGGACAGCGGCGGCCTGCGCATACGGGCCCTGAGCGCGAGCGCTCCGGGGGACGGTGCGGACACGCCCGCGAGCGCCGGATCGGGGAGCGGCGCGCGTGAGGGCGCCGGGCGCTGCACCGTCTACCGCCCCGACATCGGCGGGCTGCTGCCGGTATACGTCGCCGACCGCTACGAGGGCATCGAGGCGCGCACATTCGCAGAGTGCTCGGACGCCGAGGTCGCCGCCTACGTCGACGCGAACGTCGCCGCCGTGCGCGAGCTGGCCGGTCGCGTCAGCCCCGATGTCGCGCTGGCCAACCACCTGGTGATGGGTCCGGTCATCCTCGCCCGCGCGCTGGCCGAGCGGCCGATCGGCGGTGAGGTTCCGTACGCCGTCAAGGTGCATGGCAGCGCGCTCGAGTACACGGTCAAGCCGCACCCCGAGCGGTTCCTCGACCTGGCGCGAGAGGGCGTCGCCGGCGCCCGTGCGGTGCTCGTCGGCTCCCGCCACACCGCCGTCAGTCTGTGGGCGGCGCTCGGCGATCGGGGGCTGCCGGAACGCACGCGCCTCGGCCCGCCGGGCGTGGACGTCGACCGGTTCGCCCCCCGCGACCGTGCGCACGCGCGCGCGGGGCTGTCGGCGCTGGGCACCCGTCTGCGGGCCGGCGGCGCGGCTCGTCCTGCGGCGGAGCACGGCGGCGCCGTCGAGGCGAGCGCCGGCGGGGACGCGTTCGCGCGCGACGACTCCTCCGCCGCGCGCGCCCTGGCCCGCCTGGACCCCGAGCGCGACCGGCTCGTCGTGTTCGTCGGCAAGCTGATCGTCAGCAAGGGGTGCGACCTGCTGCTCGCCGCCTGGCCGCTCGTGTTGGAGCGCGTGCCCGCCGCGCGGCTGGTCGTGGTCGGCTTCGGCGCCTACCGGCCGGGCTTGGAGCGACTCCTCGCGGCACTGTCCGCGGGCGATCTCGCCGGCGCGCGAGAGATCGCGCTCGCCGGCAGAGCCCTGGAAGCGCAGCTCTCCACCGGACCGGCGTCCTCGCCGTCCTCCGAGTCGCAGCCGCTGCGCCATCTGCTCGCATTCCTCGACGGCCTGCAGGGCGCCGACAGCGCCGGCTATCTCCGCGCCGCGCGCGCCCTGCCCGAGCGCGTCGTGTTCACGGGCCGTCTCGACCACGGCGAGCTGGCCGACCTGCTGCCCGCCTGTGAGGCGCTGATCGTGCCGAGCACGTTCCCGGAGGCGTTCGGCATGGTCGCCGCCGAGGCCGCCGCGTGCGGCGTGCTACCGATCAGCGCCGCGCACTCCGGTCTCGCGGAGGTCTCGGGCGCGCTCGCCCGCGCGGTGCCCGGCGAGGTCGCTCCGTGGTTGTCCTTCCCGGTGGACGACTCCTCGGTCGGAGCGCTCGCCGAGCGCATTCTCGCCTGGCTGAGGGTCGCTGAGGAGTTGCGCGAGCAGACCCGCGCCGGTCTCGTGAGGACCGTGCGCGAGCGGTGGTCTTGGGAGGGCGTCGCCCGGGGCGTCATCGCCGCGGCGCGCGGCGAACTGGATGCACTCGCGGAGCCCTGAGACGGGCCTCACGGCCGGACGTTCGGATAGAGTTCCCGCGCTCATGCTCGCAACTGGGGACCGGGATCACATCGGGGAGGACATCGCCGAGAGCTCGCGCGGAGGCCCGCGGCGGCGCTCGCGCGCTCGCGCCCGCGGCCTGGCCCGTGCGGCCGCCACCGGCGGGGTGCTGTTCGCGGCGGCTCTCGCCGCCGCCGGCTGCTCGGCCAAGCAGGGCCAGAACGCCGATGTGATCGTCGGCAAGCAGCAGTTCGTCGCCAAGTGCGGTTCCTGCCACACGCTCGCGCGCGCCGGCACCAAAGGCTCGGTCGGCCCCAACCTCGACGAAGCGCTCCGCTACGCAGTCGCCGAAGCCCACGGGCGCTCGACGATCCGCGGCATGGTCGAATACCAGATCCGCTACCCCAACCCCTTCAACGTTATGCCCAAGAATCTCCTCAGCGGTCAGACCGTCACCGACGTCGCGGCCTACGTCGCCGGCGCCGCCGCCAACCCCGGCAAGGACACGGGCCTGCTCGCCGTCGCCGTCGCGGCCCCCGGCGCCGGCAAGCCCGCCGAAGAGAAGGCCGGCAAGTTGCAGATCCCCGCCAACCCCGAAGGCCAGCTCGCCTACGCCACCAACAGGGCGACCGCCACCGCCGGCCCGGTGACGATCGAAATGCCGAACATGTCCGGCGTCTCGCACAACATCGCCGTCGAACCGGGCTCCGGCGGCGCCACCGGGACGGGCACCCCCATCGGCGCGAGCCCCTTCACCACGAAGGGCACCGCCTCGGCCACCGTCACGCTCAAGCCCGGCGCCTACACGTTCTTCTGCCAGGCGCCCGGGCACCGGCAGGCTGGGATGTATGGCACCTTGACCGTCAAATAGCCGTCTCCGATCGAGAGCGCTCGCGCGGACCGGCACTCAGAAGATAGCCCGAGCGATCAGCACGACGGCAATGATCACCGCGAACACGGCGGCCACGTAGAGCAGCAGCCGGAACGCCTCGCCCTCGCTGCGCAACGGGTTGAGCATGATGGCTGATGTGCTGGCTCTCGGCCGGTTGCCCGGGTCGGCTAGATGATGTAGACCGTGGTGTACACCACGATCCACATGATGTCGACGAAGTGCCAGTAGATGCCGGGCACCTCCACGCCGCGATGTGACTCGGGGGAGTAGTGGCCGCGGAAGGCGCGGATCGTCACGAACAGCAGCAGGCACAGGCCGATGAACACGTGCGCGCCGTGCAGGCCGGTGAGCGAGTAGAAGATCGTCTGCTGCGCGGCGTCCTGGGGGGCGAAGCCGATGTTGGCGTACTCGTTGATCTGGATGAACAGGAACGTGCAGCCGAGCAGGAACGTCGTGAGGATGCCGGCCTTGAAGGCGAAGCGGTTGCCCTGCTTGACCGCCTGCTCGGCCCAGTGCAGGGTCAGCGAGGAGGACATCAGGATCGCGGTGTTCACGCCGGCGACCTCCACCGGCAGGTGCGTTCCCACGGCGGGCCAGGGGTCGCCCTGGGCGACGCGGATGAAGAAGTAGGCGGTGAAGAACGCCCCGAACACCATCACCTCGGAGATGATGAAAAGCAGCATCCCGAGCAGCGCGGGGTCGACGCGCGAGCTGCTGTTCGCCGGCGGTGGGCCGTGATGGTCGTGCTCGCCGTGGCCGATCGCGTGGGCTGAGATGCCGGCCGCCTCCATTGCGCGCGCTCCGATCCTAGGCGGCCGGCGTGGCCATCGTCGTGGGGGCGTCGTGCACGTCGACGACGACGTGCACGACCTTCGCCGAGGTCGCGTGCTGGACGCGCTCGATCAGGTTCGCGCGCAGCCAGCCCGAGCGCTGGCCGGGCAGCGTGGAGATGACCACATCGTCGACCCGGAACAGCGCCAGCGCGTTCACCGCGGCCGTGTAGGGGTCGGGGTCGCCGGTCATGCCCGCCGCGAGCAGGCCCGCATCGCGCAGCTTGCCCAGCATCGCGTGCAGACGGGCGCGCGCCTCGCGCGGCGCATCGCCGCTGCCGTCCTGCAGGGGGACCACCGCGATGAACAGACGCGGGCGCTCGTCCTCGGCGGCCTTGGCGCGCAGCCGCTCGATCAGCTCCTCGCCGCCGGAGGTCTTCGAGGCGATCACGAGCGTGACCCCGAACGGCAGCCCTTCGCGGTCGAGGTCGGTCACGACGTGCTCGACCGGCAGGCCGGAGGCGTTGTGGATGCGCTCGATCAGATCGCGCCGCAGCCAGCCGGACTGGGTCACTGGGTGGGTGGAGACGATGATCTCATCCGGGCGACGCAGCGCGATCGCGTCCATCGTCGCCAAAAACGGGTCGGCGTCCCCGACTTCGCCGCTCGCTCGCATGCCCTCCTGGGCGGCGCGCGTCAGCGCCAGATCGACCCGCACCTGCGCCGATTCGCGGACCGCCTCGTCGTAGATGACGAGGCCCGCCGTGGGCTTGGTCTGGGGGACGACCAGGCGGAAGCTGACGTCCTCCACGGCCGCCGCGCGCGAGCGCGCCAGCTCGAGCAGCTTCTCGCCCCCCAGCGTTTGATTGGCCACGACCAGGATTTCCGTCATTGCGCCGCGTCGCCTCCGGTCGTATGTGTCGCTGGGGAGCTCATGTTCACTCGCTCGGGGACAGCCTCACGCCGGGCGGGGCTCCTGTCGCCGTGCCCGCGGCGGCGCTGACGTGGGCGGGCTGGAAGATGCCGTGCACCGCGCCGGGCACGCCGTACTCGTAGGGACCGCCGACGATCGTCGGGACTCGATCGAAGTTGAACACCGGCGGCGGCGAGCTCACCTGCCACTCGATCGTCATGCCCCGCCACGGGTTGGCCACGGCGCGCGGGCCGCCGCGCCAGCTGGTGACCATGTTGTAGAGGAACACCAGCGTGCTCAACCCGAGCAGCCAACTGCAGATCGAGATGAACAGGTTGAGGTCGGCGTACTGGGTTCCGTAGGTCGCCACGCGCCGGGGCATGCCCTGCAGCCCGAGCACGTGCATCGGCGCGAACGTCAGGTTGAAGAACACGAACGTGCTCCAGAAGTGCCACTTGCCCAGGCGCTCGTCGTACATGCGCCCGGTCATCTTCGGGAACCAGTAGTAGACGCCCGCGAAGATCGTCATCAGCGAGCCCCCGAACAGGACGTAGTGGATGTGGGCGACGATGAAGTAGCTGGCGCTGACGTGGATGTCGAACGGGATCATCGCCAGCATCACGCCGCTGATCCCGCCGAGCGTGAACGTGCTCAGAAAGCCCAGCGCGAACAGCATCGACGTGTCCAGATGCAGCACGCCGCGCCACAGCGTGGCCAGCCACGAGAAGATCTTGATGCCCGTCGGCACCGCGATGATCGCGGTCGTGATCGCCATCGGGATCCTGATCCAGGCCGCCATCCCCGAGGTGAACATGTGGTGCGCCCACACGGTGAACCCGAGCACGACGATCGCCAGCAGCGAGAAGGCCATCATGCGGTAGCCGAAGATCGGCTTGCGCGACTTCACGGCGATGACTTCTGAGATGATCCCGAATCCGGGCAGCATCATGATGTAGACGGCCGGGTGCGAGTAGAACCAGAACACGTGCTGGTACATGAGCACGTCGCCGCCGGCGCCGGCGTTGAAGAAGTTAAAGCCGAGCGAGCGATCGAGTAGCACGAAGAACTGCGAAGCGGCGATGAACGGCGTGGCGATCACCACCAGCAGCGAGGTCGCGAAGTTGGCCCACACCAGCAGCGGCATGCGGAAGAAGCTCATCCCCGGCGCGCGCATCGTGATGATCGTCACGAGGAAGTTGAGCGCGGTCATGATCGAGGAGGCGCCCGCGAACTGGACGCCCAGCGAGAAGAACACCTGCCCGACCGGCATGTCGGTCGACAGTGGGGCGTAGGCGGTCCAGCCGTCCGCGAACGCGCCGCCCGGCGCGAGGAAGCTCAGCAGCATCATCACCCCGCCCACCGGCAGCAGCCAGTACGACAGCGCATTCAGCCGCGGGAAGGCCATGTCGGGCGCGCCGATCATCAGCGGGATCACGAAGTTCGCAAACCCCGCGAACACCGGGATGATGAAGAAGAAGATCAGGATCGACGCGTGCACGCTGAACAGTCCGTTGAACGTGTTGGCGTCGATGAACTGCGCGCCCGGCTGCGCCAGCTCGATGCGCATCAGCATCGCGATCAACCCGCCGATCAGCAGGAACACGAACGAGGTGACCGTGTACTGCACGCCGATCACCTTGTGGTCGGTGTTGATGCGGAAGTAGTCCCGCCACGTGTAGGCGCCGTGGCCGGAGTGGTCCTCCGGGCGCGTCGGGCGGCCCGCGGCCCAGTAGAACCAGTAGTCGAACCCGCCGATCCCGACGAGGAACAGCAGCGGCGCGGCGATCAACGAGACCGTGAGGATGGCTTCGCCGTCGATGAAATGGCGGTAGGAGGCGTGCCCGTAGGACATGCGCACGAGCCACGTCAGGGCGAACGCGAACGCCACGCCGAGCGCCATCATCCAGGCGGCGCGGTAGAACCCGGGCGCGCGCAGTTTCGCGCCGAGCCCCTTGCGCTGCGGTCGCTCGCCGAACGGCGAGGAGGCCGTGCCCGGGCGGACAGGATCGGGCGACTGGACCGTGCTCGCCATCAGCGTGCTCCCTCGCCGTCTGTGCTCATCCTCGTCCGCATCGCGCCCATTATCCCGCACCCGTCCTCGCTACGGCGGCGGGCGCCGAGGCGCTCCCCGGCGGGGCGGTGGAGGCCGTGGCCACGGTTGAGCCCGAGCGCTCCTGGCTCGCCAGCCAAGCCCGGAATTGGGCCGGCGAGACGACGTGGACGGCGGAGCGCATCAGCGAGTGCCCGGCGCCGCACAGCAGGTTGCAGACGACCGGGTAGGTGCCCACCCGGTCGAGCGTCGCCCGGTAGTGGGTCGTGATGCCGGGCACCACGTCCTCCTGCAGGCGGAACGCGGGGATCCAGAACGCGTGTATCACGTCCTTGGAGCGCATGTTGAAGTAGACGGTGGCGCCCTCGGGCAGATACAGCTGGTAGCTCTTCACGGGCTTGCCGCCGGTGACCGAGGAGGGGTATTCGTAGTCCCAGAAGAACTGCTGTCCGGTCACGCCGATCTGGATTTCCGGCACGCCGGCCGGTTTCCTCTCGTTTTCGTGCAGCACTACGAACGAGTAGGAGACGAGGCCGAGCAGAAGCGCCGCGGGGATCGCCGTCCAGAACACCTCCAGGCGCGTGTTGCCATGGATCGGCGGGCCGTCCTTGAGTTCCTCGCCGGGTCGCATGCGGAACTGCCACACCGAGAACAGGATCACGGCCACGACGAGCACGAATATCGGCACGGAGGCGATCACCAGCACGTGGTAGAGCGTGTCCGTTTCCTTGGCCTGCGTGGTGGCCTGCACGGGGAACCAGTGGATCTGGTAGCTCAGCGCGATGCCCGCGGCGATGGCCACGAGCGCGGCGACGGACGCGATCGCGATCGCCCGGCGGCTAGGCACGCCGGACGCTCTCATGGCTCATGATGGGGCCGGTCGCGCGGTGCGCGGCCCGACAATCCGAAGCGTTGGTCATTGCGATCCCCTCCATCACGAGGCGTGATCCTAATGGCTCGCGCCGATGCGATGTTGGGCGGTCGTCCCGAGGCCTCGCCGGCGGTCGCGCCCTCGCGCCGGGGCCGGCTGGGAGGGGGTCTTGACCGCAGCCGCCCGCCGTACTACATTGAGGCAGTCGTTGCAAGTATACGGCGGACGTTTTGCTCGGGATCGGAGCGGGAAAGGAGTCGTCCATGGAGGTGCGCGAGGGGATGAGCCCGACGGTGCTCACGGTGGGCCCCGGGCACACGCTGCGCGCCGTCGCGCGGCTGATGTCCGAGCGCGAGGTCGGCGCGGCGGTCGTGATCGACCCGGAGGGAGCCGGACCGGGGATCATCACCGAGCGCGACATCCTGCTCTCGCTCGGGTCAGATCAGGACACCGACCGTGAGCTGGTCGCCGATCACCTCACGCGCGACGTCGTCTTCGCCGCGCCCGACTGGTCCCTGGAGGCGGCCGCCTCGGCGATGGTCCGGGGCGGCTTTCGTCATCTGATCGTCCTCGATCACGCGGAGATCGTGGGGATCCTGTCGGTGCGCGACATCGTGCGCTGCTGGACGCAGGACGGGGCGATCTGCCCGGTGCCCGCGAGCGCTTAATCCAGCGGAAGCTCGTCGATGTCGTGGCGCGTGTCTTTGATCCAGCGCCACGCGCACCCGAGCGTCAGCAGCACGCCGAGGACGGTCAGCACGATCATCGTCGTGATCCCGACCAGCGCGAGCGTGATGCCGACGGCCGTCAGCAGCGGCAGAATCGATGGCCCGGGGAGGTGGATCTCCTCGCCGGCGGGCGGTATCTCGGGGTCGAGCGGGCTCATGACACGTAGTAGGCCGCCACCACAAACGTGATGCCGAACATGAACATGCAGATCCCGCACACGATCAGCCCGGTGCGGATGTTCTTGCGCGCGAGGCGTCGGGTCATCATGGGCGCAGAGAATACCTCTTGCGGCCGTCCGGGCCGCGATCATAACGTCGCCTTCCAGGCTCCGATCTCATAGATGGACGTCGGCGACCATCGCGCAGAACAGCAGCGCGAGGTAGGCCAGCGAGTACAGGTACAACTGCAGCGCGCTGCGCCGGTCAGCCCGCCGGTGCAGCACGACCGCGCCGGCGACGAACCCGAACCCGAGCGTCATCGAGGCGGCGAGATAGATCGTGCCCAGCCCGCCAGCGCAGAACGGCAACTGCGTGACCGCATACAGCAGCACGGTGTAGATCAGGATCTGCCGGCGGGTCTCCACCTCGCCGCGCACGACCGGCAGCATCGGCACGCCCACGCGCGCGTACTCGTCCTTCATCAGCAGGCTCAGCGCCCAGAAGTGGGGGGGCGTCCAGAAGAACACGATGAAGAACAGCAGCACTGCCGTGCCGCCGACCGAGCCGGTGACCGCGGCCCAGCCGACCAGCGGCGGAACGGCGCCCGCGGCGCCGCCGATCACGATGTTCTGAGCGGTGCGGCGCTTCAGCCAGACGGTGTAGACGAGCACGTAGCCGAGGAACCCCGCGAACGACAGGCCGGCCGCGAGCGCGTTGACGGTGAGCGACAGCTCCACGAACGAGAGCGCGGCCAGCGTGCACCCGAACAGCAGCGCCGCGCGGGGCGCCACGCGCCCTGCGGGGATCGGTCGCGTGGCGGTGCGGCTCATGCGCGCGTCGATATCGCGGTCGAACCAGTGGTTGACGGCGCCCGCGCCCCCGGCCGATAGGTAGCCGCCGAGGCAGGTCAGCGCCACCAGCGCCACGGAGGGGTCGCCGGCGACGTACATCGCGGCGATCGTGGTGAGCAGCAGCAGCGACTGCACCTTCGGCTTGGTCAGCTCGGCGTAGTCGCTCAGCAGCTGACGCGTGCGCGGGGCAAGGCCGAGTATGGGCGCAGTAGCCTCGATCGCCGGGGCCACGCCTGTCTGACGCGCGCTCATGCTGTGGTGATGGTAGAGCCGCATGCCGGTGTGCGCGCGGCCGCGGTGGATGCGCGCCGGAGGGCGCTCGCGGCCGTCATGCGCGCTACACGCCCACCTGCGTGGCTCCGGCGGGAACGGTCGCCGAGCCGGGGGCTGGGACCGCCGCGCTGCTGCGTCGCTGCACCTCGCGGCGGATATCCTTCATCGGTTCCGCTGAGCGCACGAGCGGGACCACGTCGAAGTTGTTGACCGGCGGCGGCGAGCTCGGAAGCCACTCGAGCGTGTTCGCCTTCCACGGGTCCGGCCCGGCGATCGCGCCGACCCTGAGGCTGCGCGCGGCGTTGACGATCGTCACGAGCACGCCGAGCGCGAGGATGAACGAGCCGATCGTAGAGATCAGGTTGTACAGCGCGAGGTTGCCCACGTCCGGGTACTCATACACCCGCCGCGGCATCCCATCCAGGCCGATCACGTGCTGGATCAGAAACGTCGTGAGGATGCCGAGGAAGATCAGCGCGAAGCTCACCCGGCCGAGTCCGTCGCTCATCATGCGCCCCGTGATCTTCGGAAACCAGTAGTAGATAGCCGCGAAGATCGGCATCAGTGCGCCGCCCAGCAGCACGAAATGCAGGTGCGCCACCACGAAGTACGTTTCGTTGACCTGCCAATCGATCGGGAACGTCGCCAGGAAGATGCCGCTGATGCCGCCGATCAAGAAGATCGCGATCGCGCCCGCGCAGAACAGCAGCGGCGTGCGGTATTCGACCGTCCCCCGCCACAACGTCGCGATCCAGTTGAGGATCTTCACGCCCGTCGGCACCGCGATGAAGTACGAGCTGAGCATCACGAACACGAGCAGCGCCTCGGGGATCGGCGCCGTGAACATGTGGTGCGCCCAGGTGAGGAACCCGAGGAACGCGATCGCCACGGTCGAGGCCGCGATCGCCTTGTAGCCGAAGATCGGCTTGCGCGCGAACACCGGCAGGATCTCCGAGATCACGCCGAAGCCGGGCAGCACCATGATGTAGACCTCGGGATGACCGAAGAACCAGAACAGGTGCTGCCAGAGCAGCGGCGAGCCGCCCGTGGCGGGGTCGAAGAAGTGCGCCCCGAAGTGGCGTTCGGCGAGCAGCATCGTCACCGCCGCGGCGATCACCGGCAGGGCGAAGATCAGCAGCACCGAGTAGGTCAGGATCGTCCACACGAACAGCGGCAACCGCGCCCAGCTCATGCCGCGCGCGCGCATGTTGGCGATCGTCGCATAGAAGTTGACCGCCCCCAGCAACGAGGACAGGCCGGTGAGATGGATCAAGTAGATCCACGCGTCCTCGCCGCCGCCGGGCGAGTAGACGGAGTTCGCCAGCGGCACGAAGCTCACCCAGCCCGCTTCTGGCGGGTTCCAGAAGATCGAGGAGTAGAACACGATCCCGCCGGCCAGCAAAAGCCAGTAGGACAGCGCGTTCAAGCGCGGGAACGCCATGTCGCGCGCGCCGATCATCAACGGCACGAAGTAGTTGGCCAGTCCCGCCATCATCGGCACGACGAACAGGAACACCATCGTCGTGCCGTGCATCGTGAACAGCTGGTTGTAGACCTGGGGCGTGACCAGCGTGTTGTTCGGCGCGCCCAACTGCAGCCGCAGCATCAGCGCCTCGACGCCGCCCAGGCAGAAGAACACGAACGTCGTGACCATGTACATGATCCCGATCCGCTTGTGATCGGTCGTCGTGGCCCAGCTCGTCCAGCCGCGCGCCTCGCCGGTCGATCTTTGATCGGCGCGGTGGGCGACTATCTGGGGTACGGGCTGCTGGGCTGCGGCGGTGGCCATGGGCGGGTTGTTTCTCCTGGAGGGGTCTGAGCGGGAGGTCCGGCTTAGGGGTTCTCGACCTGACGGGCGCCGACCTGGGAGCCCAGCTTCGCGCGCGCCACCTTGGCGGCGGCGTTGGCTTGCGCGATCAGCTGCTTCTGGTGGGCCAGCCATGCTTCGAACTGGGCGGGCGGGACGGCCCTGACGGTCGCGATCATGCGCGCGTGCCCGCGCCCGCACAGCAGGGCGCACTGGCCTGCGTACACGCCGGGCTTTTCGATCTTGAACCAGGTGTAGTTGTGGTAGCCGGGCACCGCCTGGAACTTGCCCCCGAGCTGGGGCACCCACCAGGAGTGCACGACGTCGGATGAGACGATGTCCAGCGTCACGGTCGTGTTCGTGGGGACGACCATCTCCTCATACGAATAGGGCGCCCCGAGGCCGTCCGGTTCGCTCGCGCCGGGGTAGACGAACTGCCAGATGTACTGCCGGCCGACGACCTGGATGTTCAGCGACCTGCCGTTCGGGGGCAGCCTGCGGTCAGCGCTCGCATACAGCACGCCGCCTTCGCCTTCGCCGAGCAGGCTCGCGCCGCCCGCGCTCGAGTTGGGCGGGTTCTGGATCGAGCCGAGCTTGACGAACGTGAGGATCGCCAGCCCCACCAGGATCACCGCGGCGCCGACCGTCCAGCCGAGCTCCAGGCGCGTGTTGCCGTGGATCTGCGCGGCCGTCGCGCCCTTGCGCGCGCGGAACCTGATCAGCGCATACGCGAGCCCGCCGATGACCGCGAAGAAGATCACCAGCGCGATCGCCAGGACGATCTTGTACAGCGAGTCGATGTTGTCCGCGTTCGGCGAACCGCCCGACTCGGGCGTGAAGAACGCAAGCGTTGTCGAAAGCGCGTGGCCCAAGGCGCGCGGGATTCTATTCACGCCCGCACATGACTTGCTTGATGACTTTTGCCACTTGCCGATGCGGGGCGATTGCTAGGAGGGATTGGCGAAACCCGTAGCGAAACTGCTTGACCCCATCGCCACGGGAGTCTAGCGTCGGCCGCTCCATACAAATTGCCCCCCGCGCTGCGCAAACAGCCGGGGGGCGCGGCACAGGAGGGATTAGCTCCCATGCAACCCGAATCCAAGCAGGTTCCCGTGCGCGTCGAACGGATCGTCGCGCTATTCGCCCTCGACCATCCCGCAGGATGCTCCCGCGCCGAACTGGACCGCGAGTTGCACGACCTCGACCAAGAGGCCGTCACCGCCGCCGTGAGCGGCCTTGAGGCCGTGGGCGTCGTGACCGTCGAGGGCGAGCAGGTGCGCGCGTCGGAGTGCATCCGGCACTTGGACGCGCTCAACCTAATCTCGGCCTGAGCGCGATGCCGAGCAACGCCGATCTCGGCCAGGCGGTTCGCCGCCTGCGCTGGGATCGGGACCTCACCATCGAAGCCCTCGCGTTCGCGGCCGAGATGCACCCGACGTACCTCTCCGGCATCGAGCGCGGGCTGCGGAACCCGACCTGGGCGAAGATCACGAGCCTGGCCGGAGCCCTCGGCGTGTCTCTCCCGGCGCTCCTGGAGACCGCCGAGCAGGAGGGCGAGGTCGCTCGGGCCGTGCGCGAGACGCGGGCGCGTATCGCCGCAGAGCAGCACTGAGGACTCAGAAACGCCTATAGCGATCTGATGCTGCCTCGTGGACGATAGGCGAGTCCACAATTCGAGAGGGAGCACGATGTCCGAGCCGCCGACCCCACAGCAGCCACATGAGGGTCCACAGATAATCATGCTGCCGGACGAGTTCACGGGGAAGTGGGCCAACGCTGCGCAACTCCAAAGATCCCCGCACGAGTTTACTCTCGACTTCATCCGAATGGGCCCGCAGTTTCTTCAAGGACAGGTCATCGCGCGTGTTTCGTTCTCACCGCTGCTCCTGTCCGAGCTGGTGGGACTTTTCAACAGCCAGTGGGAGCAGTACACTCAGGAAGCAGGACTACCGCCGGAGAACGGCTGATGATGAGCGAACAGGATCAGTACGAGACCAAGAGACCGAATGAGCCGATCCCTGTGCCACCGCCCGGTCCGCATTCTGCGAGCACCCTGAACGTATCGCTTAGTCAGCGTGCGCTTGAGGCGTATCACGCCATGATCCGCAAGGATCTTGGCAGGCAGTCTGCACCCTGAGCAAACGCTACGGGACTCGGCGCGCGCGACCGGATCAGCGCGCAGGTCAACTGTGCCATGACCGTCAAGTCGGCGTGCAGCCGCACACGGTCGATCCTGCGCACACGGAGCGGCGTGAGCGCCCATTCGTTCTTGAGCCGTCCGAACGCGCGCTCGACGGATGCGCGGCCCCGGTAGAGCCCCTTCCAGCGCAGCGTCTCGCGCGGAATGAGCGGGTGCAACCTGTCGGCCTTGATCCACACGGACGCGGGCTTGCACTCGCCGGTCGGACAACGCCACTTCGCTGCCTTGCGGTCGTGGTCCGCTCCAGCGAACCGCCACTCGCCGTGCTTGCACGTCGGCGGCTTGTGCTCGCCGCGCTTGACCCTCGCGGTTTCCTTCAAGCAGATGATCGGCCGGATGTTACGGTCCTCGCACGCCTCGTAGACCGGGCCGTTGTCGTACCCCTTGTCGAGTGCGCATGTCTCCGGGTTGAATCCGAGGGTCACCAGCTTGTCCAGCAGCGGCGCGACGGTCGGGGATTCGTTCATGCTCGCCGTCTCCACCTTCCACGCGAGCGGCAGGTCGGTCTTGGCACAGACGGCCATGTGCAGCCGGTAGCCGTAGAACCCGCCACCCTTCCGCGTGGAGACGGCGGAACGGTGCCCCCAAGAGGCGTCAGGGTCCGAGAACTCATCGTCGGAGCGTTCCCTGCCACCCTTCGAGACAAACCGCTGCCCGTTCCCGTAGGCGGGCATGTCGCTGGCGTCGAGCGCCACGTCCCACCCAAGCAGCGGGTTTCGCTTCTTGAGCGCTCGGATGACGGACGCAATGCAGTCAGCGAGCAGGTGGGCGTGCTCGCGCAGCTTCGCGGTGAAGCGATAGCACGCGTACAGAGACGGCACGTCCCCATCCGGCGCGATCACGGCCGCGAGCGCCGGATGCTCGGAGACGAGCGCCACCGTGCGCGTCCAGGTCGGGATCGCGTACATGCTCTTGGCGAACGCCATGCCGACAAGGGAGCGCAGCGGATAGCCGGGACGGCCCGTCCAGCGCGTCGCTTGAAGCTGATCGACAAGGCGCAAAACCTCCGGCGAGGCGAGGATGTCCGACAGGTCAGCGGCGACGGATCGCCGTGCTACGTTTCGGGCGGTCATTGGAGGCTTCGACTCCTTGATCCAGGCCCCCGGGCGTCTCACCGTCGCGGGGGTCGTTTTTGGCTCTAGTAAGCTAAAAACTACAGGTCGGCTCGGACGGAAAAACGGCGCGGGCACGCGGATCGTGCCTTCCTAAACCGCCGCGCGGATACTCCGTGCAGAGGCAGGTGACAGCACCCAAACGTCGAAAATTGGGCGATCTGCTGAGGCAACGTCGGGTGCGGCCCGTATAACCTGCAAGAACCCCCACCGGGACTCGAACCCGGACGCGACCGGTAGAAAAGCGGCTGCTCTTTCCATTGAGCTATGGGGGCATGTAGCGAGAGGGGGAGTCTCAAGCTCCCCCTCTCGCCTTAGTTGGTGGTATTCGTTACACAGCCTCCTGTTGGCTGCCAGCCTCGATATACCGGCGGACCATGCGGCGGATCTCCGCCGAAATCGTGCGATCCTCCTCTGCGGCCATCGCTTCCAGCGCTACTGCGTGGGCTTCTGGCATCCGAACGGAAACACGCACCTGTTCCTGCTGCTCCACCGGTATTCCTCCTGTCTCGGGTGTTGAGTGGCGAACCACGCGCCGCACTCTCCCAGACGCGTCAGACGGAATGGACGCAGCGGACGCATGGCGACCCTGGAGCCGAGCGCGGACACGCCTCCCCGGTGGGGTAGCCTTCGCCCATAGTTGAGGTATCCGCGATGCGAGCACACTCACAATCCCGCACCACTACAGGGCTAGCGAGTTTCGCTAGACCCTCCTAGCGTCCCGCGAAGCGCGCCTCGCGCTTTTCCACGAACGCCGTCGCGCCCTCGAGGAAGTCGTCGCTGCCCGCCATCTCGCGCTGGATCTGCGCCTCCAGCTCGAGCTGCTCCTCCATGCGCGCGTACAGCCAGCTGTTCAGCTGGCGCTTGGTCCCCGCGTAGGAGCGCGTCGGTCCGGCCGCCAAGCGCGCGGCCAGCGCGGCGGACTCCTCGCCCAGGCGCTCGTCTGCCACGACGCGGTTGATCAGACCCCACTCCAGCGCCTGCGGCGCGGGCAACCGCTCGCCGAGCATCATCAGCTCGGTGGCGCGCGCCATGCCGACGCGCGTGGGCACGAACAGCGAGGAGCCGCCGTCGGGGACGAGGCCGATGTTGACGAACGCCAGCAGGAAGTAGGCGCTCTGCGCGGCGACGATCAAATCGCAGCACAGCGCCAGCGAGCAGCCGATCCCGACCGCCGGGCCGTGCACGGAGGCGAGCACGGGCTTGGGCATCTCCCTGATCTCGACCATGATCGGGTGATAGCGGCGCGTCAGCGTCCTGTACACGTCCGGGCGCCCGTCGGGGGTCGTCTCGGCGCCGAAGTCCTTCAGATCGGCGCCCGAGGAGAATCCGCGGCCCGCGCCTTCGATCAGCACCGCGCGCACCGCCTCGTCCGCGCGCGCCTCGCGCAGGGCGGCGAGCAGGTCTTCGCCGAACTGGCGATTCCAGGCGTTCAGCGCCTCGGGTCGGTTCAGCTGCACGGTGGCCACGCCATCGCTCAGCGACATGTTGACGGTCTCGAGTTGGGGGGTGCTGGTATCGCTCATTGGCTGAGGTCCTTTCCCGGGGTTTTCCCGGATAATCCCACGGTGTGATGGCAAGGCGAGCGGTGATCGGCATGTGCACGGCCCTCGAGCGGGCGCGCTGGAGCGTGTGGGACCTGCCCGCGGCGCTGCTGCCCTACAACTACGTGCAGGCGGTGCAGCGCGCCGGCGGCCTGCCCCTGATGCTGCCCGTGGACGCCGCGGCGGTCGAGGATCCCGACCAGACGCTCGCTCTGATCGACGGGCTCGTGCTCGCGGGCGGCGCCGACATCGACCCCGGCGCATACGGCGAGCAGGCTCACGCCGAGACGGTGGATACAGTGCCCGAGCGCGACGCGTTCGAGATCGCGCTCACCCGCGCGGCGATCGAGCGCGACCTGCCGGTGCTGGGCATCTGCCGCGGTATGCAGCTGATCAACGTCGCCTGCGGCGGCACGCTGCGCCAGCACCTGCCCGAGCACGTCGGGCACGACGCGCATCGGCGGGTCGTCGGCTCGTTCGACGGCTCCGACCACGACGTGCTGCTGGCCGAGGGCTCGCTGGCGGCGCGCGCGGCGGGCGAGCTCGCGCACGCGACCAAGTCCCACCACCACCAGGGCGTCGAGCGGTTGGGGGAGGGCCTCGTGGCCAGCGGCGTCTCCACGCTCGATGAGTTGCCCGAGGCGATCGAGCTGCCGGGCAGGCGTTTCGTGCTCGGCGTACAGTGGCACCCAGAGGCGGACGCGGCCAGCCTCGTCATCGACACGTTCGTCGCCGCGGCCGCCGCGCCGGTCCCGGCCTCCTGAGCGCGCCCGCGCGGCCATATACTCAGCGCGCAGTGCTACGGCTGTCGAAGGCAATGAGGGCGGCGGCCTGGGGGGTGGTGGCGGCCGGGGTCGCCGCGCCGCTGGCGCGCAAGCGGATCGCGGCGCCGCCGCTCGTGACCCAGACCGTCGCGTTCGCTGCGCCCCTCGCCCTGTGCGTGGCCGTGCGCCGCTCGCGCACGCGCGACGTGGCCGTGTGCTGCCTGCAGATGTGGGCGTATCTGGCCGCATACAAGACGCCGCACGACGACGAGGACGCGCAGGCCCGGCGCGTGCACATCGACTATCCGATCGACGTCGACCGCATGCTCGGCTGGGGCGAGTTGCCGACGCTGCGCCTGCAGCGCACGCTGGCGCGAATCGACCCCGCCAACGGCGAGCCCAGCTGGCGGACGCTCGACAAGGTGCTGGTGTGGGCTCACTGGGCGTGGTTCATGGTGCCGCACGGCTCGCTGGTGTACATCCTCGTAAGACATCCCGAGCGCTTTGAGCGCGCGGCGGTGATGACCTACGCCGTGTTCGACCTCGGCGCGAGCGTCTACTGGGTCGCTCCGACCGCGCCGCCCTGGTACGCGGCCTCAGAGGCGGGTCGCGAAGAGCACGGCGCGGAGGATGTGCGCAGGATGATGGTCGAGTACGGCGAGCACTTCTGGAGAGACGGCTGGGGGCCTCTATACAGTGTGTTCGGAGGCAATCCCCTGGCTGCGATGCCCTCGCTGCACTTCGCCACATCCCTGATGGCAGCTCTCCTGCTCGCGGAGGCGGGACCGGTCGCGGGCGCACTCGGCGGCGCCTACGCCGCGGTGTTGGGGTTCGCGCTGGTGTACCTCGGCGAGCACTACGCGGTCGATCTGCTCGCGGGCGCCGCGCTGACGGGCGCCGTGCGCCGCCTGGGACCGCGCGCGGGTCCGGCGCTCGGGCGCTTCGCCCGCGCGGTGGCGAGACTGGAGGCGATCGCGCACGAAGCCGGCTAAAGGAGGAGAAGGAGGAGGTGAGCAGCGCACGATGGCGCGGGACCTGGTGGCAGAGCCGAGGGTAGAGGAGCAGAAGCGGAGGGCCTCCCACTACGAAGAGGAGATGCCGCGCGTGGTCGTCACGCGCCGGCAGGCGATCGCGTTCGGGGTGTTCGTGCTCACGGTCGTCGGATTCCTGTACTTCGTGCTGCCCAAGCTCGCGGGAGTGGGCACGACGCTGCACCACATCGAGAACGGGGACGGCTGGTGGATCGCGATCGGGGTCGTGCTCGAGCTGGCCTCCTTCGCCGGGTACGTGGTGCTGTTTCGCGCGGTGTTCGTCGGGAGAGACCATCCGCCCGGGCCGATCGGCTGGCCGGAGAGCTATCAGATCACGATGGCCGGCCTCCTCGCCACGCGCCTGTTCGCGACCGCCGGCGCGGGGGGCATCGCGCTGACCGCCTGGGCGTTGCGGCGATCGGGGATGGAGGCGCGGCTGGTGGCGTGCCGGATGGTCGCGTTCATCGTGTTGCTGTACGCGGTCTACGCGGGCTCGGTGTTGCTGGACGGCATCGGCCTGGGGACCGGTCTGTTTCCCGGCGGAGGCTCGTTCGCGCTGACGATCGTGCCCGCGATCGCGGCGGCGATCCTGATCGCGGCGGTCGGCGCGATGGCGCTGCTCCCGGACGACATCGAGCGTCGCCTGCAGAGCTGGGCGTCGGGTTCCGGTCGTCTCGCGCGTTGGGTGGCGCTCGGGGTGACGGCGCCCGCTTTGGCCGCGAGCGGCGTGCGCACCGCGATCGAGCTGATTCGCTCGCGCGATCCGGGCCTGCTCGGGGCGGTCGCATGGTGGGGGTTCGACATCAGCGTGCTGTGGGCGATGTTTCACGCGTTCGGCTCGCCGCCGCCGTTCACCGTCATCTGGATGGCCTACTTCCTGGGCATGCTCGGCAACCTGCTGCCGTTGCCCGGCGGTCTCGGCGGCGTCGAGGGCGGCATGATCGGCGCATTCGCCGCGTTCGGCATCGACTTCAACCTGGCGGTGCTAGCGGTGCTGTCCTACCGCGGCATCTCCTTCTGGTTGCCCACGATCCCCGGCGCCGTGGCGTACTTTCAGCTGCGTCGCACCGTCGCGCGCTGGCGCGAGGAGCAGAATGCCCCTGCAGCCTCGGTCGCGCGCCCGGCCGGAGTGGAGACTGCGGGCGCGTTGCAAGGCTCCTGACGCCGCCCAGATACGGTCGTCCACTTGACGACACGCCCTCATCGGCGCTATACTTTACAAAGTAAAGCGACCTGAGGCCATATGCTCCGCTGGACGCACGGCGCTCCGCGAGCGCGATACGCAGGCGAATCGCAGATGACCGGCGCGACATGAACGGAGATCGATGAGATGAGCAGCGACGTCGAGAACACGATCATCATCGGCAGCGGCCCCGCGGGCTATACGGCGGCGCTGTACACGGCGCGCGCGAATCTCAGCCCGCTGGTGATCGAGGGGTTCGCGTGGGGCGGTCTGCTGCAGCAGACGACCGACGTCGAGAACTACCCGGGCTTCCCCGAGGGGATCATGGGCCCGGAGATGATGCAGAAGCTGCGCGACCAGGCCGAGCGCTTCGGCGCGCGCCTCTTGACCGACCAAGCCGAGCGCGTCGAGCTGGCGAGCGAGCCCGGGGGCGTCCATCGCGTATGGGTCGGCGATGAGGAGCACCGCGCGCGCACCGTGATCCTGGCGATGGGCGCCGAGCACAAGAAGCTCGGCGTCCCCGGCGAGGAGGAGCTCGGCGGGCGCGGCGTCAGCTACTGCGCGACGTGCGACGCGGCGTTCTTCAAGGGCGCCCACACGGTCATCGTCGGCGGCGGGGACTCGGCGATGGAGGAGGCGATCTTCCTCTCGAAGTTCGCCAGCCACGTGACGATCGTGCACCGGCGCGAGGAGTTTCGCGCGTCGAAGATCATGCTCGAGCGAGCGCGCGCGCAGGAGAACATCGAGCTGCTGACGCCATACCGTGTCGAGGAGTTCGTCGCCGGCGAGAACGGCGCGCTCGGACATGCGGCGCTGGTCAACACCCAGACCGGCGAGCAGCGCGAGATACCGGTTTCGGGCACGTTCATCGCCGTCGGCCACGAGCCTCAGTCCGGGCTCGTGCGCGGCCAGATCGACGTGGACGAGAACGGGTATGTGATCGTCGAGAGTCGCTCCACGCGCACCAACCGCCCCGGCGTCTTCGCGGCTGGAGATCTCGTCGACCACACCTACCGCCAGGCGGTCACGGCCGCGGGCTCGGGCTGTGAGGCCGCGCTCGACGCCGAGTGGTATCTGCGCGATACGCCCGGCATCCCCGCTCCGGAGCGCATGCCCGTCGGCGATCCGGCGGTGGCGCAGTGGGCGCCGGCGGCGCAGGCTGGCAGTTGAGCCACGGGCGGGCGGCTGAGTCGCAGGGCGCAGCTGAGCCGCGGGCGGGCTGAGCGGCAGATTGGCGGCCGCGCTCTGCGACGGCTACATCCGCGGCGTCAGCGCCCCCTCCAGCTCGAGCAGATACCGCTTGCGCTCCAGCCCGCCGCCATAGCCCCCGAGCCCGCCGCCGGAGTGCAGCACGCGGTGGCAGGGAATCACGATCGGGATCGGGTTTGAGCCGAGCGCGTTGCCGGCCGCGCGGGCGCCGCGCGGGCTGCCGGCCTCGGTGGCGACCTCGGCGTAGGAGAGGTGCCCGCCGTAGGGGATCGCGGCGGTCTTACGCAGCACTCGCTTGGCGAAGGGCGTGATCAGCGACCAGTCGAGCGGAAGGTCGAACCGGCGCCGGCTGCCCGCGAAGTACTCCTCCAGCTCGCGCTTCACCGGGTCGAGCGCGGCGGGGGCCGCGAGGATGCGCGGGGAGAGCCTGTGCGCGAGCCGTTGCAGAAACTCGTCGAGGGACTCCTCGGGAAAGGCCAGGCGCACGAGGCCGCGGCGCGTCGTCGCGGCATACAGCGTCCCGAAGGGAGAGTCGACGGGCGCGTAGTCGATGTCGGCGAGACCCTCAGCGGCGATGCGCTCGCCCAGACGTCGGGCGGCCGCGGCGGCGTCCGCGCGCGTCCCGTTCGGGCTGCCGGGTCCGACGATCAGTGTGCGTTCGATGGCGTCGGTCATACGGCTGTCACCTCCTGGCGAAGCGCTTTCAATCCCTCGTGCAGCGAGCGGCGTGCCGCCTCCTCCGAGCACTCCATCGTGGCGGCGATCTCGCGGTGAGGGAGATCGCTCACGAACCGCAGCAGCACAGCGCAGCGCTGGCGCTCGGGCAGCCCGTGGACGGCGTGCCAGAGGTCTTCGTCCCGCGCGGCCGCGGCGGGCGTGGACGGGGAGGTGCGGGCCGATCCGTTCTCGGCGTCGCCGGCGAGCTCGGCGATGTCCGCCACCGGCAGCGCGCGCCGCGAGCGGGCGCGGTGCGCGTCGAGCGCCTTGCGGTGCGCGATCGTGAGCACCCACGCACGCAGATTCGAGCCGGGACGCAGCCGCGGATAGGCGCGCAGAGCGGAGACGAAGGTCTCCTGGAAGCAGTCCTCGGCGTCGGCGCTGCCGACGGAGGCGAGCAGGAAGCGCCACACGTCCTCGCGATACGCGTCGAGGAAGCGCTGGAAGGGGGGCGCTGTCCCGGGTGCGAGCTTCGTCTGCGGCCCGCTGCGGATCGCCTTCGTGCGCGCGCCGCCCGGGGAGGGGCGCGTCCTGGAGTCGGACGGGGCGGAAGCGGGGGCAGAGGCGCTCACGGAGATAGAACGCGTGCGCGACCTCAAACGTGAGACGGGTGAGACGGCGCCGCCGAGTCGTAGTCGAAGAACCCCGCTCCGGCCTCGCGTCCGGTCCGTCCCTCGCGCACCAGGCCGCGCAGCGTCGGGGCGGCGCGGTAGCGCTCCTCGCGGTACTTCTCCCACAGGCCGTCCAGTACGGCCAGCACATGGTCGAGCCCGATCTCATCGGCCCACGCGAGCGGTCCGCGTGGATAGTTGAGCCCGAGCACCATGCCGGTGTCGATGTCCTGTGCGCTGCCCACGCCTTCGCCGAGCGCGAAGGCGCACTCGTTGATCACCTGGCAGACGATTCGCTCGAGCACGCCGCCGGTCGCGGGCTTCGCCTTGGCGCCGGCGTCGGCCGCGGGCGGATCTGGGTCCGGGGGACGGTAGGGATCGCTCGAGTAGTCGTAGTAGCCGCGCCCGCTCTTGCGCCCGTAGCGTCCCGCGGCGACATAGCGGACGGCGATCGGGGAAGGGCGCCAGCGCGGCTCGTAGAAGCTCTGCTCGTAGAAGCTCCTGGAGATCTCCAGGCCCGTGTCGATCCCGACGAGATCCATGAGCTCGAACGGACCCATGCGAAAGCCGCCCTCAACGCGCACGATTCGGTCGATCGTCTCGATATCCGCGATGCGCTCCTGCAGGAGTCGAAGCGCCTCCAGCCCGAATGGGCGGTTGCAGCGGTTGACGAGGAAGCCGGGCCCATCATGCGCCCGGATGACCGTCTTGCCCATCGCCTCGCCCGTCGCGTGGGCGAGCGCGAGCGAGCGCTCGTCCGACTGCTCGCCGGCGACGACCTCGAGCAAGCGCATCACCGGAGCCGGGTTGAAAAAGTGCATGCCGACGACGCGCCCCGGATGCGTCGCCGCGGCCGCGATCGCGGTGACGAGCAGCGAGGAGGTGTTGCTCGCGAGCACGCACTCCGCGCCGACGATCTCCCGGGACAGGCGCGCGTAGAGCTCGTGCTTGAGCTCCATCCGCTCGGGGGCGGCCTCGATCACGAGCTCGCACGCAGCGAATGCGGCGAGGTCCTCGACCGGCTCGATCCGCGCGGCGGCCGCGTCGGACTCGGCGGCGCTCAGCCGTCCCTTGGCCGCTTCTTTGGCGAAACCGTCGCGTGCACGCCGAGCTCCGCGGGCGAGCGCGTCGGCAATCGGGTCGTGCAGCAGCGTGCGCGCGCCCGAGCGCGCGGCGAGCTGGGCGATGCCCGAGCCCATCGTGCCGGCGCCCAGTACGCCGATCGTCTCGGCGGGGCGGCCAGTCGCTGTTGGTTCGGGCATGCTCGGCTGCGCGGACACGCTCGCCTCAGCTCGGCACGAGCGCGTTGATGCCCGTCATCCCGCGCCCGATGATCAGCCGCTGGATCTGGGAGGTGCCCTCATAGATCGTCGTCACGCGCGCATCGCGGAAATAGCGCTCGACCGGGTGGTCGTCCACGTAGCCCGCGCCGCCGTGGATCTGGATCGCCATGTTCGCGCACTCCAGCGAGGCCTCCGTCGCGTGCAGCTTCGCGATCGAGGTCTCGAGCGTGTTGGGGCGGCCCCTGTCCTTGAGGAAGCCCGCCCGCCACACCAGCAGGCGCGAAGCGTCGGTCTTCAGCACCATGTCGGCGATCATCGCCTGCACGAGCTGAAATGACGCGATCGGTTTGCCGAACTGCTCGCGCTCCTGCGCGTAGCGCACCGACTCATCGACGCAGCCCTGGCAGATGCCCACGCAGCCCGCGGCCACCGAGTAGCGCCCCGAGTCGAGGTTCGACATCGCGATTTTGAACCCGTCGCCGACTCCGCCCAGCATGTCCTCGTCTGAGACCTCCACGTCTTGCAGCGAGATCGAGCCGGTGTCGGAGGCATGCAGTCCCATCTTGTGCTCGATCGTCTGCGCCGAGTAGCCGGGGTGGTCGGTGTCGACCAAAAAGCACGCCACGCCCTTGTGACCGAGCGTGGGATCGGTCTGGGCGAAGATCAGCGCCAGCTTCGCGTAGTTGGCCATCGAGATCCACATCTTCGAGCCGTTGAGCACCCAGCCGCCGTCGGTCCTGTGCGCGCGCGTCTTCTGATTGGCCGCGTCCGAGCCGGTGTCCGGCTCGGTCAGCCCGAAGCAGCCCAGCCACTCGCCCGAGCAGAGCTTCGGCAGGTACTTGCGCTTCTGCTCCTCGGTCCCGAACTTGACCAGCCCCGAGCACACGAGCGACGTCTGGACCGAGATCACCGTGCGGATCGCAGAGTCGCCGCGGCCGATCTCCTCGACGACGAGGCCATAGCTGAAGTAGTCGAGGCCCGCCCCGCCGTACTCCTGGGGGACGATCGCGCCCAGGTATCCCTGGTCGGCGACCTTCTTGACCAGCTCGACGTCGAAGTGGTGGTTGCGGGCATTTTCCCGCGACTGCAGGACGATCTCGCGGTCGGTGAACTCGCGCGCGGTGTCCTTGATCAGGCGCTGCTCGTCGGTCAGGTCGAAGTCCATATGTATGCTCGTCTCCTCTCGCCCGTTCGTGGGCGGGCATCGTGATCGATCCGCGGCGTATGCCGCCTGCGCCCTGCTTCTCTATCCGGCGCCCGCCGAAGCCTCGCCGCCAACCTTCGCCCCGCCGGGCCCATCCAGCTTTGGGGTGCGCCATGGCTTACCGATGCGTCGCTCGATCTCCTGGGCGAGTCCGTCGATCGGCAGGCGCTCCTGCGTCAGCGAGTCGCGCTCGCGCAGGGTCACCGTGCGGTCCTGCAGGCTCTGGTGGTCGATCGTCACGCAGTAGGGCGTGCCGATCTCGTCCTGGCGGCGGTAGCGGCGTCCGATCGCCCCGCCCGTGTCGTACTCGGCCTGCACGCGCTCGCGCAGCTCCTCATAGACCTCGCGCGCGAGCTCAGGCTGGCCGTCCTTGCCGACGAGCGGCAGCACCGCGGCCTTGACCGGCGCCAGGCGCGGGTGCAGGCGCAGGACGGTGCGCGTCTCGCCCGCCCCGGTCCCCTCGCGTTCGACCCGTTCCTCGTCGTAGGCGTCCACCAGGAAGGCCAGCGTCGCGCGGTCCGCGCCCGCGGCGGGCTCGATCACGTGCGGCACGTAGCGCTCGCCGGTCCCCTGGTCGAAGTACTCGAGCTTCTCGCCCGAGAACTCCGCGTGGCGGCTCAGGTCGTAGTCGCCGCGGTTGGCGATCCCCTCCAGCTCGGACCAGCCGATGGGGAAGAGATACTCGACGTCGCTCGTGCCCGACGAGTAGTGCGAGAGCTCATCGGCTTCGTGCGCGCGCAGGCGCAGATGGCTGGGGCGCAGGCCGAGCTCTACGTACCAGCGCTCGCGCTCTGCGAGCCAGTGCTCGAACCAGCGCTCCGCCTCGGCCGGCGGGACGAAGTACTCCATCTCCATCTGCTCGAACTCGCGCGTGCGAAAGATGAAGTTGCCCGGGGTGATCTCGTTGCGAAAGGACTTGCCCACCTGGGCGATACCGAACGGGGGAGCCTTGCGGGAGAACTGCAGGACGTTCTTGAAGTTGACGAAGATGCCCTGCGCCGTCTCCGGGCGCAGGTAGGCCCTCGCGCCGGACTCCTTGACGGGGCCGATCGTCGTCTCGAACATCAGGTTGAAGTCGCGCGCGTCGGTGAGCGAGCACTCCTCGGTCTCGCCCGGGTGCTTGGAGGGTTTGCGCCCGCATTGCAGCTCGCCGAGGTGGTCGGCGCGAAACCGCTGACCGCACGTGCGGCAGTCCACGAGCGGGTCGGTGAAGCCCGCGAGGTGGCCACTGGCCTCCCACACGCGCGGGTGCTGGAGGATCGCCGAGTCGATCGCGACGATGTCCTCGCGCTCCTGCAGCATCGCGCGCCACCAGGCGTTCTTGACGTTGTTCTTCAGCAGCACGCCGTAGTGGCCGTAGTCATACGTCGAGCCCACGCCGCCATAGATCTCTGAGGCGGGGAACACGAACCCGCGCCGCTTGCACAGCGCGACGATCTTGTCCATCGTCACGACATCCTCGCCCGGGGTGGCGCTCGCGGTGGCGTGTGGGTCGCTCGGACTCCCGCTCATCGTCGCGGATGGTATTCGAGACTTGGGATCCCGTTCGTGGCCGGCGCGCGAACGCCTCTCCCAGGATGGTCTGTCGCCACGTATCCGAGGGCGCCCCGGGGTGGATTGACAAAACTTTTTGCTTTCCCCTTGACATACGCTAGAAACTGTGTTTTTCTTCATGGCAATGGACGGTAGCCAACCCGAGTGGAACGGACTCCAGCTAGGACGAACCACGTAGGAGACGTACCCGTGCCGGGATCTGTTCGAGCGCCGCTACCCATACCTCTCCGGTGGCGCTCGAACAGGTCCCGGCACGCAATCGCCTCGCACAGGTCTCCTCAATCGGGCGTCGCGGCCTGACCGACCGCGACGCCCGCCGATCGCCGTCCTCTGGCTCCGAGCTGCGGGTCTGGCTCCCGAGACGCTCTCCTCACGCCTCTTGTGGAGGATCCTCAGGCGCCAGGTCGCTCGGCGCAGCGAGCCGGCTCCGGGGCGGCTGTGCGTGGCTTGTAGGATCGCGCGCCGTGGCTCGTATCCTGATCGTCGGCGGCGGTTGCCGTGGCAGGCGCCTGGCGGCGCGACTGGTACAGGACGGTCGACACGCCGTGCGCATCACCACCCGCGAGGCGTCTGGCCGCGCCGCGATCGAGGCGACCGGCGCCGAGTGCCTGATCGGCACGCCCGATCGCCTGGCGAGCCTGCACGGAGCCCTGGACGGAGTGACGATCGCCTGCTGGCTGCTCGCCACGGCGCGGGGGGATCGTTCGCATGTGCGGGCGCTGCACGGCGCGCGTCTCGAGTCCTTCCTCGGCCAGGCGATCGACACGACGGTGCGCGGGTTCGTGTATGAGGGCGCGGGAGCGGCCTCGGCCTCAGTGGCGCAGGAGATCCTCGTCGAGGGCGAACGGATCGTCCGGGCGGTCGGAGGAGGCAACGCGATCCCGGTCACGATTCTGAGGGCCAGGGTCGAGGACGCCGAGGCATGGCAGGCCGAGGCGCTGGCGACGGTGCAGAGGCTGCTCGGAGATCGGGACGGTCGCGGAGACACGCTATCCTCGAGTTAATCCCCAAAAGCCGATCAAGATTTGTAAACGTGCGGTTTCCTACGACGACTCTCACGACGGCTGGCGGTCGAGAAAGGAACGACATCAATGACACTGCAACTTGGCGAGGAAGCCCCCGACTTCGAGGCCGATACAACTGAGGGCCGTATCAAATTCCATGACTGGATTGGTGGCTCCTGGGCGGTGCTGTTCTCCCACCCGAAGGACTTCACGCCCGTCTGCACGACCGAGCTCGGATACATGGCGCAAGCCAAGCCCGAGTTCGACAAGCGCGACGTAAAGATCATCGGCCTGTCGGTCGACCCGCTCGACAGGCACGAGCAGTGGGCCAAGGACATCGAGGAGACCCAGGGCGCCGCCCCCAACTATCCGATCATCAGCGACAGCGACTTCAACGTGTCAAAGCTCTACGGCATGCTGCCCGCCAGCACCTCCGGCGACCCGCTGGAGCGCACACCGGCCGACAACCAGACGGTGCGCAACGTGTTCGTGATCGGACCGGACAAGAAGGTCAAGCTGATCCTCGTCTACCCGATGACGACCGGCCGCAACTTCGACGAGGTGCTGCGCGTGATCGACTCGCTGCAGCTCACCGCCAAGCACAAGGTCGCCACGCCGGTCAATTGGAAAGAGGGCGAGAAGGTGATCATCGCGGGCTCGGTCTCCAACGACGAGGCCAGGGAGACCTACCCGGACGGGTGGGAGGAGCCGCGTCCCTACATCCGGCTGGTGCCGCAGCCGAGCTGACCCCAAACGGGCCGCTGGACGGCGCAATGCTTTGTCTTCACCAACGGCTTCGCCGTGGTGCCGACCGATCGAAGATCTGCCAGCATGCCCAGCGGCCCGCTGGGAGCGAAATGGGAAGTCAATCGTTTACGCGGCGGCGGAGCAGCAGCTCCTCCGCCTGCTCGAGCAGGCTCTCGAGGATCCGCGCGGTGGCGCCCCAGATGAGGTGGTCGTCCACGACGTAGGCGTCAGTCTCGAACGCGATTCCGCGGCGCTGCATGCGGGTGCGCGTCCTGCCGGCGCGCAGGGCAGCCAGTGGGAGCTCGAGCACAGCGTCCACCTCCGTCAGGGATACCTCCCAGTGCAGACCCGTTGGAATCAGCCCGACGAACGGGTGGATCTCGTAGTTGGTCACGAAGGTGGACACCGGCGGCAGCTCACCCAGCAGGCTCACCTGCGTACGGGGTAGACCGATCTCCTCCTCCGCCTCGCGCAGCGCCGTATCGGCCAGGTCGGCGTCCTGCGGGTCCTGCCGGCCTCCGGGAAAGGAAATCTCGCCCGCGTGCCGGCGCAGGTCGGTGCGGCGCCTGGTGAAGACGGCGTGCGGATGCTGGCCATTGGGCGCCAGGAACAGCGGCACCAGCACGGCTGCTTGGGTCTGTCCGCTGCTGTCGACTATCGACTGAGCATTGCGGTAGTGGTCAGACTGTCACTTCCGATCGCGCGGAGGGCGGCTGTCACAGTCAAGGGAGAGGGCTGGCTGCCGCCTCCAGCACCCTCATGCGCTCGACGCGTTCCGCAAACATCACCTCGCCGTCGAGCGCACGATGCACTGGACACTTGGCGGCGATCACGAGCAGCCGCTCCGCCTGCTCCTCCGGGAGATCGTCGGGCAGCCGCAGCACAAGCTCGAACTTGGTGGGACATCCACGCTCGGCGGGGTGGTACTCCACATCGACCTCGACGTGTCCGAGGTCCCAGCCCTTGCGTGTCGCGTACATCTCCATCGTGATTGCGGTGCACGAAGCCAGGCTGACAGCGAGCAGCTCCTGGGGATCGGGCCCCTGATCTTCGCCGCCGCTGTCCAGTGGCTCGTCGACCGCGAGCCGGTGCTCACGAACCTGCACCGTGTGCTTCAACGTGCTGCCGTCGCGTCGCGCTGTGGCTTTCATGCCGGCCCACCTTTCATATCGATCATCAGTCCCCTCCGATCGACCCCTCATTGCCCATACGCCTCTGTCTCACATGGTACTCCGACGCCGGTCTGACCACGCCGGATCAGCCCCGCAGGAGCATCCCTGCATACTGGTCGCCGCCGGGTCGAGGGTGGCGAGTGGTGGCAGTGTCGCGCGGATTATGCGAGTGGGCTCAGCAGCAGCCCCGTGAGCAACTTCGGGAAGAAGTACGTCGACTTCGGCGGCATGCTCTCGCCCGCCGCGGCCACGTCGCGTACCTGAGCGACAGGCGTCGGGCGCATCAGGAACGCGGCTTCGTACTCGCCCGAGGCGACCTTCGCGAGCGCCTCGGCCGTGTCCCGTGCGTAGAACATGCCGTTGAAGCGTGCGATGTCCTCATCGCTGAGTCCAAGGGCGTTCTTGAGCACCAGTGTCTCCAGCACCCCGGTGTCAAGATGGCGGTAGGCGATCGAGCGATCGGGCAGCGCCGCATCCGCGAGCGCCTGGTCCTTGAGCGTCAACCGCAGCGGACGACCGTGGTGACCGTCGATGTAGCCGAGCTGCAGGGGTCCCTCGGTGGGAGGCGGCGCGATCTGCTCGACGGGCACCTCGACGACGTCGAAGTCACGCTCGAACGTCCGCCGGAGCGTCTGGCGGCGCTCGTCGTCCAGCCCCTTCACCAGACGATGAGTCGGGAAGACGGTCAGGCCGGGATCCTCCAGCGCGACCAGGCACATGAGGATGTAGCGGTGCTCACCCTCGCCTCCGAGCTCCCGTGCGTAGGCCTGCATCGTCTCGTAACGGTGATGCCCGTCGGCGATCAGCAACTCGGCATCGCGGGTGGCCGCCTGCACGGCCGCGATCGCCTGCGGGTCGGTCACCCGCCACAGACGGTGCGCGGTGCCCTCCGCGTCGGTGACTTCACCCCACGGCGGTTGCGCGCTGAACGGCAGGAGCGCAGCCCAGGCGGCCTGGGTCGGGTCGGAGTACAGCGAGAAGATGGGGGAGACATTCGCGCGCGTCGCGCGCGTGAGTGCCAGCCGGTCCTCCTTCGGTCCGGGGTGCGTGCGCTCGTGCGGGCGCACCCGTCCGGGGCCGTACTCCTCGATGCGCACCCGGCAGTAGAACCCGCGCCGGGTCAACCGCCGCCCGTCCGGGCCGGTGTAGTCCTGGGCGTGCGCCCAGATCGCCGGCTCTGAGTCGCGGACCAGCGCGCCCTGCGACTGCCACGTCTCCAGCAGGCTCGCGGCGCCCGCATAACGATCGGGCTCCCCCTCAGGCAGGTCGATCGCGACGATGTTGTGCGGCGAACGGGCCAACAACGCGGCGCGCTGCTCTGCGTCGATCACGTCATACGGCGGCGCCGTCACGTCCGCGAGCGAGCCGACGACGGCGGTATCGTAGTGCAGCGCGCGCAGCGGTTGGATCTCGGCCATGGAGGCGGCTGAGGCTAGCAGTGGGGAGGAACCTGGCGAGTCGCGGGGGAACCCGCCGGTCGCGGATCCCGGCATCGCTCCGGTGCGACTACTCTTAGCTCATCGGGGCGTGGCGCAGCCTGGTAGCGCATTCGCTTTGGGAGCGAAAGGTCGCTGGTTCGAATCCAGTCGCCCCGACCATAACTTCGCTAATCGAACCAAGATGTTGGTTCGAATACTGTCCACCTGCTTCGATCGCTTGAGGCTTATTTGAACCTCCGTGGTTCAAATACCGTCCAGTCAGGCCAAGACGATTGATGGGCCGAGCTAGACGAGCTGCTCGTCGGACGACTCGATGATCCGCAGGTGCTCGCCCACGCGGGTGATGCTCATGAGGCGCTGGACCGGCTGTGAGCCGCGGGTGAGCGCGAGCATCTGTCCGCGCTCCTGGGAGCGCTCGTGCGCGGCGAGGATGATCCGCAGGCCGGTCGAGTCGATGAACTCGAGGTCGTCGAGGTCGAGCACCACGAGCGTCGCGTCGTCTGCCTCGGCGCTCTCGATCTCTCCCTGCAGCAGCGGCGCGCTCGCCAAATCGAGTTCGCCGTGCAGGCACAGCACGATCCTGTCCTGCTCGCTGCGAACGTCGATCTGCAGGTGCTCGACCTGCATGCGCTCCTGACCCGTCACACGCGGATGTTAGCGCAGGGCTTTTGCGTCCCGCGCCACGCTCGGCGCGCGTCAGGAAGCCTCGCGCGGCTCGCCGGCGCCACGCGGCGGTGCGTCTCCCCGGGCTGGGCCGGTGTGACCGAGCCGCACCGCCAGCAGCGCCACATCGTCGCGGAGCCTGGGCTTTTGCGTCCCGCGCCACGCTCGGCGCGCGTCAGGAAGCCTCGCGCGGCTCGCCGGCGCCACGCGGCGGTCCGTCTCCCCGGGCTGGGCCGGTGTGATTGAGCCGCACCGCCAGCAGCGCCACATCGTCGCGGAGCCTGCCCGCGGCTCGCTCGAGGACGGCGTGCTCGATGTGCTCGAGCATGCCGTCGAGGGCCAGATGGACCGTCTGGGCGCAGAGTCCGCGCAGACCCTGCTCGCCGAGTTGCCTGCCCGCTCGACCGGCCTCGGTCACGCCGTCGGTGTACATCAGCAGCGTCTGATCGCCGTGCAGCTCGGCATCGCGTTCCACGAGGTCGATCGGATCGACGACGCCGAGCAACGTGCCCGGCTCGCCGAGCGGCGCCACATCGCCATTCCGGTCGATCAGCAGCGGCGGTTGATGTCCGGCGAGAGCGACGGTAAGGCGGGCGTGGTCGGGTCCCGGAGTCATCTGGACCAGGCTGACCGTGCAGAGATCCGCGCCCGGCGGTTGCAGGCGCAGTGCCCGGTGGAGCGTGCGCAGCATCTCGGCGGGCGACTGATCGCTGAGCGCGGCGGCTCGCAGCGTGTGGCGCGCCAGCGCGGTGACGCCCGCGGCCCTCGGACCCTTGCCGCAAACATCGCCGATGACGAGCATCCAGCGGCCCGTCTGACATTCGAACAGGTCGTAGAAGTCGCCGCCTACCTCGTTCACCTCGCCCGCCGGCGAGTACCGCGCCTGGACTTCCACGCCGGGAACATCGGGCAGTGACTCAGGCAGCAGGGAGCGCTCGAGGATGTGGGCGATGCGCGAGCGCTCGGTGAACAGCCGCGCTCGTTCCACGGCCGTCCCGGCCCGGCGAGCCAGCCGTTCGGCGAGCGGGAGGTCGGCCGAGGTGAGGCGCCGCGGGGGCTCGGAGGATATGAGCGTGATCGTCCCGACGGTCCGGGCGCCGATCATCGGCACGATGATCACCGCTTCGGGACCGATCGTACGCAGCAGCTGCAGGTGCTCGCCGTCGTGCGCGTACGCTGCGACCGCGTCCGGCGGGATGTCGGTGAAGATGCGCGCCTGTCCCGTGCGCAGCACCTCTGCGACACCGGTGGGATCGTCCAGCGTAGGCCGGTATCTGCGGTCGATCCGCTCGGCCATGGCGAGTCGCTCGGAATCGGCGTGGTGGACCGCGACGAGCTCGATCTCGCCGCGATCGTTGAGCACGTCGATGGCGCACCAGTCCGCCAGGCGCGGCACCGCCAGGCGCGTCACGCGCCGCAGCGTCTCGCCATAGTCCATCGAGGAGGCCAGGACGCGACTGGCCTCGGCCATGAAGCTTTCCGTCAGCTGCGCGCGCTTGACCTCGGTGATGTTCTCGAACACGTTCACCGCAAACACGATCCGCTTGGTCTCAGGATCGATGACCGGCGAGGATCTGACCACCAGCCAGCGTTCCTCGCCCGTGGCACGGACGATATTCCTGACGAGCAGCGGCTCCGGCTCGCGCTCGCCGGCGAACAGCCGTCGCCCGGGCATGCTCTCCAGCTCGAGCTCCCGCCCCTGCTCGTCGAGCACCTGAAAGCGAGGCATGATCGTCCCCGGCTCGGCGCGCATCAGCTCAGCCGGGGTGCCGGCCCCGAGGAGGTCGGCGGCGGCCTGGTTGGCGAACACCATCTGACCGTGCTCGTCCATCACGGTGATCGCCTCGGCGAGGTTGACGAGGATCGCCTCCAGGCGTCGCTCGACGCCGCGCAGCCGCGAAAACAGGCGGGCGTTGTCGATCGCCAGGGCGGCGCGCCGCGCGAGCTCGCACACCAGATCCAGATCCTCGCTCTCGTAAGATCTGCCGTTCCCGAGCCGCAGCACGGAGATCGCGCCCAGAGTGCGCTCTCGCGCAAGCAGCGGAGCGACCGCCGCCGAGCGATAGTCGTTGTCGATCATGAACCGCGCGTGCTCGGAGCCCTGCGCGAACGAGCTGAGCAGCTCGCTGGTCATCTGCGGCAGCAGTATCGGCTCTCCACTGCGGATCACGCGCGCGACGGGATGCTCGCCCGCGGGGTCGAGCTGGTAGCGGCCACGCAGCTCCTCCAAGCCGCGCGCGATGCGCTCGTCGGCCGCCGCCACCGCCACGTCCCTGATCGAGCCGTCCTCGTCGAGCAGATCGATCACACACAAGTCGGCCAGGCGCGGCACCGTGAGCCGCGCTACCTGGCCCATTGTCGTCGTGAGATCGAGCGATGTCGCCAGCGCGACGCCCGCCTCGACGAGCAATTCGATGGCGGCGTCGCTTACGGGCTCGGTGTTGACGCTGATCGGGTTCCCTCCGGTCTCGACATCGCGTGCGCCCGGCGCGATCGATCTCGGACCTGCGTCCGCCCATCGCGGCCCCGGCAATACTCAGTATCGCACCGTGCCGAGTGGGTCAGGGCTCGCGTCACAATAGATGGTGGGTCGAGGGGGTCGGGCCGTGCGACTCTCACGATCGCCTGTGTGCGACGCCCGTGCGCCCAATCTGCTCGATCGCCCCCCGCGAGCCGCCCGACGGCTCATCCGGGCCTGTCGCGCTCGCGCTCGGGCGTCGCGCGTGAGCGCACACAAGATAGATAGGGTCCCAGGGATGAGCGACCGCGTGCTGCTCCTCTCCTGGGAGTATCCGCCCGTGATCGAGGGCGGTCTGGCGCGACACGTGCGCAAGCTCGCCGAGGCGCTCGTGCGCAGGGACGTGTCCGTGGACGTGCTCACCCGTGGGTCGGGCGAGGGCTCCGGGGAGGTATCCGTGCAAGAGCGCGGCGGCGTGACCGTGTATCGCGTGCCCGAGCCCGGCTGGCCGCGGGACCTCGACCGGTTCGTCGCGTGGGTGGCGCAGATGAACGACGACATGCTCGCGGCCGGCATGGCGCTCGCTGGGGAGCAATCGTACGATCTCATCCACGGGCACGATTGGCTCGTCGCACATGCCTCCTCCGCTCTGTCCGATCGGCTCGCCATCCCGTATGCGACGACGATCCACGCGACCGAGCACGGTCGCCACCAGGGCTGGGTGCAGGACCAGCCGCAGTCGCACATCCACTCCGTCGAGCGCTCCATGGCGCAGCGGGCCGACAAGGTGATCGTCTGCTCCTACTACATGCGCGGTCACGTCGCCGACATATTCGACATCGACGAGCGGCGCATCGCGGTCATCCCCAACGGGATCGACCCGCGCGACCTGCAGCCGGTCGGCGACCTGGACGCGCTGCGACGCGAGTTCGCGCAGCCGCAGGACCGGCTCGTGCTGCTGATCGGACGGCTTGTATATGAGAAGGGGTTCCAGCTCGCCCTCGACGCGCTGCCCGGCGTGATCGAGCGAGTCGGCGCGGTTCGCTTTGTGGTCGCCGGCTCGGGCACGCACGAGCGTGAGCTGCGTGCGCAGGCGCAGCGGCTGGGGCTGTCCGAGCACGGCGTGTTCCTCGGCTGGATCGGCGACGACGCGCTGCACTCGCTGTACCGCATCGCCGACCTGTGCGTGGTGCCCTCGATCTACGAGCCGTTCGGGCTGGTCGCGCTGGAGGCGATGGCCTCGGGCTGCCCCTGCATCGTGGCCGACACCGGCGGCCTGCGTGAGGTCGTCCCGTCCGGCGAGCGCGTTGGCCTGCGTTTCAACGGCGGCGACGCCGAGCACCTCGGGATGATGATCGAGCGCCTGCTCGTCGACGACGAGCTGCGCGACCGGCTGGTGATCGAGGCCTCCGAGCACGTGCTGCGCTTCGACTGGGACGACATCGCCCAGCGCACGCACACGATCTACGGTGAGCTCGCCACGACACGCGTGCGGCAGGAGGCCAACCGAACATGACGGGGGCGATTGACGGGCTGATGCAGGACGACTTTCCCCTGACGCTGCACCACATCCTGCGTCGTCTGCGCACCGGCGATCCACACGCCGAGGTCGTGACCCTCCGCGAGGGTGGCGTCCGCACGCGCATGACCTACGGCGAGAGCGCCGAGCGGATCGACCGCCTCGCGCGTGTGCTGACTCGGCTGGGCGTGCAACAGGGCGATCGAGTGGGCACGTTCGCCTGGAACAACCAGCGTCACTTCGAGCTGTACTTCGCGATCCCATGCGTCGGCGCGGTCCTGCACACGCTCAACATCCGCCTGTTCGACGAGCAGCTCACCTACATCGTCAACCACGCCGAGGACCAGGTTATCTTCGTCGACGCCTCGCTTGTGCCACTGCTCGAGAAGCTGGCTCCGAGCTTCGAGGGCGTCCGTCACTACGTCGTCATGGGCGAGCGCGATCCGGGTGGCCTGCCGAACGCGCTGAGCTACGAGGAGCTGCTGGAGCAGGCCGGCCCCGGCGGGCATGACTACCCAGATGTGGACGAGCGCCAGGCCGCCGCCCTGTGTTACACCAGCGGCACCACCGGCAACCCCAAGGGCGTGCTCTACTCGCACCGCTCGATCAGCCTGCATTCCACGGCCACGCTAATGCGCGACGCCGTCGGTCTGTCGCGCGCCGATCGCGTGCTGGCGGTCGTGCCGATGTTTCACGCCAACGCCTGGGGCCTGCCACACGGCGCGGCGCTCGCCGGCGCCGACCTGATCCTGCCCGACAGGTTCCTGCAGGCCGAGCCGCTGGCGCAGCTGATCGCCGCCGAGCGCCCGACGCTGATGGGATGTGTGCCGACGATCTTCGCCGAGTTGCTGCGCTACGCCGACGAGCACCCCGACCTCGACATGACCTCGCTGTCGAACGCCGCCTGCGGCGGCTCGGCCGTGCCGCGCCAGCTGATGCGCGACTTTCAGGAGCGCCACGGCGTGCGCATATTCCAGGCGTGGGGCATGACCGAGACGAGCCCCGTCGCCACCTACTCGCGCCCGGATGAGGCGGGCGAGCACGACGACGCTTACTGGGACGACCGCGCCAGGCAGGGCCGCGCGATGCCGTGGGTCGAGCTGCGCCTGGTCGGCGACGGCGGCGTCGAGGTCCCCTGGGACGGTGAGTCCACGGGCGAGATCGAGGTGCGCGGGCCGTGGGTCGCCGCGCGCTACTTCCGCGGCGAGTCAGACGACGAGAAATTCGACGCGGGCTGGCTGCGCACCGGCGACATCGCCTCGGTCGACGAGCGCGGGTACGTGCAGATCACCGATCGCTCCAAGGACGTGATCAAGTCCGGGGGAGAGTGGATCTCCTCGGTCGAGCTCGAGAACGAGGTCATGGCCCACCCCGACGTGCTCGAGGCGGCCGTGATTGCCCGTCCCGACGCGCGCTGGGCCGAGCGCCCGCTGTGCTGCGTGGTGCTGCGCGAGGGCGCGACCGTCGGCGCGCGCGAGCTGTGCGAGCACCTGAGCGGACGCGTGGCGAAGTGGTGGATTCCCGAGGAGTTCGCGTTCGTCGATGAGGTTCCCAAGACGAGCGTCGGCAAGTTCGACAAGAAGGTCCTGCGGGCGAGGCTCGCCGAGGGGACGCTCCAGGGACGCGTCTCGGTCGAGTAGTGCTCGCGCCGGAGCGCAATATCGTCACGGCGTGGGCTCCGGGAGCCATCGCGCACGCTCGATCCGGCGCCTGACGTCGGCTGGGCTGGTGCTGCTGAGCGGAATGCTCGCGCTCGTGCTGTGGCTGATCCCGCATACCTCGGCAGGCGGATCGTCTCCGTCGCGTGCGCGCAGCACCGACAGCACAGCGCGCGCCGTATCGATGCCGATAGCGACCGGAAGCGCTCGGGTTGGATGACACCCGCACAAAGCCGCTCTCGGTGAGCGGACAGGTCGCCCATCCGCCCGAGCTGTTCTCGGCCGGCCCGCACGCTCGAACGAGGGCAGGATCGAGCTATCCGTTTGAGTCGATCAGACCGCCAGGACCGCCTTCTCATCCCCAGCTGCTCCTGGAGCGCGTCGCTGCTCACCTTGGCCCATTCGCCGCGTTGCGCCTACAGTCTGGTCGTGCGAATCGTCAGCCTCGTACCCCACGCCACCGAGCTGCTGTTCGCGCTCGGCCTTGGTCCTGATGTGGCAGCGGTCACGCACGAGTGTGACCACCCGCCGGCTGCGCGAGCGGCCAAGCGGGTTACGCGCGATGTGCTGCCCGCCGGTCTGAGCGCCGCGGAGATCGACGCGGCTGTACGCGAGCGCACGCTGCGCGGCGAGGCTATCTACGAGCTCGATCGGGAGGCGATCGCAGCGCTCAGCCCCGAGCTGATCGTCACGCAGGCGCTGTGCCCCGTGTGCGCGGTCTCCTACACCGAGGTGGCGGAGCTGGCTGAGCAGATGCCGTCCCAACCCCGGGTCATCTCGCTCGACCCGCACACTCTGGGCGAGACGCTGAGCGATGTTCGCACGCTCGCCGAGGCCACCGATCGCCGCGAGCGAGGCGCCGAACTGGTGGGAGAGCTGACCGCGCGCATCGATCGCATCAAGCTCGCGGTGCACGGGCGCCCGCGCGCGCGTGTGGCGGCGCTCGAGTGGCTCGACCCCGTCTACGTCGCCGGCCACTGGACTCCCGAGCTCGTCGAGCTGGCCGGCGGACAGGACCCGTTGGGCGCGCCCGGCGCGCCCTCGGCCACGGTCTCCTGGCGGGCGGTCGCCGACGCGCAGCCCGAGGTCGTGGTGGTGATGCCCTGCGGCTATGACGCCCCGCGCGCGCACGCGGAGGCGCTGGCTTACGCGAGCGAGCTAGCGGCTCTGGCCGCCCGACGGGTCGTGGCCGTAGACGCTTCCGCCTACTTCTCTCGTCCCGGTCCGCGACTGATCGACGGTTTGGAGCTGCTTGCGCATATCCTGCATCCTGAGAGCGTCCCCTATGCCACCGATATCGCGCTCCCCGTGGGACAGCAGACATCCTCAGATCGGGACCAGCGCGACCGCATGCGAACCGTCAGGGCTCGCGCGCTCTGACCGCCGTTTCGCACGCGCAGATCTCGGTCGAGGTTGCGGCGTCGGCGGCGCGAGCTTCGCAGGCCCGCCGTAACCGCTTGCGGTCAGACGTTCGCATCAGCCGCTCATCGGCTCGAACGATCGCGGGGTGTCGGGCGCGCGCTCGCAAGGGGTGTTCCGGACGGCGCATGCGCCGTCCGGCGGAGCCTCGCATGCGAGGCTCCGAGACGAGCCGCATGCGGCTCGTCTCCGTTGGCGCATGCGCCAACGGGCGGGTCGTGCATGCACGACCCGCGGCCAGGCCGCATGCGGCCTGGCCCACCTCATTAGCTTTGATAAGTCATGCGGCGTGGCCTGCCCGTCGGCCACAAGGTCATGCGGCGTGGCCTGCCCGTCGGCCCACAATGGGTCATGCGGCGTGCCCTCTCCCGTCGGCCCATTGATGCGTCATGCGGCCGCCTACGCGTCGCCTGACAGGCCGGGCAGGCGGTACTTGCGCGTGTCCGGGCAGCGCTCGAGCAGGCCGAGTTCCACGAGCGTGAGCGCGTAGCGGTGGGTAGTCGAGGGGCTCATGCCGAGGTCCTCGGCGATTTCGACGATTCCCCGCGAGCCCCCGTCAGGGCCGAAGCAGGTGAGGATCGACAGGCCGCGCAGTAGCGAGCGCGACAGGCGCGGGTCGACGTCCGCGATCGGCATGTACCCGCTGAGCCGCGACGCCGCGGCCCCGGTCGAGCTCCTGCCCACCGCGGGGCGCAGCGGCGCGTGGAGGGTCTCGGCGATGAGCGTGGAGACGCTCGGCGCGCGACTGCGGGACGCGGCGCGCATCACCTCGTCGACCTGTGCGGGAGACAGCTTGATGGAGATGGGGATCGGCTCGTCTTTGGGCATGCGCCCACGATGGCATGCGCAGACTAGTGTCTCAACCCCGTGTTTCTCAATATGCGAGCTCGAGGCGCCCGCCCGCCTGTCTCGCCCGCCCGCATCTCCGCGTCGGGCGGGCGTCGCGTCCTGTCGGTCGCCTGCGCCACGCCTGCGCAGGAGCGCCCGGCGAGCATGCTCGCCGGGCCAGTAGCCTCCAGCGCTGCGATGTCGATCACGGTCACACTCCCCGACGGAACGCCGCTGTCGCTGCCCGACGGCGCCACTGGCGCGAACGCCGCGGCGGCGATCGGGCCCGGCCTCGCGCGGGCGGCGCTGGCGATCGAGGTCAGCCACCCCCAGGCGGAGGAGGACGGTGAGCGGCCCGAGGTCCGCGACCTCGCTCGGCCGCTGCCCGACGGAGCGCGCGTGTCGATCCTGACCAAGCAGAGCGGCGCGCAGGCGCTGCAGCTGATCCGCCACGACGCCGCGCACGTGCTCGCGGCCGCGGCGATGGAGCTGTATCCCGGCGTGCGCATCTCGATCGGTCCGCCGATCGAGCAGGGGTTCTATTACGACTTCGAGTTTCCTCCCGGCGTGAGCGTCTCCGAGGAGCAGTTCCCGGAGATCGAAGCGCGCATGCGCGCGCACATCGGCGCGGGCGAGGCGTTCGAGCGCCAAGACGTAGCGCCCGCGCAGGCCCGCGAACGGTTCGCGGCGGAGGGCCAGCACTACAAGGTCGAGTTGATCGACGACCTGCTCAGCGCCGCCGACCCAGACCACCCGCTCACGAGCGTCTCGCTGTATACGAACGGACCGTTCACCGACCTGTGCCGCGGCCCGCACGCGCCGAGCACCCGCTCGATCGGCGCGTTCGCGCTGCAGTCGGTCGCGGGCGCCTACTGGCGCGGGGACTCCACCCGCACGATGCTCACGCGCATCTACGGCACCGCCTTTCACTCCGCCGCCGAACTGGCCGAGCACCTGCAGCGCCTGGAGCAGGCGCGCGCGCGCGACCATCGCAAGCTCGGCCGCGAGCTCGACCTGTTCACGTTCTCTGAGGTCTCGCCCGGCGCGGCCTTCTGGCTGCCCGCCGGCACGCGGCTGTGGAACAAGCTGGTGGCCGTCTCGCGTGAGATGGCATCCGCGCGCGGCTACACCGAGGTCAAGACGCCGCTGATCTACGACGCCGAGCTGTGGAAGACCTCCGGGCACTGGGGCAAGTACCGCGAGAACATGTTCCTCGCCGTCGACGCCGAAGGGGAGGAGATGGGCGCGGTCAAGCCGATGAACTGCCCCGGCCACGCCCACCTGTTCGCCACCCGCCGCCACTCCTACCGCGACCTGCCCGTGCGCTACGCAGAGCCCGGCCTGCTGCACCGCAACGAGGCCTCGGGCGTGCTGCACGGGCTGCTGCGGGTCCGTCACTTCGCCCAGGACGACGCGCACATCTTCTGCGCCGAGGAGCAGATCCAGGCCGAGGTCGCCGGCTGCCTCGAGCTGGCCTTCGCCACCTACGCCCTGTTCGACCTCGACGTGCGCCTGGAGCTCTCCACCCGTCCGGACGAGCGCATCGGCGACGAGGAGATGTGGGATCGAGCCGAGGGCGCCCTCACCACCGCGCTCGCCGAGCAGGGTTTGGAGTATGAGCTGAACGCCGGCGACGGGGCCTTCTACGGCCCGAAGATCGACATGCACATGACCGACTCGCTCGGGCGCTCGTGGCAGTTGGGAACAGTCCAGCTCGACTACTCGATGCCGGCGCGCTTCGGCCTCACTTACACCGGCGCGGACAACTCCGAGCACACGCCCGTGATGATCCACCGCGCGTCATTCGGCTCCTACGAGCGCTTCATCGGGATCATGCTCGAGCACTACGCGGGCGAGCTGCCGCTGTGGCTCGCCCCCGTGCCGGCGATCGTGCTGGCGGTCTCAGACCACTACAACGACTACGCCCAGAGCGTCGCGCTGCAGCTGCGCGCGAGCGGCGCTCACGTCGAGTGCGACGATCGCGGCGAGTCGGTCGGACGCAAGATCCGCGACGCAGAGCTGCGCAAGATTCCCTACATGCTGATCGTCGGCGAGCGCGAGCAGGCCGATGGCAGCGTGTCCGTGCGCGAGCACGGAGCCGGCGACACCGGCGCCGTGCCGCTGCAGACCTTCGGCGAGCGCTTGCGCGGGGAGCTATACTCGGCTCCGTTGACACCCAGCCCATCCTCAGAACGCGACGCCTAGAGCACTCGCTTGACGCGTAGCAGCCACGACAGCTAGTGCCGGTACCGCGCAGGTTCGACCGGCGCCCGCCCGAGCGGGACCAGACCAGGGTCAACGAGCGCATCCGCGTGCCCGAGGTGCGCGTGATCGACGACGAGGGCTCACAGATCGGCGTGATGAAGACGCCCGACGCGCTCGCCTTCGCGCAAGAACGTGACCTGGACCTCGTCGAGGTCGCCCCGGAGGCCCGCCCGCCCGTGTGCCGCGTGCTCGACTACTCCAAGTACAAGTACGAGCAGGCCCAGAAGCTCAAGCAGGCGCGCAAGCACCAGCAGCAGATCACGGTCCGCGAGATCAAGTTTCGCCCGAAGATCGCCCAGCACGACTACGACACCAAGAAGCACCACGTCGAGCGCTTTCTGCGTCACAAGGACAAGGTCAAGGTCACGATCATGTTCCGCGGGCGCGAGGTCACCCATCCAGAGCGCGGCACCGCGATCCTCGACCGCCTCGCCGAGGAGCTCTCCGAGCTCGGCGTCGTCGAGCAGCGCCCGATGCAGGAAGGGCGCAACATGACGATGATGATGGCTCCCTCCAAGGCAGTGCTGGCCGGTCGCCTCGACGTGGGCGCCGCGCCCGACGGCGCCTCCCCGGACGGGGACGCTCCCGGCGAGCCGGCTGCGGGGGCCGCGGGGGCCGCTGAGAACGGTAGCGGTGCCCCCGGCGCGGACGCCGGCGCCCCATTGCAGTCGGCCGCGACGAACGGCGACAGCGCCGGCGCCGCGGGCACCGAGCCCCCGGCCGCGGCCGTCTCGTCTTCGGCCGAGACCTCTGCGACAGCCGGCGAGGACGCTCCCGCCTAACGGGAGGAGCCTGACGGCGGGCTCCCCGGGGGAATCTGGGCCGGCCGATCGGGCCGGGCATGTCATACTGTTGCGCTCGCCATGCCCAAGATGAAGACACACTCCGGCGCCAAGAAGCGCTTCAAGCTCACCGCCTCCGGCAAGGTGCGGGGCCGGCACGCCTTCACGAGCCACATCCTCGAGAAGAAGTCGCCCAAGCACAAGCGCGCCCTCGGCCGCCCGGCGACGATTTCCGACCACGACACGCCGCGTGTCAAGAAGCTGCTGGGAGCCGGCGGATGACCAGGGTGAAGCGCTCGTTGCACGCGCGCAAGAAGCGCCGGGCGACGCTCGAGCTGACGAAGGGGTTCCGCGGCGAGGCGCACTCGAACTACAAGCGCGCCAAGGAGGCCCTGATGAAGGCGGACGCCTACGCCTACAGGGACCGGCGCAACCGCAAGCGCGACTTCCGCCGGCTGTGGATCACGCGCATCAACGCCGCCGCGCGCCAGAACGGGATGAGCTACTCGCAGTTCATGCACGGCCTGTCGCTGGCCGGGATCGAGCTCGACCGCAAGGTGCTGGCCGACATCGCCGTGCGCGACGCCGACACGTTCCGACGTTTCGCCCAGACCGCCCGCGAGGCGTCGGCGTCGGCCGCCTGAGCACCGCACCGACATCGACACGCTCCGGGCGTCGCTCCTGACAGGGACGGCGCCTTTTTTGTGCCCACACCGACGAACCGCCACCCGACATCACGACCGATCGCATCGACCATCAGCGCTCATGACCATCACATCCCCCCACAACCCGCACCTCAAGCAACTGCGCCGGCTGGCGCGCAGGCGCGAGCGCGAGCGCGACGGCCGCTTCACGGCCGAGGGCGAGGATCTGATCGTGGCCGCAGAGCGCGCTGGGTGGCCGGCCGTGGAGGGGTATCGCGTGGCGGGCAGCGAGCTCGGTGGAGCGCAGTTCACCGACGTCGCGCCAGATGCGCTCGCGGCAGTGTCGACGCTCGGCTCGGGCACGCGCGCAATCGGCGTCTACGAGCAGCGCTGGCTGGACGCGCCCGTGGGCCCGCTGTGCGTGTACCTGCACGGCGTCCACGACCCCGGCAACGTCGGCACGCTGCTGCGCAGCGCGCTCGCGTTCGGCGCCTCCTGCTTGGCGCTCGGGCCGGACTGCGCCGATCCGTACTCGCCCAAGGCGGTGCGGGCGAGCATGGGCGCGATCTTCGCGGTCGAGCTCGCCCGTGTGCGCGACACGGCGGAGCTGCCGGGTGAGCGCGTCGCGCTCGTCGCGGGCGCGGGCGAACCGCTGCAGGCCCAGTCCGCTGCGCTCGCGGGATCAGCGGTCGTGACGCTGCTCGTCGGGGCCGAGCGCGCGGGCCTGCCCGCGGAGATGGTGAGCGCGTGCGAGCACGTCGCCCACATCCCCATCGCGGCGGAGTCGCTGAACGCCGCCATGGCCGCGACCGTGGCGCTGTATGAGCTGGTGCGCGGCGCGGGCGCCCCCGACCGTAGGATGCCCGGGTCATGAGCGAACAGGCACCCATCACGCCACCCAGCGAGGACCCAGGTCAAAGCCCGCTCCGGGAGATCGAGCGGATCGAGCGTGACGCGCGCGCGGCGGTGGCCGCGGCGCCCGACAGCGAGTCGCTGGAGCAGGCACGCGTCGCCCACCTCGGGCGCAAGGCCGAGCTGCCGCAGCTGCTGCGCGGCGTGGCGCAGCTGGAGCCCGCACAGCGCGGGGTCGTCGGCAAGGCCGCCAACCAGGCGCGGCAGGCGCTCGAGGCGCTGATCGAGACGCGGGCCGTCGAGCTGAGCGGCGCGCAGCTGGAGCGCGGTCTCGCCCAAGACACGATCGACGTCACGTTGCCCGGCAGCCCGCCGCAGCCGGTGGGGCGCCTGCACGTGCTCACCCAGACGCTGCGCGAGCTGGAAGACATCTTTCTCGGGCTCGGCTTCACCGTGCTCGAAGGGCCCGAGGTGGAGACCGTTCACTATAACTTCGACGCCCTCAACCACAGCCCCACGCACCCGGCGCGGGCTCGCACCGACACGTTCTACATGGCGCCGGACGTCGTCTTGAGGACGCACACCTCGCCGATGCAGATCAGAGCGATGGAGGCCCATCCGCCGCCGTTGTATGTGGCGATCCCCGGGCGCGTGTACCGCCCCGACTCCGACGCCACGCACACGCCCCAGTTTCACCAGGTGGAGGGACTGGCGGTGGACGAGGACATCACGCTCGCGGACCTCAAGGGAACGCTGCTCGCGTTCGCCCGGGCGGTGTTCGGCGATGCGCGCGAGGTCAGGCTGCGCCCCCATTTCTTCCCCTTCACCGAGCCGAGCGTGGAGGTGGACGTGTCGTGCTTTCACTGTGACGGCCGCGGCCACCTGCGCGACGGCGCGCGCTGCTACCTGTGCAAGGGCGAGGGCTGGCTGGAGGTGCTCGGCGCGGGCGAGGTCGACCCGAACGTGTACTCCCACATACCCACCACCGAGCGCAACGCCCCCGGGTATGACCCCGAGCGCGTGCAGGGTTACGCATGGGGGATGGGCGTCGAGCGGATCGCGATGCTCAAGCACGGCATCCCCGACCTGCGTCTCTCTTACGAAAACGACCTGAGGTTCCTGGAGCAGTTCGGCTGATGCGCGTACCGTTGACATGGCTGCGCGAGTACTGCGACCCCGACCTCGACGTCGCCGGCGTGGAGGAGCGGTTGACGATGACCGGCACCAAGGTCGAGGCGATTCACCATCACGGCGTGAGCGCCGCCGAGCGGTTCGTCGTAGGCAGGGTGATCGCGTGCGAGCGCCATCCGAACGCCGACCGGTTGAGCGTGTGCACGGTCGAGCTCGGGCAGGCGTCGGACGACGGGCCCGCGACGATCGTATGCGGCGCTCCGAACGTGGCCGCCGGCCAGACCGTGGCCGTCGCGCTCCCGGGCGCGGTGCTGCCCGATGGCATGGAGATCAAGCGTGCGAAGCTGCGTGGGGTCGTCTCCGAAGGGATGATCTGCGCCGAGCGTGAGCTCGACATCGGCCCTGGCGGTGAGGGGATACTCGTGCTGGATGACCTCGTGCTCGACGCCGACCGATCGGAGATCGACGGGATCTCCGATCGTCCAGCGCCCGGCACGCCGCTGGCCGATGTGCTCCCGATCGCCACCGAGGTGATCGAGCTGGAGGTGACGTCCAACCGGCCGGACTGTCTCGGCGTGTACGGGGTGGCGCGCGAGCTGCACGCCGCGACCGGAGCGCCGCTCGCGTCCGAGCCCTGGCGCGAGGACCCGGGCTCGCCGGGTGCGGTGACGGGCGCGGAGGTGACAGTGCAGTGCCCGGACCTGTGCCCGCGCTTCACCGCGCGCGTGTTCGAGCACGTCACGGTCGCCCCGTCCCCGCCGTGGCTGGCCGCGCGGCTAAGCGCCGCGGGGCAGCGGCCGATCAACAACGTTGTCGACATCACCAACTACGCGATGCTGCTCACCGGCCAGCCGCTGCACGCGTTCGACCTGGATCGCGTCGCGGATGCGCGCCTGACCGTCCGTCGCGCCGCCGATGGCGAGCAGGTGCGCACGCTCGACGGGCAGACGCGCACGCTCGACTCCGAGATGGTCGTCATCGACGACGCCGACGGACCGACGTCGATCGCGGGCCTGATGGGCGGCGAGCGCTCGGAGGTGCAACCGGACACCACACGCGTGCTGCTCGAGGTCGCCAACTGGCACGGACCAAGCATCCATCGGGCCTCGTGGGCGCTGGGGCTGCGCAGCGAGGCGTCTTCGCGCTTCGAGAAGGGGCTCGCGCCCGAGCAGTGCCTGTGGGCGCAGGCGGTCGCGACCAGGCTGATGATCGAGTGCTGCGGCGCAACGGTGCTGCCGGGCACGATCGACATCGGTGGCGACGGTCCGCCGCCGCCCGCGATCGGCCTGCGCGAGGCGCGCGTGCAGGCGATCCTCGGCATCGAGATTCCCCGCGCCCGCCAGGCGGAGATCCTGAATGCACTGGACTTCGAGACCGCCGACATGGAGGGTGGCCTGGAGGTGACCCCGCCTCCCGCTCGGCGCGAGGACGTCGCCCGCGAGGCCGACCTGATCGAGGAGGTCGCGCGGATCGACGGCCTGGAGCGGCTGCCCGCGACGCTCCCCGCCCGCCGGGGGGCGTACGGGGTGCTATCGCACGAGCAGCGGTTGCGCCGCCGCGCGCTCGACGCGCTCGTCGGGCGGGGGTGCAGCGAGACGGTGGGCTGGACGTTCGCCTCGCCCAGCCTCGCCGACCGCCTGCGCCTGGAGCAGGACGACCCACGCCGCGATGCCCCGATCGTCGAGAACCCACTGTCGGAGGAGCAGTCGCGGTTGCGCACCACCCTGCTCGGCTCGCTGCTGGACACGGCCGCGCGCAACGTCGCACGGGGAATGGGAGATCTGCGCCTGTTCGAGGTCGGGACCGTGTTCGCGTCCGCGGGAACGTCTCCGCAGTCCGACGCGCCCGACGGCTCGTCCACTGCGCTGGATGTGCGCCGCGAGACGGGCGTCGCCGAACGCCGCTCGCTCGCGGTGCTGCTCGCCGGAGAGCTGCACGAGCCCAACTGGGGCGTATCCACGCCCGCCCCGGCAGCCGACTTCTACGCCGTCAAGGGCATGCTCGAGGCACTGACCTCGGCGCTGCGCGTGAGCCCCATCGAGCTCTCGCCGGACCCGCAGCCGTTCCTGCACCCAGGCCGTGCCGCCGCCCTCGCCATCGGCGCCGGCGAGCCGATCGGCTGGCTGGGCGAGCTGCACCCGCTCGTCGCCGCCTCCTGGGAGCTGCCGGGCGCGAGCGTGTTCGAGATCGACCTCGACCGGCTGATCGCCGCCGCGCCGGCGCAGACCGACTACGAGGACCTGATCGGATACCCGCCGCTGCGTCAGGACCTGGCCGTCGTACTGCCCCAGGACGTGCCCGTCGCGACGGTCCTATCGGCCGCCCGCGACGCCGGCGGCAAGCTGCTGCGCGACGCGCATGTGTTCGACGTCTACACCGGAGCGCAGGTCGGTGAGGGTCGGCGTTCGCTGGCGCTGGCGCTGTCGTTCCGCTCCTCCGAGCGGACGCTTTCAGACGCGGACGTCGCGCCCGCGCGCGAGCGGATTCTTGCCGCGCTGGGTGAGCTCGGGGGTGAGCTGCGTGGCTGACACGACGGATCTCCCGCAGACCTTCGCCGCGGGCGCACCGCGGGTGCTCGTCGCCGGCGCCACTGGGTTCGCCGGTGCGCTGGCGGCGCACCTGCTGTGGCGCCATCCCCGTTTCGAGCTCGTCGGCGTGACCGGACGCTCGGAGGTCGGGCGGCGCCTGGACGACCTCTATCCGCGCTACCGCGTGCCGCTCACGATCGAGCAACTCGACCTCGATCGGCTCGCGTCCGAGCGCGATGCGGGCGCGCGCCTGGACGCGGCCGTCGTCGCCTACCCGCACGCCGCCGCTGCGCCCGCCGTCGGCGCGCTGCGCGAGCTCGGCGCGCGCGTCATCGACCTCAGCGCCGACTTCCGCCTCGCCTCGCTGCAGACCTACGAGCAGTGGTACGGCCCGCACCCGCGCCCAGACCTGCTCCACCAGGCCGTCTACGGACTGACCGAGCTGCGCCGCGCCCAGATCGCCGACGCTCCGATCGTCGCCAACCCGGGCTGCTACCCGACCGCCGCCATGCTCGCCCTCGCCCCGCTCGCCCGCGCCGGCCTCGTCGCCGATGTCGTCATCGACGCCAAGCAGGGCATCTCCGGCGCCGGGCGCACCTTCGACGACACCACCCATCTCTCCATGGCCGGCCAGAACATCCTCCCCTACAACGTCGCCCACCACCGGCACACCCCCGAGATCGAGGAGCAGCTCGCGCTGCTCGGCGCGAGCATGCCCGTCCAGTTCCAAGCCCACCTCGTGCCACTCGATCAGGGCGAGCTCGCCAGCTGCTACGTCACCACCATCCGCCCCACGGCGCCAGCCGAGCTGGCCGAGCTCTACGCCGGCGCCTACGCTCAGGAGCCCTTCGTCGAGGTCGTCACCGAGCCACCCGGCACGCGCGACGTGCAGGAGACCAACTTCTGCCGCGTCTTCGCCGCCGCCGATCCGCACACCGGCAAGGTCGTCGTGCTCTCGGCCATCGACAACCTCTGGAAGGGCACCTCCTCGCAGGCCGTCCAAAACCTCAACCTGATGTTTGGTCTGCCCGAGACGGAGGGCCTCCTGTGAGCGCCGGCAACGACGTGTTCGGCGATCGCACCTCCGCCGGACCGCCCCAGCCGTTCTTTCACTCGCGCTGGGTGCCCGCGCCCGCGCACGTGCGCGACCTCGGCCCGCAGGCGGGACTGCCCAAGGGCTTCAGGGCGGCCGGAGTGGCGTGCGGGATCAAGCCCTCGGGCAACCCCGACCTCGGAATCGTCATCTGCGACACAAAACAGCCGGTCAGCGCCGCGCGCTTCACCGCCACCGGAACGCCGGCCGCCCCGGTGCTCCTCAGCCGGGACCGCTGCAATCTGCATGGCCTGCGCGCGGTGCTCGCCAACTCCGGCTGCGCAAACGCCGAGACCGGCCAGCGCGGCCTCGACGACGCCGCCAAGACGCAGGGGGCGGCTGCGCTGGCGCTCGGCGTGCAGCCACACGAGGTCGTGCTCGGCTCCACCGGCGGCATCAGCTGGTATCTCCCCGTCGACGCCGTGCTCAAAGGCATCCTCGACGTCAGCTCGCGACTGCGCGGCGAGGGCGACAGCGACTTCCAGCAGGCGATCCAGACGACCGACGCGTTCGAGAAGCGCGCCAACCTCGAAGTGCAGCTCCCTTCCGGCGCGGTGCGGCTATCCGCCCAGTGCAAGGGCGCGGGCATGATCTCACCCAACTTCGCCACGATGCTCTGCTTCATCGAGACCGACGCCGCCCTGCGGGAGCACACCGCCGACCTGCTCCTGGGCGTGTGCGTCAAGCGCTCCTTCGATCGCTGCTCCGTCGACGGGCAGCTCTCCACCAACGACACCGCCGTCCTCATGTGCTCCGGCGCTTCCGGCGTGACGATCGAGCCCGAGTCTGAGGACGAGTTGCGCTTTGGCGAGGCGCTCGACGCGCTCCTGCGGGCGCTCGGGATCATGATGGTCGCCGATGGCGAGGGCGCTCGGCGGATTGCGCGCGTTGTCGTCCGCGGCGGGCACGCCGAGGGCGTCGAGGCGGTCGCGCGCCAACTCGCCAACTCTCCCCTCGTCAAAACCGCCCTGCACAGCGCCGATCCCAATTGGGGCCGTCTCGTCCAGGCCGCCGGCGCGGCGCTCGCCGGACGCGACTGGTTCCCCAACCCCCTCCCCCTGGACATCGCGATCGAGGGCATCACCGTCTGCTCCGCAAGCGCCTCCGTCGACTACGACACCGACGCCCTCGCCGCGGCCCTGCAACGGGATGAGGTCGAATACGAGCTCACCCTCCCGGGCTCCGGCGCCGAGACCGAGGTCTTCTTCTCGGACTTGGGCTACGAGTACGTGAAGATCAACGCCGAGTACACGACATGAGCCGGATTCAGCAACCCAAAGCGCTCTTGCTCGACCAGCCCGAAATGAGACCGGCCACACGGACCGAAATCCGGGGGCGGCGCGCAATTGTCTCCCCCTCAAACGACCCAGGGAGGCACCCATGCGCGATGTAGGCACGCTGCTCGAGGCGCTCCCGTACATCCGGGAGTTCCACGGCAAGACCGTCGTCATCAAGTACGGCGGCGCGGCGATGGAGGACGCGAGCCTGCGCGAGGAGTTCGCGCGCGACGTCGTGCTGCTCAAGTACGTCGGATTGAACCCCATCGTCGTGCACGGCGGCGGCCCCGACATCACCGCCTACATGCAGCGCCTCGGCCTGCCCGTCGAGTTCGTCGGCGGCCTGCGCGTCTCCGACGAGGCCACCGTCGAGGTCGCCAAGATGGTGCTCGTCGGCAAGGTCAACACCGAGATCGTGCTGCGCATCAACCGCCACGGCCAGCCCGCCATCGGGCTGTGCGGCGACGACGGCTCGCTGTTTCGCGTCTCCCGCCGCGCCGCGCCCGGCGGCGAGGACATCGGCTTCGTCGGACGCATCGACCACGTCGACGTCGATGTGCTGCACCACGTCTCATCCGACTACATCCCCGTCATCGCCTCCGTCGGCGCCGACCGCGACGGGCATTCCTACAACGTCAACGCCGACGAGGCCGCCGGCGCCGTCGCGGGCGCGCTCGGCGCCTACAAGGTCATCTTCCTGACCGACGTCCCCGGCTGGCTGCGCGACCCCGCCGATCCCGACTCGCTGATCGGACAGGCCAGCACCGCCGAGGTTCGCGCCGCGCTGCAAGAACTCGACGGCGGCATGCATCCCAAGCTGCAGGCGTGCGTCGACGCGATCGGCGCCGGCGTCTCCGCCGCACACATCCTCGATGGGCGCCTCGCGCATTCGCTCCTGCTCGAGCTCTTCACAGACGCAGGGATCGGCACGAAGATAGAGGCGGCGGCGTGACTCTGTCGGAGTTGCAGGCGCTCGAGCGCGAGCATGTCGTCCCGTCCTACGCCCGGTCGCCCGTCGAGTTCGTGCGCGGTGAGGGTGCGTGGCTGTGGGACGAGGAGGGCAACGAGTACCTCGACTTCCTGTGTGGCATCTCCGTCACGAACGTCGGGCATTGCCACCCGCGCGTGGTCGCGGCCGTGCGCGAGCAGGCGGGCCGGCTGATGCACGTCTCCAACCTGTTCTACACCGAGCCCGCGATGCGCCTGGCAGAGCGTCTGTCCGAGTCGAGCCTGGGCGGCAAGGTGTACTTCTGCAACTCCGGCGCGGAGGCCAGCGAGGCCGCGATCAAGCTCGTGCGCAAGGCCCACCCGAGCGGCGACGTCGTGGTCGTCTACGGCGCCTTTCACGGGCGCACCTACGGCGCCCTCTCGGCGACGCCCCAGGAGGCCAAGCAGGCGCCGTTCGCGCCGCTCGTCCCGGGCTTTCGCGCGGTCGAGCCCACGCCCGAGGCGCTCGCCGGCGCCGTCGACGCCGACACGGCCGCGGTGCTGCTCGAGCCGATCCAGGGCGAGTCGGGCGTGCACGCGCTCTCCACCGAGGCGCTCCAGGCGGCGCGCGCGGCCTGCGACGAGCACGGCGCGGCGCTCGTGTTCGACGAAGTCCAGTGCGGGATGGGCCGCACCGGCACGCTCTGGGCCTACGAGCAGACCGGCGTCACCCCCGACGCGATCACGCTCGCCAAGGCGCTCGGCGGCGGCCTGCCGATCGGCGCGCTGCTCACCGCTCCGCGCCTGGCCGACGTGTTTCAGCCCGGCGATCACGGCTCCACGTTCGCCGGCGGCCCCGTCATCGCCGCCGCCGCGCTCGCCGCGCTGGAAGTCACCGACGATCCCGCGCTGCTCGCCCGCGTGGGCGAGCTGGGCCAGCGGCTGCACGCCGGCCTGGAGCGCCTTCCCCACGTCTCCTCCGTGCGCGGGCGCGGCCTGATGCTCGCGTGCGAGCTCGACATCCCCGCGTCCGAGGTGGTGCGCCGGGCGCTTTTCGAGCAGCGCCTGATCCTCAACGCCACCGGCCCCACCACCGTGCGCCTGCTGCCGCCGCTGATCGTCGGCGCGCGGGAGATCGACACGGCGCTGGAGCGCCTGGGCGCGGCGCTGTCCGCCGGCGACGGCGGGTAGGGTTCGCGCCGATGAGCGCCGACCCGCCCGAGCAGGGCTTCCCCCCGCGCACCGCCTCCTACGAGGCCGACCCCGAGCGGGTCTCGCGCGTGCTGCTGCTCTACTCCGGGGGGTTGGACACGAGCGTGATGCTCAAGTGGATCCAGGACCGCTACGACGCCGAGGTCGTGTGCCTGACCGTCAACCTGGGGCAGCCGGGCGAGGACTACGAGATGGTTCGCGCCAAGGCTCTGGAGCTGGGCGCGCTGGACTGCCACGTCGTGGACGCGCGCGATCAGTTCGCGCGCGCGTACGTCCTGCCCGCGATCAAGGCCAACGCGCTGTATGGCGGCGGCTATCCGCTGTTCACCGCGCTCGGGCGCCCGCTGATCGCCAAGCTCGCAGTCGAGCTCGCGCGCGCGAGCGGCTGTGACACGATCGCCCACGGCTGCACCGGCAAGGGCAACGACCAGGTGCGCATCGAGGCGACCGTCGCCACGCTCGCGCCGGAGCTGCGCACGATCGCGCCGGTGCGCTCGTGGCAGATGGGCCGCGAGGAGGAGATCGCCTACGCGCGCGAGCACGGCATACCCGTCAAGGGCGGGACCGAGATCGCGCCCTACTCGATCGACGACAACCTGTGGGGGCGCTCCTCGGAGGGCCGCTGGATCGAGGACCTCGCCCACGCGCCCGAGGACGATGTCTTTCAGCTCGTCACCCCTCCCGAGGAGGCGCCCGATCAACCGCAGATCGTGGAGGTCGAGTTCGAGCGCGGCGTGCCGGTCGCCCTCGACGGCGAGCGCCTTGCACCGGTGGAGCTGATCGAACGGGCCGCTGTGCTCGCCGCGCGCCACGGCGTCGGGATCATCGACCACATCGAGGATCGCATCGTCGGGCTGAAGGTCCGCGACATCTACGAGGCGCCCGCTGCCGCGCTGCTGCTCGCGGCCCACCAGGAGCTCGAGCGCCTGGTGTGCACGATCCACCAAAACCGGTTCAAGCCCCAGCTCGAGAGCCAGTGGGCCTACCTCGTCTATGCCGGCCTGTGGTGGGAGCCGCTGCGCGCAGACCTCGACGCGTACATGGAGAGCGTCAACGCGCAGGTGACGGGCACGATCGGCCTCAAGCTCTACCGGGGCAGCGTCCGCGTGATCACGCGCTCCTCGCCGAACGCCGTCTACGACGCGAGCCTCGCGTCGTTCTCACAGTCCGGCGGCCTGTTCTCGCAGACGGCCGCGCCCGGCTTCATCGAGCTGTTCTCGCTGCAATCGCGCATGGCCTGGCGTTTGCGCAAGGATTCCTGAGGCGGCGCCACGCCGCACGCGCCGGACACGTCCGGTCGGAGACATACGCTGCAGGCGAGCCAAATGATCGCGGAGGGATCATCATCATCGTCATCGTCACAGACGCCCGTGCCGCGGGGAGGTCCTTCGCAGCCTCTCAGTGAGCGCGACCTGCTCGCCGAGCGTCGCGCGCGCCGTGCCGCGGAGTCCGGCGAGAACGCTCTCCTGCGCCGCGCCGAGACGGCTGAGGCGACCGTCAAGACGCTCGAAGGTCACCTCGCCGGCCTGTACCGGCGCCTGGAGGAAGCCGAACGGGGCGGGCGGCGAACGTCGGAGCTGGCCGAGCGGCTGGAGAACGTGGAGAGCGCGCTCGCGGCGATACGCGAGAGCCATCGCCGGATGGCCGGCACCGTCAGCGAGCTGAAGGACGTGGCGATGAGGCTGCGCGCATCCATCGAGGCAGAGCCCGCTCCCGCTCCCGAGCCGCCCCGCCCGCGCAGCGAGGAGATGGCCGACGCGCTGGCCGCCGCCGTCGAACGACTGCGTGCCCGCGCGCAGGAGAGCGTCGCGTCCCAGCCGGATACGACACCCGGCGCGCCTCCGACGGCGCGGGAACCGCACAAGCACAGCATGTCGCTGATCGGCCGCTGGCGAATGAGACGCAAACAGCGGCGCGGGCGCTGATCCTCCGCCGCCACAGCGCCTAACATCAGATCCCGGTGACCGTCCCCGCCTGCGCCCATCTGCACGTCCACTCCGAGTACTCGCTGCTCGACGGGGCGTGCAAGATCGAGGCACTGGCCGCGCGCGCCGCCGAGTTCGGCCAGCCTGCCCTGGGCCTGACCGACCACGGCGTGATGAACGGCGCCGTAGAGCTGCACAAGGCCTGCGCCGCACACGGCGTCAAGCCGATCGTGGGCTGTGAGATCTACCTCGTCGACGATCATCTCGCGGCCGCCGCCGGCCCGGGGTCGCCAAAGGTGGCGCGCAACCACCTGACGCTGCTGGCCTGCAGCGACGAGGGCTATCGCAACCTGGTGAAGCTCTCCTCGGCGGGCTTTCTGGAAGGGCTCAACCGCGGCAAGCCGACCGTCGACCTGCACCAGATCGAGCGCCACTCCGACGGGGTGATCGCGCTCACCGGCTGTCTGGCCTCGCGCTTCTGTCAGCGACTGCTGGAGGATCGGCCCGAGGATGCCCGCGCCCACGCCGATGACCTGCGCCGGATATTCGGCCCGGAGAACGTCTACTTCGAGGTGCAGAAGAACGGGCTCGCGCCGCAGGAGAAGTGCAACGATCAGATCGTGCGCATCGCCCGCGAGCTCGGCGCCGGCCTGGTGGGCACCGGCGACGTCCACTACCTGCGTCGCGAGGACTATGACCACCACACCGCGCTGCTGTGCGTGCAGACCAAGAGCACGCTCGCCGCGCCGAAGCTGACGTTCGACACGAATGAGTTCTTCCTGCGCGACAACGCACAGATGGCCGACGCGTTCGCGCAGTGGCCCGAAGCGATCGCCAACACGCTGCAGATCGCCGAGCGCTGCTCGGTGGAGCTCGAGCTCGGCAAGCAGCTGATCCCCAGCTACTCAACGCCCGACGGCTCCAGCGAGCGCGACTTCCTGCGCGCACGCGTGCTCGAGGGTCTGGCCTTGCGCTACGGCGATCCGCCGCCGGCGGACGCGGTGGCGCGCATGGAGATGGAGCTCGACGTGATCGACCGGATGGGCTTCAACGCCTACTTCTTGATCGTCTGGGACTTCGTGCGCTACGCCAAGGAGAACACCATCGCCGTGGGTCCCGGGCGCGGTTCCGCCGCCGGCTCGATCGTCGCCTATTGCCTGGCGATAACCGACGTGGATCCGCTGCGCTACGACCTGCTGTTCGAGCGGTTCCTGAACCCCGAGCGCGTGTCGATGCCCGACATCGACATCGACTTCTCTGTGCGCGGGCGCGAGCAGGTGATGAAATACGTGACCGACAAGTACGGGCGCGAGTCCGTCGCGCAGATCGTCACGTTCGGCAAGATGTTCCCGCGCGCCGCCACCCGCGACGCGGCGCGGGTGCTGGGCTTGGACTACGGCGCGGGCGATCGTCTGGCAAAGCTGATCCCCGATCCGATCATGGGCCGCGCGCCTTCCTTCGAGGAATGCCTGAAGCCGGGGCAGCCGCTGCGTAAAGCGTGCGACGAGGACCCGACCGCCAAGCGGATCGTCGACGTGGCCCAGGGTCTCGAGGGGATCGTGCGCAACAGCTCGATCCACGCCGCCGCCGTGGTGATCGCCGACCGCCCGCTGACCGACATCGTGCCGCTGCAGCTCGCCGACGCCGGCGCGGACGAGAACGGCGAGCGGGCGTTTCGCACCGTCACCCAGTTCTCGATGAAGCCGATCGAGGACATCGGCCTGCTGAAGATGGACTTCCTCGGCCTGCGCAACCTCGACGTGATCGAGGACGCGCTGGACATCATCGAGCGCTCGAGCGGCGAGCGCCCGGACATGACGACGCTGCCCCTGGATGATGCGCGAACGTATGAGATGCTCGCGCGAGGCGACTCCACCGGCGTGTTCCAGTTCGAGTCCGAGGGCATGCGCGAGGCATTGCGGAAGGTGCGTCCGGACGAGTTCAACGACCTCGTCGCGCTCAACGCGCTCTACCGTCCGGGCGCCATGGACCAGATACCGGTGTACGCCAAGGGCAAGCACAACCCGCAGGCGATCTCCTATCCGGACGAGCGCCTGCGCCCGATCCTGGAGTCCTCCAAGGGCGTGATCCTCTACCAGGAGCAGGCGATGCGGATCGCCAAGGAGCTCGCGGGCTTCTCGGGCGCCAAGGCCGACGATCTGCGCAAGGCGATCGGCAAGAAGAACCGCGTCGCGATGGCCGCCCTGAAGCCCGAGTTCGTCGAGGGCTGCCGGGCGTCGGGCACGAGCGCGCAGACGATCGAGTTTCTGTGGCAGACCAACGAGCGCTCGGCCGACTACTCGTTCAACAAGAGTCACGCCGCCTGCTACGGGCTGATCGCCTATCGCACGGCGTGGCTGAAGGCCAACCACCCCGCCGAGTACATGGCCGCGCTGATCTCCTCGGTGATGTCCACCAAGGACAAGGTCCCGTTCTTCGTCGCGCGCTGCGAGGAGATGGGGATCGAGATCCTGCCGCCCGACGTCAACCTCTCAGACCACCGGTTCACCGTCGGCGCGCCGAGCGCAAAGGGCGGGATCGGCAACATCCGCTTTGGACTGGACGCCGTCAAGGGCGTCGGATATCAGGCGGTCGAGGCGATCAAGCGCGCGCGCGAGGAGGGCGGGGAGTTCGCCTCGCTATGGGACTTCTGTGAGCGCGTGGACAGCCGCGCCGTCAACAAGAAGGCGATCGAGGCGCTGGTCAAGTGCGGCGCGCTCGGCTCCACCGGCGCGAGCCGCAAGGGCATGCTCAGCGTGCTCGAGCAGGCCCAGGTCGCGGGCCAGAAGGCCCAGCAGGACGCGCAGATCGGCCAGGGCTCGATCTTCGACCTCGCCCCCGAGCCGGGCGCGCCGTCCGCCGAGGGCGCCGGCGCAGAGGCGGGCGGGCTTGGTGAGGGCGCGATCACGGCTGCGACGCCGCGCCCGGGCGCGGCGTTCGCCCGCCCGGCTCATTCCCCGATCCCGACCGAGGAGTTCGACCAGGCGGAGCTGCTCGCGGTCGAGAAGGAGGCGATCGGCCTGTTCGTGTCCGCGCATCCGCTCAAGCCCCTGCGCGAGATCCTGCGCGCGCGCACCGATTGCCAACTGGCCGCGCTGAATGATCGCCGCGACAAGGACTGGGTGACGGTCGGCGGGATCATCGTCGAGGCCAAGCGCATCCGCACCCGCTCGGGCGATCCGATGATGTTCGCCACGCTCGACGATCTCGGGGGCGCCGTCGAGATGCTCGTGTTCGGCAAGGCGCTGTCCGAGCACGAGACCGCGCTCGCGGTCGATCGGGTGGTGCTCGTGCGCGGGCGTGTCGATCACAAGGAAGCCGGCAAGACCTGCCTCATCGCCCAGACCGTCGAGGTGTTCGCCCCCTCAGAGCAGGAGATCGCGCAGGCTCGCAAGCAGGCCGACGCGGACGCTCGCACGGCCGTCGCGCTCGCCAAGCCCCTGCACATCCAGATCGATCCCGCCCGCCTGCCCGCCAGCGCGATCGAGGACCTCCGCCAGATCGCCGCCGACTTCCCCGGACCCGCCGAGATCGTGCTGAAAGTCGGTGCCCGCGCGCTGCGTCTCGGCGACGCCTACCGCGTGCAGAACACCCCTACGCTGCGCGCCGAGCTGGAAAACGCGCTGGCGCCGCTCTCCGCCGTCGCGTAGAGCAGCCTATTTGCGCTGGGCGCGCCGACCGCGCTCGGCCAGCTCCCGAGCGAGCTCGACTTCCTCGCGCGAGGGCCCTGCGCGATTCTCGCCCGGAGTCTCCAGCACGCACGGCAGCTTCTGCAGCTCCGGCGCGGACAGGAACGCCGCGCAGCCATCCTCGCCGAGCTCGCCCGCGCCGACGTTCGCGTGCCGGTCGCGGTTCGATCCCAGCGGCGTCTGGGAGTCGTTGAGGTGCAGCGAGCGCACGCGACCGCGACCCAGCACGCGCGTGCATTCGTGCAGCACCGAGCTCATGCCGCCCGCCGTGCGGATGTCATATCCGGAGGCGAGCAGATGGCAGGAGTCCAGGCACACTCCGATGCGCTCGTCTGCGCCGGCCGCGTCCAGCAGCCCGGCGAGCTCCTCGAACGAGCGCCCGAGCGTGCCGCCCGCGCCGGCCGTGTTCTCCAGGTGCAGCTCGCAGCCCTCGCTGTCGGCCAGCGCTTGTGAGATCGTCTCGCCGGCGCGCGCGATCGCCTCGCCGACGTGCCCAGTCTTGGCCGAGCCGGGATGGAGCACCACGCCGTCTGCTCCGATCGCATGGCCCACGCGCAGGGAGTGCGTGAGCGATGTCAGCGACTTGGCGCGAATGTCCGGATCATCGCTGGCGCAGTTGAGCAGATACACGGCGTGGATCAGCACCGCGCCGATCGGGCTGTCGTCCATCGCCTCGCGAAACGCCGCGAAATCCTCGTCGGTGTAGGCGGTCGGGCGCCACATGCGCGGCGACTGATTGAAAATCTGGATCGCCTCACAGCCGCGCTCCACGCCCCGCTCGATCGCTTTCGGCAGGCCGCCGGCGGGCGAAACGTGCGCTCCGATTAGCATGGCGGCGATCTTATGGATTCTCTCGCCGATCAGCCCGAGCGCCCCATGCGCGTGAGGTTCGCGCCGTCGCCCACCGGCGCGCTGCACATCGGTGGCGCTCGCACCGCCCTGTTCAACTGGCTGTTGGCGCGCCATCACGGCGGAGAGCTGGTTCTGCGCATCGAGGACACCGATCGCGAGCGCTCGACGCCGGAGAACGTCGAGCAGATCCTCGACGCGCTGCGCTGGCTGGAGCTCGACTGGGACGAGGGACCGATCCTGCAGACCGAACGCTCCGAGCGTCATGCGCAGGCGTTGCGGGCGCTGCTGGACGGCGGTTACGCCTACCGCTCGAACGCGACCGCCGAGGACGTCAAGGCCTACAAGCTCGCCCACGGCGCCGAGCGTGGGTTCCGCGGCGAGCCCGAGGCTGAGGGGGCGATACGGCTGCGGGTGTCCGACGAGGGCGCCACGGTCGTCCACGACGCCGTCCGCGGCGACACGCGCTTCGAGCACGTCCATCTCGACGATCCCGTGATCGCCCGCGCCGACGGCTCGACGCTCTACAACTTCGCGGTCGCGATCGACGATCTCGACGCTCGCATCACCCACGTCGTCCGCGGCGAGGACCACCTGTCAAACACCCCCAAGCAGTTGCTCGTGCTGGAGGCCGCACGAGCCGCCGGGCTCGGTCCTCAGACCCCGCCTATGATCATTACGCCGCTCTACGCGCATTTGCCGCTGCTGCACGGGCCGGACGGTAGGAAGCTGTCCAAGCGCCACGGCGCCGCCTCCGTGCAGGAGCTGCGCGACGCGGGCTACCTGCCCGAGGCCGTGCGCAACTACCTGGCGCTGCTTGGCTGGGGCGCGGGCGACGGTCAGACCGTGCTGTCTACCGACGAGCTGATCGCGCGCTTCGGGCTCGACCGCGTCAGCCGCAATCCGGCGCGCTTCGACGAGACAAAGCTGCGCTGGCTGAACGGCGTGTGGATACGCGAGTTGCCCGTCGGCGGGCTCGCCGCTCGGATTGCGACGTTCCTGTGTGACGGCGGTCACGCCGCTGCCGCCGAGGACGACAGGCTCGCTCGCGCCGTGCAGATCAGTCAGGAGAAGATCCACACGCTCGCGGACTTCTGGCCGCTGACCGGTCCCCTGCTCGAGGAGCCCGTGGACGATCCCAAGGCGCGCGAGCGCTGGCTCGGCGAGGAGGGGACGGCCACGCTCAGGCGGGCGCGCGAGACGCTGGTCGCGCTCGACGGATTCTCAGAGGCTGAAGTGGGCTCGGCGCTGCAAGCGCTCGTCGCGCGCCTGCAGGCCAAGCCGCGCGAGGTCTACCAGCCCGTGCGCGTGGCGATCGCCGGTAGTACCGTCTCACCCGGCATCTTCGAGAGCGTCGCGCTGCTTGGCCGCGAGGAGACGCTGCGCCGGATCGACAACGCGCTGGAGATCTCCTGAAATTTTTCTCTCAACCATTCGTTCCCGCATGCCGATAGGACATCGACGATGCCAGCGACGGCGACCAAGACCAAGAGCGGCGCCCGCAAGACGGCGTCCGCCGCCGCGAGTCGTAAGCGCGGGGCCCTCAAAGCGGTCGCTCCCGCGCCCGGCGCACCGGGCGCGCCCGTCGGGTCCGGCGGAGCGTCCGCGCCGGCTGCGGCGTCGACCCGTCGTCAGAGCGAGGGCCATGGGCGGCGTCTGACGAGCGCGTTCGAAGCGCTCGAGGCGTTTCCCGCCCTCGCGGAGTCGCGCAACCGTCTGCTCGCGGTCGTCGAGAAGGACAATGTCGCCACCGCCGACATCGTCGCCGCGGTGGAGTCCGACGTCGCGCTCAGCATCGCCGTGCTGCGTCTCGCCAATCAGGCGCAGGGTCGGCGCGGGCGCGTGGAGACGATCGTCGCGGCTGTGGAGGTGTTGAGCGAGCAGACCGTGCAGGCGCTCGCCGCGCGGGTACGGACATTCGACTTCTTCGAGCGCTCGAGCGTGTGGGACACGGCGCCCGAGCGCTTCCGGCTGCACGCGCTGTCCACCCAGCACGCCGCCGACCGGCTTGCGGCCGAGGTGGGCTATGAGCACCGCGATCGCCTGACCGTCACGAGCCTGCTGCACGATGTCGGCAAGCTGGTGCTGCTGCACGCCTATCCCGGCTATCCCGCGCAGGTGCACCGCGGCGCCAGGACACCGGAGGAGCGCATCCATCAGGAGCGCCGCGAGCTGGGCGTCGATCACGCGCTGGTCGGCGGCGTGCTGATCCGCCGCTGGGGTCTGCCGAGCAGCGTCGCGATCGCGATCGAGCGCCACCACAACCCCGACGTCGAGGGCGAGCTCGCGTTCGTGCGCCTCGCGGACATGCTCGCCCACTACGAGCAGGGCTCGGTCGTCTCGCCCGGGGAGATGCTGCAGACCGCGCGCGTGCTCGGACTGGGGGCGGAGGAGCTCAGGCGCGTGATGTACGAGCTGCCGAGCACCACCGGCCAGCGCCAGCGCCACGTCGACCCCTCGCCGCTGTCCGGACGCGAGCTCGGGGTGCTGCAACGCCTCGCCGAAGGCAAGGTTTACAAGCAGATCGCCCACGAGCTGACGCTCTCCACGAGCACGGTGCGCACCCACTTGCACAACATCTACGGCAAGCTCGGCGCGGTCGACCGCGCGCAGGCCGTCCTGATCGCGACCGAGCGCGGCTGGCTCTGAGACGACCGCTGGGCGGCGCGATGCGTTGTCCTTACCGATCGTAGATCGATGGGATCTCCGATCGGCCAGCACGCGTACCGATCGACGATCAGATGCGATCGCCGATCGGCCAGCACGCCACGCTCCCTGCGTCCTTACCGATCGAAGATCGATGGGATCTTCGATCGGCCAGCATGCCCAGCGGCCGTCTCAGGGCGTCGTTCCGTAGAGTCGTAGCGACGAATGAGGACGCGATGATCTCGATCACCAGCAAGTCCCCGTATGCCGTGCTCGCGCTCGCCGAGCTGGGGCGCAGCGCGGGCTCGGACCCGGTGCCGATCGGCGAGCTGGCGCGCCGGCGCGAGGTGCCGGTGCAGTTCTTGGAGCAGCTGTTCGCGGTGCTCAGGCGCGCCGGGGTGATCAGCTCCCAGCGCGGCGTCAAGGGCGGCTACCGCTTCGCGCGCGAGCCCGCGAGCGTGACCGTGCTGGAGGTCGTGGAGCTGCTCGACGGTCCCCTCGGGCGCGATGCCGAGGGCGTGTTCGCCGACGCGGCGCGGGCGGCGCGCACGGTGCTCGCACAGACCACGATCGCGGATGTGATCGAGCGCGAGTCGCGCGAGGCCGGCGCGAGCATGTATTACATCTGAGCCATCTGAGTCGCCCGACATCCAAAGGGGGCGCTCTCGGCGATCGCCCCGCCCACTATTGTCGTGGGCGCTATGCCCCGAATCCCGATCAACATTGCGGAGCTGGTGGGAGACACGCCGCTGATCGCGCTGCCGGGGCTGCTGCCGCAAGCGGCTGCCGAGAACGGGGTGGAGCTGTTCGCCAAGCTCGAGTCGCAGAACCCGGGCGGATCGGTCAAGGACAGGATCGGCGTGGCTATGATCCAGGCCGCCGAGCGGGAAGGCAGAATCGAGCCGGGTCGCACCACGATCGTCGAGGCGACCTCCGGCAACACCGGCATCGCGCTCGCGTTCGTGTGCGCCGCCCGCGGCTATGACCTGGTGCTGACGCTTCCACAGGGCATGTCGCGCGAGCGCGAGAGCCTCCTGCGACTGTATGGAGCGCGGGTGCGGATCACCGAGTCGCTTGGCGGGATGGGCGAGGCCGTCGCCGCCGCTCGCGCGCTGGCCGGCGAACCCGACGTGTTCCTGCCCGACCAGTTCTCCAACCCAGCCAACCCCGCGATCCACCGGAGCACGACCGGCCCGGAGATCGAGCGCGCGCTGGACGGGCGTATCGACGTGCTCGTCGCCGGGGTCGGCACGGGCGGCACGATCACCGGCGCCGGCGGCTATCTGCGTGAACGCAACCCCGGCCTGCACATCGTCGCGGTGGAGCCCAGCGGCTCGGCCGTGCTCTCGGGCGGCACGCCCGGCCCCCACCGCATCCAGGGCATCGGCGCGGGGTTCGTGCCGGCGATACTCGACCGCGCGCTGCTCGACGAGGTGATCGCCGTCTCCGATGAGAACGCGATCCACACCGCGTGGGACTGCGCCCGCCGCGCGGGCGTGCTCGCCGGGATCTCCTGCGGCGCCGCGCTGTGGGGCGCCCTGCAGGTCGCTGCGCGCCCCGAGTTCGCCGGCAGGCGAGTTGTCGTGATCATGCCCGACTCGGGTGAGCGCTACGTCTCGCAGGCGTTTTTCGCCCCCTGACTCTCGCCGCTTGGGACCGGGCTCTCGATTGCAACTCGGAGGAGTAGTCCATGTGCCGGTCGATCCCGGATGATCGGTAGCACGCGGCCGGTCGCCGTGCGGCATCAGACTGCCGCTCGGCATCGGCCCCAGGGGTGAAGCCGGAGGCGTGGGTGGAAACATCGCCGGGGGACGAAACGACGGCGCTACGCTGTTCGCATGCCCGGCCTCAGCGCGCTCGCACAGCTTGCCCGCGAGCTGCGTCGCGACATGAATGCCGCGCGCGAGCGCGATCCCGCGGCTCGCGACGTGGGACCGGTCGAGCTGTGCCTGACCTGGCCCGGCATCCACGCGCTGCTGTCCCATCGCGTCGCGCACGCGCTGCACGAGGAGGGCGTGCGGCTGCTGCCGCGGGCGATCTCGATGGTCACGCGCACGCTGAGCGGGATCGAGATCCATCCCGCTGCGCAGATCGGCGAGGGGCTGTTCATCGATCACGGCGCCGGCGTCGTGATCGGCGAGACGGCCATCATCGGCAATGATGTGACGCTGTATCAGGGCGTGACGCTCGGGGGCACGGGCTTCGCCACGGGCAAGCGCCATCCGACCGTGCAGGACAACGTCACGATCGGCTCGGGCGCGAAGCTCTTGGGGCCGATCACGATCGGCCATGGGGCAAAGATCGGCGCCAACAGCGTGGTCATCACCGACGTTCCCCCGAACTCGACGGTAGTCGGCAATCCCGGCCACCCCGTGCGCGTGGACGGCCGTCGCGTCGAGGGCCCCGACGCCGACTGGATTCACCTGCCCGACCCGATCGCCGAGGCGATCCAGGCGCTGGCGAGTCGCATCGGCGCGCTGGAGCGCGCCGTGGGCGAGCTCTCCGGCGTGGAGCCCGATGCCCCGGTGACGGAGGTCACGCCGCTGCGCGGCGTGCGCGGACCCAATCCGGCCGGAGGTTAGTCGCAATTGCCCGGATCGGGCCGGCCGAGCGCACATCTATCCTGAGGTTGGATGCCTGACGAAGCGCCAGCGTCGCTGGTTTCGAGCGACGACCTCGACGAGCCCCGGCCACCGGGCCAGCGGTCCCCGGAGGAGGAAGGACGGATCGAGCGCCTGCTGGAAGGGCTGAACGAGCCCCAGCGCGAGGCGGTCACCCATGGCGAGGGGCCGCTGCTGATCCTGGCGGGCGCGGGCAGCGGCAAGACGCGCGTGCTGACGCACCGGATCGCGTTCTTGATCTACACCGAGCAGGCGCATCCGCACGAGCTCCTGGCGATCACGTTCACGAACAAGGCCGCGCAGGAGATGCGCGGTCGCGTCGAGCGGTTGCTGGGGCGTAACACGCGCGGGATGTGGCTGATGACGTTCCACGCGGCCTGCGCGCGCATCCTGCGCTCCGAGGCGCAGCGCCTCGGGTACACGCGCCAGTTCACGATCTACGACCAGGCCGATGCGCGGCGGCTGACCAGGCGCTGCATCGACGAGCTGGGGATCGACCCCAAGCGCTTCACGCCGGCGGCGATTCACAGTCAAATATCGGCGGCCAAGAACCGGCTGCGCGCCGCCGAGGAGTACCGCCAGGCGGTGGGCTCGCCGTTCGAGGAGATGGTCGCCGACGCGTACGAACTGTACGAGCGCGATCTGCTGCGCATGAACGCGATGGACTTCGACGACCTGCTGTTCCGCGCCGTTAACGTGCTCGAGCTCTACGAGGAGGTGCGCACGCGCTACGCGCGCGCGTTCCGGCACGTGCTCGTGGACGAGTACCAGGACACCAACTACGCGCAGTACCGGCTGCTGCAGCTGCTCGTTGCCGATAGGGGAGACACTCGCTCTGCCGGACCGGGAGACGCTCGCTCCGCTCGTGTCCCCGAACCGGCCAGCATCCCCCGATCGGCCAGCGGCAGAGCCCCCAAGCGCGGGGAGCGCGTCCAGCTGGAGGGACATCGCAACCTGGCGGTGGTGGGCGATGACTCGCAGTCGATCTATGGGTTTCGCGGCGCGGACGTGCGCAACATCCTCGACTTCCAGGACGACTTTCCCGACGCGCGCGTGGTCAAGCTCGAGCAGAACTACCGCTCGACCCAGCGCATCCTGTCGGCCGCCAACGCGGTGATCGCCAACAACCGCGGGGGCATCGCCAAGCGGCTGTGGAGCGACCGCGGCGACGGCGAGCCGATTCACGTGCGCGAGCTGGAGGACGAGCACGGCGAGGCGCGGTTCGTCGTGGGGGAGATCGAGCGGCTCGTGGACGAGGGCGCCGCGCGCGCGGAGATCGCGGTGCTATATCGGACGAACGCGATGTCGCGGGTGATCGAGGACACGCTCGTGCGCCGCGAGATCGCCTATCAGGTGATCGGCGGCACGAAGTTCTACGAGCGCGCCGAGATCAAGGACGCGATCGCCTACCTGTCGTGGCTGGCCAACCCCTACGACGTGGTCGCGTTCACGCGCATCGTCAACTCTCCCCGCCGCGGCCTGGGCCGCACGTCGCTGTCGCGCATCGTCGCGCACTCCGCCACCGTGGGGGTGTCGGTGTGGGAGGCGGCGGCGGCCGCCGAGCGGATCCCCGGCCTTGGAGCCGCGGCCGTCAAGTCGCTGACGCGGTTCATGTCCACGATGGCCGAGCTGTCCGAGCTCGCGCAGCAGGGCATCCCCGTCGGAGACCTGCTGGATGCGGTGCTGTCGCGCACCGGCTACCTCGACGCGCTGGAAGCGGAGGCGCTGGGGGGCGCGGAGAAGACGATCGAAGCGCAGGGGCGCTTGGAAAACCTCGACCAGCTCGTGGAGGTCGCGCGCGAGTTCGACGCCGCCGCGACCGAGGCGCAGGACACGCTCGAGCAGTTCCTGCAGCAGCTGGCGCTCGTCGCCGACGCGGACGCCCGCCGCGAGGACGACGGGCTGGTGACGCTGATGACGCTGCACAACGCCAAGGGGTTGGAGTACCCGATCGTGTTCATCGCCGGCTGCGAGGAGGGCGTGTTCCCGCACTCGCGCGCGCTGGACGAGGGCGGGCTGGAGGAGGAGCGGCGGTTGTTCTACGTCGGCGTCACCCGCGCCAAGCGCGAGCTGCACCTCTCCTACGCGCGGCGGCGCTCGGTGTTCGGGCAGGCCACATACGGGCTGCGCAGCCGCTTCCTGGACGAGATTCCGGCCGAGCTGACCGACCACGAGGAGGAGCTGCGGTTGAGCGCGGGCGCCGCCCCGGTCGGTGCGGGCGCAGGCGGGCGGACGATCGGCGGGCGCTCCCCACAGAGCTGGGCAGCCTCACGCGCCGCCGAGACGGCCCCCGCCGAGACGTATCGCATGGGCGAGGACGTCGTGCACGCCGCGTTCGGCGAGGGCGTCGTCACGGGCGTGGAGCCGGGCGGGGTGATCGTCGTGCGGTTCGCCGACGACGGGTCCGAACGCAAGCTGATGGCCGAGTACGCGCCGATCAGCCGCCGCTGAGCTGAGGGTCCGTCAAGAAATATCTGACGGTCCGGATGCACTCGTCTGGCGGCGCCAGCCGCCACCCACGATGCTCGACGTGCCACCAGCACGCCTGCGCTCGCGTGCGTCGTCTGGCATCCACCATCCAAGCACCCCGATCCCGTCACCTATTTCTTGACGAACCCATACGATCCACCCTGTGACGGCGCAGATCATCGATGGCAAGGCGGTCGCCGCGCGCGTGCGGGCGGAGGTCGCCGAGGAGGTGCGCGCGTTCACCGAGCGAACGGGACGCGTACCGGGGCTGGCGACGGTGCTGGTCGGCGAGGACCCGGCGTCGGCGATCTATGTGGGCGGCAAGCAGCGGGCGAGCGCGCAGGCGGGGATGCAGGCGTTCGATGTGCGCCTGCCGGCAGACGCGACGCACGAGCAGGTCGCGCAGCAGTTGCACGAGCTGGCGGAGAACGAGGATGTGAGCGGGATTCTGCTGCAGCTGCCGGTGCCGGAGCCGCTGGACGGCCCGTCGCTGACGGAGTTGGTGCCGCCGGAGAAGGACGTGGACGGGCTGACGCCGGTGAACGCCGGCTTGCTGTCGCTGGGACGCCCCGGGTTCGTGTCGGCGACGCCGCTGGGCGTGCTCGAGCTGCTGCGCCGGAGCGAGGTCGAGCTGGAGGGCGCCGAGGCTGTGGTGGTGGGGCGCTCCAACCTGTTTGGGAAGCCGATGGCGCAGCTGCTGCTCGCGCGCAACGCGACTGTGACGGTATGTCACTCGCGCACGCGCGATCTGCGCGCGGTGTGCGCCCGCGCGGACGTGCTGATCGCCGCGGTCGGGCGCGCGCGACTGATTGAGGGAGACTTTGTCAAGCCCGGTGCGGTCGTGATCGACGTGGGCATGAACCGGCTCCCGCCCGAGCGGGCCGGCAGCAGGAGTGGGCTGGTCGGGGACGTCGACTTTGCGGCCGCGGTGGAGGTCGCCTCGGCGATCACCCCGGTGCCCGGCGGCGTGGGCCCGATGACGATCGCGTGCCTGCTGCGCAACACGCTGCAGGCGGCGCGCATGCAAGTGGGAGCCGAGGTATAGATGTCGCCGAGGTCATACCAGCCGAGCATGAGAGCTCATCCCGCCCTCGCGCGTCCTGCCGGCGGCGCGCGGCTCGAGATGACGCGCCGATGAGCCTCCGACGCTTGCGCCTCGGCGAGCTGCTCGCGCTGGCGGGCGCGATCTGCGTGATCGTGTCGCTGTTCCTGCCCTGGTATGAGAACGCGGGGGGCAAGCTCAGCGCGTGGAACACGTTCGGGCCCGCGCTCGTGCTGCTGATCGCGGCGGTCGCGGCCGCGCTCGGGCTGGTCGTGAGCGCGATCACCGAGCGCAGCACGGCGCTGCCGGTCGCCGCGGGGGTGTGGAGCACGCTGTTCGGGGGCGTCGCCGTGATCGCGGCGATCGTGCGGGTGCTGGAGCGCCCCGAACACGCCTTCTCGCTGTGCGCGGGGGCGTGGCTGGCGCTCGCGGGGGCGATCCTTATGCTCGTCGGCTCGTGGCAGTCGCTGCGCGACGAACGCCCGTCGCTGTATGGGCCGGCGGACCCGCCGCCGCTGCCACCGCCCGATCCTCACCCCAATGGCACGGGGGCTCGATAGCCGGAGACACCGCTTTTGCCCGTCGCGTTAGCGGGCGTCTCGACGGACGCCACGTAGAATGCGCGGCATGAAAGTCCGCGCCTCAATGACCCCCTCGACCCACCATCTATCGTGACACGAACCCGGTGATCGACCGCGACGAAGTCCTGCACGTCGCCCGCCTGGCGCGGCTGCGGCTGGCCGAGGAGGAGATCGAGCCGCTGGCTGAAGAGCTGTCGGCAATCCTCGACCACGTCGCGCACATCGGCGAGCTCGACCTGGAGGGGGTGGCGCCGACGACGCATGTGGTCGAGATGACGGGCGCGCTGCGCGCGGACGAGCCGCGCGAGTCGCTGCCGCGCGAGGTCGCGCTGGCGCAGGCGCCCGCGGTGAGCGGCCATGGATTCTCTGTGCCAAGCCCCCAGGCATGATTCTGAATGCGCATGGCGGGCGCGATGTATGCTCGTCAGCATTCGTAACGGTCACGGCAGCAGGATCGGGCCACGCGCCGTCGAACCCGGAACCGTCGCCCACAGGGACTGGACATCAGCCATGAGCACCATCACCTTCGACGTCCCCGATGTCCACGACGCGATCGACGCTGACCGCTCGCTGCGAGTCCGCGGCGGCCGGTCACTGCAAGGCGAGGTCCGTGTTCGTGGTGCGAAGAACACGCTGCCCAAGAGCATGGTCGCCGCGCTGCTTACCGATCAGGAGTGCGTGCTGCGCAACGTCTCGGGCATCCGCGACGTGGAGATCGTCGGACGTATGATTCGGGCGCTCGGTGGTGAGGTTGAGCACACGGGCTCGGGCGAGATCAGGATGCGCGTGGTCGATCTTGCGCCTCTTGGCCGGGAGGAGGCAGCTGCGTTCTCCGGGCGCAGCCGGATCCCGGTGCTGCTGTGCGGACCGCTGCTCAACCGCGTAGGTGAGCTGTTCATTCCCGACCTGGGTGGCTGCAACATCGGGCCGCGGCCGATCGACTTCCACCTCGAGGCGCTTACAGAGCTCGGCGCCATCGTGCATGAGAGCACCGACGGTGTACGGCTGACCGCTCGACGACTGCATGGCGCGAAGATCCGTCTGCCGTATCCGAGCGTCGGGGCCACAGAGCAGGTGCTGCTGTCGGCGGTTCTCGCCGAGGGCGTCACCGAGCTCTCCAACGCCGCGATCGAGCCGGAGATTATCGATCTCATCGCCGTGCTCCAGAAGATGGGCGCCACCATCAGCGTCGAAACCGACCGGGTCATCACGATCAACGGCGTCGAGCAGATGCACGGCTTTGAGCACAGCGCCCTGCCGGATCGCCTGGAGACGGCTTCGTGGGCCTGCGCCGCGCTGGCGACCGACGGACGGATCTTCGTCTCGGGCGCCCACCAACTCGACATGATGACCTTCCTGAACGCATTCCGGCGTGTCGGAGGAGATTTCCGCGTCAGCGACGAAGGCATCGAGTTCTGGCGCGCCGGTCCGCTGCGCTCGGTCGCCCTGGAGACCGACGTGCACCCGGGCTTCATGACCGACTGGCAACAGCCGTTCGTCGTCGCACTCACGCAGGCCAAGGGTGTCTCGATCGTGCACGAGACCGTATACGAGGATCGTTTCGGCTACACGTCCGCACTCAACGACATGGGCGCACAGATCCAGCTTTACCGCGAGTGTCTTGGCGGTCGCAGCTGTCGCTTCGGACAGCGCAACCATCAGCACAGCGCCGTCATCGTCGGGCCGACGCCGCTGCACGGCACCGAGATCAATATCCCCGACCTGCGCGCGGGCTTCTCCTACGTGATCGCCGCCCTGGTGGCCGACGGGCTCTCCACGATCACCAATGTGGGCCTGATCCGCCGTGGCTACGAGCACTTCGAGGATAAGTTGCTTGCGCTCGGCGCCGATCTGGTGTGAGCGCCACCGAGATCATCGCGCTGTCCGCCACCGAGGCGGCGCGCAGGATCGCGGCCCGTGAGCTGTCCGCGGAGGAGCTGTTCGAGGCGTACCGCACCCGCGCGGTGGCGGATGAGCTGAACTGCTTCACCTGGGTCGCGCCCGAGCGTCCGGATGGAGCGGACGGCGCCGCGAGCGCGCCTCTGGCCGGCGTGCCTCTGGCGGTCAAGGACCTGTTCTGCACCGAGGGCGTGCCCAGCCAGTCGGGCTCGCGCATCCTCGAGGGATACAGGCCGCCGTATACAGCTACGGCGGTGCGTCGTCTGCAGGCCGCGGGGGCGAGCCTACTGGGGAAGACCAACCAGGACGAGTTCGCGATGGGCTCCTCGAACGAGAACTCGGCCTATGGACCGGTGCTCAACCCGTGGGATCGCACGCGCGTGCCGGGCGGCTCATCCGGCGGGAGCGCCGCGGCTGTCGCGGCGGGAATCGCGCCCTGGGCGCTGGGCACCGACACGGGCGGATCGATCCGCCAGCCGGCCGCGTTGTGTGGGATCGTCGGGCTCAAACCGACGTATGGATCGGTGTCCCGCTACGGGATGATCGCGTTCGCGTCCTCGCTGGACCAGGCGGGACCGCTGACGCGCGACGTGACCGACGCGGCGCTGCTGCTCGAGCATATGGTGGGCCGTCGTGACCCGTGTGACGCGACCTCGCTGGAGTTTCCGCACGCGATCGTGCCGCCGCGCGCCGAGCGCCTGGACGGGACCCGGCTGGGCGTGCCGGCGGAGTTGACGGGCGCAGGCGAGGGGGTTGATATGGAAGGCGAGGGGATCGAAGCGGGAGTGCTCGAGGCGTTCGGGCTCGCCCTGGAGCGAGCGGCGGAGCTCGGCGCTGAGATCGTGGAGAGCGTCACGCTGCCGCACGCACCGCATGGTCTGTCCGCCTACTACGTGCTCGCGCCCGCGGAGGCCTCCTCGAATCTGGCACGGTTCGACGGGGTGCGCTACGGGCTGCGCGCCGATGGCGCCGAGGATCTGCTGGAGATGTACGAGCGCACGCGCCACGACGGGTTCGGCGCGGAGGTCAAGCGCCGGATCATGCTCGGTACGTACGTGCTGTCGGCCGGGTATTACGACGCTTACTACGGTCGTGCGCAGCGGGTGCGGACGAAGATCGCCGAGGACTTCGCGCGCGCGTACGAGGACGTCGACTTCATCCTCACGCCGACCGCGCCGACGGTCGCGTTCGAGCTGGGAGCGAAGACGAGTGACCCGCTGGCCATGTACCTGAACGACTACTGCACGGTGCCGATGTCACTCGCCGGGATACCCGCCATCTCGATCCCATGCGGGCTCAGCGACGGTCTGCCCGTGGGTCTGCAGATCGCCGGGCCGGCGTTCAGCGAGAACAAGCTGCTCGATGCCGCCTACGCGCTGGAGCAGGCATTCGGCTTCGACGGGAGTCCCGCGCGTGTCTGACGTCCGGGACTACGAACCCGTCATCGGCCTGGAGATCCACGTCCAGCTGAAGACGCGCACGAAGATGTTCTGCGGCTGCGAGCTGTCGTTCGGCGAGCCCGAGAACACGCGCACGTGTCCGGTCTGCCTGGGCCTGCCGGGCGCGCTGCCGGTGGCGAACGCGCAGGCGGTCCACCTCGGCCTGACGATCGGGCTGGCGCTCGGCTCGGAGCTCGCGCCGAGGTCGGTGTTTCATCGCAAGAACTACTTCTACCCGGACCTGCCGAAGGGTTACCAGATATCTCAGTACGACCAGCCGCTGTGCAAAGGCGGGAGCCTGGGGGAGGTGCGCATCCACCGGGTGCACCTGGAGGACGACGCGGCCAAGCTGACGCACCTGGGCGACAGCGGGCGCATCCACGGCTCGCGGGAGAGCGTCGTGGACTTCAACCGCGGCGGCACGCCGCTGGCGGAGATCGTGACCGAGCCCGATCTGCGCAGCGCCGAGCAGGCGAGCGAGTGGCTGAAGCTGCTGCGTACGACATTGCGCCAGCTGGGCGTCAGCGACGTGAACATGGAGGAGGGCTCGCTGCGTTGCGACGCGAACATCTCGCTGCGCGCGCCCGGCACGGAGGAGCTGGGTACGAAGACGGAGCTGAAGAACATGAACTCGTTCCGGTTCATCGAGCGCGGGATCAAGGCGGAGATCGCACGCCAGGAGCAGATCCTGAAAGGCGGGGGACAGGTTGTGCAAGAGACGCTGCACTACGACCCTGCCTCGGGCGCCATCACCTCGTTGCGCAGCAAGGAGGAGGCGCACGACTACCGCTACTTCCCCGAGCCGGATCTCGTGCCGATGGCGATCGACGAGCGGATGCTCGCGCGCGCGCAGGCGGCGCTCGGCGAGCTGCCGACCGACCGGGCGCAGCGCTACGAGCGCGAGCTGGGCGTCAACGCTGACAGCGCGCGACTGCTGGCGTTCAGGGCCGAGTTGGGCGACTACTTCGAGGCCGGACTCGCGGCCGCGGTCGATCCGCCGGCGCCGGCGCAGGCGCTGGCGAACTGGATCGCCAGCGATCTGTTGAGCCGCCTCCCCGAGGACGAGGATCCGGCGGAATCGCGGGTGCAGGCGGGCGCGCTGGCGGCGCTCGTGGGGCTCGTGGCGGCGAAACGGATCAGCGTCGGCGCGGGACGACAGGTGCTCGACCGCCTCGTGGCCGAGGGCGGCGACCCCGTGGAGATCGTGCGGGCTGAGGGCCTGGAGGCGATCGGTGAGGGCGATGAGCTGGGCGAGATCGTCGCGGCGGCGCTCGCGGCCAACCCCGACGCGGCGCAGCGGATGCGCGAAGGCAACGCCAAGGCGATCGGTCCGATCGTGGGGCACGTGATGCGCGAGACCAAGGGCCGGGCCGACGGCGGCGAGGTCACACGCTTGGTCAATGAGCAGCTCGGTCTCTGACTCGGTGTAGCTGTCTGGCACCCGCAACATGCGTGGGACCCACATTTTGGACTGTGGGCCAAAGGCACGTGGAGGGCCGTGCGTCACGATGACTTTGTCGTACAGCGCAGCCTCGCGCTGATTCACATCCGGCTTCCCTCGGCCGGAAGTGAGCGGGGCGCGGCCGGACGGGGGTGGCGATTTCCCGTCCGGCCGCACCGTATTCGGGTCGAGGTCGGCTAACCTGGAGAGCGATGAACCAGGAGAAGACCTCATCGAGCTCGTTTGCCCGCACAGTCGTGGCCGCGTTGGTGCTGCTGGTGGCAGGGTGGCTGCTGCTGGGCGTGATCGGCCACGTCCTCTCGTTCCTGTTCAGCACGTTGCTGCTGGTCCTCGCCGTCGTGGCCGTCATCTGGGCTCTGCGCATTCTGCTGTAGGAGCGGGCGCGGCCGATGGCCTACATCGTCCTCGCGCTGTGCTTCGGGCTGGCGGGGGGGATCGTCGGCAAGATCAAGGGCAGCTCGTTCTGGCTGTGGTTCTTGATCTCGGGGATAGTGCCCGTGCTCGGGCTGCTGGCGGCGATCGTGTATCGCTCCGAGCGCGACGAGCTGCGCCGGGCCTGCCCGCGGTGCGGACGGGTCACGAAGGTGTATGACGCGGTATGCACGAAGTGCGGTACCGAGCTGGAGTACCCGGACGTGGTGATCGCGCCGGAATCGCTGCAGCCGAGATAAGGGAGCCCGAAGTCGGGCGCGGTCTATAACTGCTGGATGAGCCCGAGCGGACAGACCGAGACGCAGTCTCCGCCGGTCGCGTCCGCGCGAGGAGCGGCGGAGCGCGAGACGGCGATCGGGCGCCTGATCCACAGGGCCGGGTTCGAGGACGAGCGCGACTTCGTGCTGCGCGTCGTGCAGCCGGGGCTCGTGGGGCTGATCGACGGTACGGTCTCTTCGATCGCGCCGATTTTCGCCGCGGCGGTGTCGTCGAACTCGCACACGGCGTTCGTCGTCGGCATCTCGGTGGCGCTGGGGGCGGGCATCAGCATGGGCGTGTCCGAGGCGCTGTCGGATACGGGCGAGAGCACGGGTCGCGGGACGCCGCTCGTGCGGGGGACGATCACGGGCGCGATGACGGCGTTCGGGAGCATCTTCCACACGCTGCCGTTCCTGATCCCGGACACTCACGAAGCGCTGATCGTGGCCGGCGTTGTGGTGGCGGTCGAGCTGTTCGTGATCGCGTGGGTGCGCGAGCGCTTCCTCGAGGTCTCGCTGCGCTCGTCGTTGATCACGGTCACGCTCGCGGGCATGGTCGTGTTGGGGATCGGCATCCTCGTCGGCAGCTCCTGACGGTCGCTGACGCGGCGCTGGCCGATCAGCGGGCGCATATGGCCGTCGATCGGTGGCGTCCTTACCGATCGGAGATCAGATGCGATCTCCGATCGGCCAGCACGCGTACGTAGTACGCCACGCTCCCTGCGTCCTGACCGATTTGAGATCGACGGGATCTCAAATCGGCCAGCATGGTCATCGACCGCCAGGAAAGGGTGGATTTGGTCACTGGGATGATCTCGAGCCCGAAAACCCGCTGGTAAACTCGCGCTATGCGCGCGGTGGACGCAATCATGGAATGTTTGAAGGCGGAGGGCGTGGACGTCGTGTTCGGGCTGCCCGGGGGGGCGAACCTGCCGACGTACGACGCGTTCGTGAACGGCGGGATCAGGCACATCCTGGTAAGGCACGAGGCGGGGGGCGGGCACGCCGCGCAGGGGTATGCGAAGGCGACGGGGAAGGTGGGGGTGGCGTTCGCGACGAGCGGTCCGGGCGCGACGAATCTGATCACGCCGATAACGGACGCGATGATGGATTCGGTGCCGTGTGTGTTCGTCACCGGGCAGGTGCGGACGGAGCTCTTGGGGACCGATGGGTTTCAGGAGGCGGACACGCTGGGGATCACGATTCCGATCGTCAAGCACTCGTTCATGATTCAGGACCCGCGGGAGATCCCGCGGGCGATCCATGAGGCGTTTCACATCGCGCGCACGGGCCGGCCGGGCCCGGTGCTGGTGGACATCCCGCAGGATCTGTCGCGGGCGGAGATCGAGTACGAGCCGGTGACGGATGTGCGGCTGCCGGGGTATCAGCCGACGACGGAGGGCAACCAGAAGCAGATCCGCCAGGCCGCGAAGGCGCTGGCGGCGGCGCGGCGCCCGGTGATCTATGCGGGCGGGGGCGTGGTCAACGCGAACGCTTCGCGGGAGCTGGTGGATCTGGTGACGTGCGATCGCTTTCCGGTGACGTGCACGCTGATGGGCCTGGGCGCGTTTCCGGCGCCGCATGCGCAGTGGTTGGGGATGCTGGGGATGCATGGGACGCGGGCGGCGAACTATGCGATGGACGAGGCCGACCTGATCTGCGCGGTGGGGGCGCGCTTTGACGATCGCATCACGGGCAAGCTGTCGGAGTTCGCGCCGAAGGCGAAGTTCATCCACATCGACATCGATCCGGCGGAGATCTCGAAGAACGTGCCGGCGCACATTCCGATCGTGGGCGACGCCAGGCACGTGCTGGGCAAGCTCGCGGTGGAGTATCGGGCGCTGGGCGCCGAGCAGGCGCGGCTGGGCGACTGGTGGGAGCGGATCGAAGGGTGGAAAACCAAGTATCCGCTCGCCTATGAGGACTCGAGCGACAATGAGATCAAGCCGCAGTACATGATCCAGGCGCTGTATCAGGCGACGGGCGGCGAGGCGATCGTCTCAAGCGACGTGGGGCAGCATCAGATGTGGACGGCGCAGTACTACGACTTCCCGGCGCCGCGGCGCTGGATCAACTCGGGCGGGCTGGGCACGATGGGGTTCGGGCTGCCGGCGGCGATGGGCGCCGCGGTGGGCTGCCCCGATCGGCTCGTGTGCTGCGTGGCGGGGGACGGGTCGGTGCAGATGAACGCGCAGGAGCTCGCGACGTGCGCGCAGGAGCGGATACCGATCAAGGTGTTTGTCATGAACAACGGGTATCTGGGCATGGTGCGCCAGTGGCAGGAGCTGTTCTGGGACGGCAAATACAGCCACGTGGAGACGGGCGAGTTCCCGGATTTCGTCAAGCTCGCGGAGGCGTACGGGGCGACGGGGATGCGGTTCGAGGACAAGACGACGCTCGTGCAGGACATGCAGCGCGCGATCGCGACGGAGGGGCCGGTGTTCGTGGATGTGCGGGTGACGCGCGAGGAGAACACCTACCCCATGATTCCCGCCGGTCAGGCTGCCAGAGAGATGGTGGGGTGAGCACGGCGATGGGCGAGCCCGGCACGAAGGCGCCGCTGAGTCTGGAGGAGCTGGAGGCCTCGGCGGGGCTGCGCACGGGGCGCAAGCACGTGCTGTCGATCCTGGTGGAGAACAAGTCGGGTGTGCTGACGCGGATCGCCGGGCTGTTCGCAAGGAGGGGGTTCAACATCGACACGCTGACGGTGGGGCCGACCGACGACGAGCAGATCTCGCGGGTGACGCTGACGGTGGACGGGGCGCTGCATCCGATCGACCAGGTGACCAAGCAGTTGCACAAGCTCGTGAACGTGCTGAAGATCCGCGACCTGGAGCCGGCCGACACGGTCGCGCGCGAGCTGGCGCTGTTCAAGGTGTCCGCGGACGGGGCGCAGCGGGGCGAGCTGATGCAGATTGCGGAGATATTCCGGGGCAAGGTGGTGGACGTGACGAAGCGCTCGGTGATCGTCGAGGTGACGGGCACGACGGAGAAGATCGAGGCGTTCGAGGGCATGGTGCGCCCGTTCGGCTTGATCGAGATGATGCGCACGGGCGAGATAGCCATATCGCGAGGACGGACGGAGACATAGGAAGACGCAAGACGACGCGGGCTTGGGTGGGTAAGCCACAGCCGGTCGTTTCATCGAGTTGCGGTCCAAGCCGCTTACCGCAGCGGTTGACATTGCGAGAGCGTTGAACGGCAGAGCGACAATCGACACGCAGCGCTTGGAGAGCCCGTTCGCGCTGAGCGAGCAGGATCGCGAACGGATGGGGGCGCGGCTGGATCTTGCGTTGCGCCGGGCCAGGCGCAGCGGCGAGCCCACGCTGGCGACGAGCACGGTGCGGCTCCCGGGCGGGGTGGACCCGAGCGCGGTGGTGTGCGCCTCGCGACGTGAGGGCGAGGCCTGGTTCGCGTTCGAGCAGCCCGACCGCGGCGGGGCGGCGCTGGCGGCGCTGGGGGAGGCGGTGTGCCTGAGCAGCGCGGGCGCCGAACGGTTTGCGAGCGTGGCCGACCGCTGGCGCGGGCTGGCGGCGACGGCGGTGGGCGATCCGTTGGACGACCCCGACCGTTCGGGCCCGGTGGCGGTCGGCGGATTCGCGTTTGCGCCCGAGGGCGGGGGGACGCCCGCGTGGGAAGGGTTCGAGCCGGCCTCGCTGATCGTGCCGGAGGTCGCGATCAGGCGCGCCGCCAGGGGAGCGCGCGAGCGCGCGCATGACGAGCCCGACGTGAGGCTGACGCTGGCGGCGCTGATGGCGGGCGACGACACCTCCGCAGAGGCGCTGGAGCGGCTGGAGGTCCGCTTAGCGGAGCTGAAAGAGCGGGTATTGCCGCTGCTGGACCCGGCGCCGACGGGTAGATACAGCGTGGGCAGCGCGATGCCGCCCGAGCACTACGAGGCGGCGGTGGAGCGCGCGACGGCGCTGATCGGGGAGGGCAGGCTGGAGAAGATCGTGCTCGCGCGCGAGGTGGAGACGCACGCCCCGCAGAGGTACGACCCGGCGGCGATGCTGGGCGTGCTGCGCGAGGCGTTCCCGGGGTGCTTCTGCTTCTGCGTGGGGCGGGGGGAGGCGACGCTGATCGCCGCGAGCCCCGAGCTGCTCGTGCGCCGCGAGGGCCACCGCGTGAGCACGCTGGCGCTCGCGGGCTCCACCAGGCGCAGCGCCGACCCCGCGGTGGACGACCACCTGGGCGAGCAGCTGCTGCGCGACGAGAGCTATCGCTCCGAGCACGCGATCGTCGCGCGGCGGATCGAGCGCACGCTGCGCCCGCACGCGGTGTGGGTGGCGGCGGCCCCAGAGCCCGAGCTCGTGAAGATCGCGAACATCCAGCACCTGGCGACCCCGATCCGCGCGCAGCTCGCGGCTCCGATCGACGCGCTGGAGCTGGCTGGGCTGATGCATCCGACGCCGGCGGTGGGGGGCGAGCCGCGCGACGTCGCCACGCCGCTGATCCCGGCGCTGGAGGGCTTGGATCGCGGCTGGTACGCGGGCCCGGTCGGCTGGACGGACGCGACGGGCGATGGCGAGTTCTGCGTCGCCCTGCGCTGCGCACTGCTGCGCGAGAACGTCGCGCGCTGCTATGCGGGCAACGGCATCGTGCGCGACTCGAACCCCCAGGCGGAGCTCGCCGAGACGGAGGTCAAGCTGCAGGCTCTCCTCCCGCTGTTGGCGGGCTGAGGGCGTATCAGGCCGCCGCTGCCGCCAGAATCGCTGCTGACTGCGGACTGAGCTGAGGCTTCAGGCGGCGTGGGCCATCTGGGTTGCGCTCGACGTCAACACGAGCTCGTCCTGCCCATTGCCGTGGACATTCAGCGCGCGTTGGCGCTCGATCACACCGATGATGGCAGCCAGGCGCTGATGCAACTCGGTGGGTGAGTCACCCGTGAGGGAGACGTCGATCTCGATGCTGTCATTCTCGAAGTTCGCACACGCTGAGGCCCCGGGGGCGATATCCGCCACGTGCTCACCGAGAATCTGCTCAATGTCGAGGGCGGTCTCCTCGAGCGTCCGGCGGGACACGTCGCGAGATGCTTTGAGGGTGAGCACGGCGGCTCCCTCGATGGCGGGAACGGTTCTCAGGATGTCGTTCATCGTCATATCCATTCTACACCTCCAAGCCCGAGCGCTTGAGCGCTGACAGCTTGTTCGCAGCCGTGCGTGAACCGCTGGGGGTGCTCGGGATCGGCACCATGCGCTTGTCGTTTGGTGGGTAGCACTTGACATGCTGATTGCCGGCGCGCTCGCACCACCAGCCCTGCACCCAGGCGAGCAGGACCAGGCGATCCATCTCCTTGTCGGCCAACTTCGGCCGTTTCGCGGTAGGGTTGGCGACGCGTTTCGGATGCATCGCGCTGAGGCTACGCGGCGCTTGGGACGAAACTCTCGGGGTTGTAGCTAACCCGCTGTTCCGTTCCACGCGGCGGAGACGGCGTTCCACACACGGTCGTGCAACTCCACGTTGGCGGCGCGCTCGGTGCGGGCGTGGATCAGCGTGGAGCCGGTCTGGGGCGCGAGCGCGCGCTCCAGCGCGGCGCGTAGGTCAGGGATCGTGTGGACCCGCTCGTGTATGAGGCCGTACAGCGCGGCGACCCGGGCGAAGTCGAGGCCTGTGGGGGTGGCGACGTGGCGGGTGTAGACGTCGTCCTCGCGTGCCATCGCGGCGCGCGAGACGGGCAGGAAGTCGAATATTCCGCCGCCGTCGTTGTCCAGCAGCACGATCGTCAGCTTCAGGTCCAGACGCGAGGACGCGAGCAGGCCGCCGATGTCGTGCGCGAGCGCGACGTCGCCGATCAGCAGCACGACCGGGCCGTCTCCGGCGGCGGCGGCGCCGAACGCGCTGGAGACGGTGCCGTCGATGCCGTTGGCGCCGCGGTTGCACAGCGCGCGCGGCGGGTCATCGCGCACGGGCCAGAACGTCTCGATGTCGCGGACGGGCATCGAGGAGGCGACGAACAGGGTCGCCTCTTCTGGCAGCAGCACGCCCAGCTCGGCGGCGAGGGACGGCTCGTCGAGCCCGTCGCCGTCGAGGACCCCCAGGATCGCCTCCGCCGCCTGCTCGTCGGCGCTGCGCCAGCTCGCAAGCCAGTCCGAGTCCGCAGGGGAGAGGGGAGTCTCGGTTTGTGCGGTCCCGTCGTTGGCGGACGTCGTCGTGGCCGCGGTCAGGCCGGTGAGCGCCGCCACGGGCTCCAGCACGAGCGAGTCGCTCAGCACCGACGTGGGGTCCTGCCACGCGCCCTCGGGGGCGAGGGCGACCTGGCGCACGCCGTCCAAGTTCGCGAGCCATGTTCGCAAGGGCTTGGAGACCGGCAGGTCGCCGACGCGCAGCACGAAGTCGGGACGGTGCGAGGCGGCGAACGCCTCGTCGCGCAGCAGCGCGTCGTAGTGGGCGATGGCGGCGGCTCCGCGGCGCGCACCGGACAGGGGGTCGGCCAGCAGCGGCCAGCCGAGCGCTTGACAGAACGCGGCGGCGGCGGCCCCGAGTGGGGTATCGCGCTCGTGACGCCCGGCGACCACGACGCCGCGCCGCGATTCGGCGACGAGCACTCTCAGGTGCGTCTCGCCGACGGCGTGCGTTGATGGGTAGCTCACGTATGGCCTGCCCCTGGCGCGGCCTGTGTCGTCGGCTGGCAGCGCTTCATCGGTCACGAGCGGCTCGCGTAGAGGGAAGTTCAGATGGACCGCGCCCGGGCGGCCTTCGCGCGCGATCCAGTAGGCGCGGCAGGCGAGCGTCCTGATCCAGTGCAGGCGCTCGGCGCTCGCATCGTGGTTTCCGACCTCGTAGAACCACTTGGCGGCGTCGCCGAAGAGCTTCAGCTGGTCGATCGCCTGTCCCGCGCCGTTCTCGCGCAACTCTGGAGGGCGATCGGCAGTCAGGAGCAGCAATGGGACGCGCGCCTCTCGTGCCTCGATAACGGCGGGCAGCAGCTCGGCCACGGCGGTCCCGGAAGTGCAGGTGACGGCCACGGGCAGCCCCGAAGCCTTGGCGGCCCCGAGCGCGAAGAATCCCGCGCAGCGCTCGTCGATGTGCGAGTAGCACTCCAGCCGCTCCTCGCGCGCGAGCGTCAGCACCAACGGAGCGCAGCGCGACCCGGGCGAGGTGCACGCCATGCGCATCCCGCAGCGAGCCAGTTCGTCGACGAACGCGCGCAGGAGTACGTATGTGTCGGTGGCGGCGCTCACGTCATCGCCAGCCGACGGACTGCCGCCGATGCCGCCGAGGTTGGGATGGGGGCGGGTCAGGGCATTCGAGGTGGGGGACAAATGGGTGGGACATAGGATTGCGTGGTGATCGAAGACATCGTCCTGCTGCACGGATTCGCAGGCACGCGCCGCGCCTGGGACCAGGTGATCGCGCGGCTGTTGCCTGAGGAACGCTATCGAGCGCTCGCGCTGGACCTGCCGGGACACGGTGCGCAAGCGGACGCGCCGCGGCCGATCGCCTTCGCCGACTGCGTCGAGCACGTGCTCGCGCGCAGCCCCGAGCGGTTCGCGCTGTGCGGCTATTCGCTGGGCGGTCGCGTCGCGCTGCACGTTGCGCTGGCCGCGCCCGAGCGCGTGTCGCGGCTCGTGCTGGTGGCGAGCACGCCGGGGATCGAGGACCCCGCAGAGCGGGCGCGGCGCAGCGCCCGCGATCGCCGCCTCGCCGAGAAGCTGGAGCGTGCGCCGTACGAGGAGTTCGTGGCGCGCTGGTGCTCGCAGCCCATGTTCGCCGCAGACCCGCCCGCGGTGGAGGAGCTCGCGCGCCAGGACTACCGTCGCAACAGGCCTGCGGCGGTCGCCGCGGTCCTGCGCGGGATCGGCGCGGGGGAGATGACCCCGCTGTGGGACCGCCTCGGCGAGTTGCGAAAGCCTGTGACGGTCCTGGCCGGAGACCGCGACGCCAAGTTCCAAGCGATCGCGCGGCGGATGGTCGAGCTGCTGCCCGACGCCGAGCTGATCGTCGTACCCGGCGCTCACCGCCTGCCCTTGGAGAGCCCGGCCGCGGTGGCCGAGCATCTTGCGATCGATCGCTGATCCGTCCGGCGGGCGCTCAGCGGCGATGGCCAAGGCGCGTGCGCGACTAAAGACATTCGCGTTCACGCCGATAAGGCCGCGGGAGCATACATATGCGCGGACAGCCAGAACGTCATGTCAGACAGCGAGACACCCCAACCCGATCCTGAGCGCGACAGCGCTCCCGACGCTTCCGCGAGCACGACCGTCAATGGCTCGCCTCAGCAGGGCGCTCAGAGTCCGGCTGCGGCGGCTGGTGAGCCGCAGGGCGCTCAGAGCTCGTCTCAGGGCGCTCAGGGCCCGGGCGCGGCGGCTGGTGAGCCGCAGAGCGCTCAGAGTCCGGCCGCGGCGGCCGGCGAACCACAGGGCGCCGGCGGTGGCGCCACACCGACGACGACGCCGGCCCCGAGCGGGGACGGGCTCGGACGGTTGAAGCGTCTGGCCCTGAGCCGGACCGGCGTGTGGGCCGCGGTGGCGATGCTGTGCGTCGCGGCGGGGACGGTCGGCTCGCTGCTCGCAGCGCACGCCGTTGCCCGCAACGACGCGGCCGCGCCGCGGGCGGCGTTCCATCAAGGCTCGACGGCGATCGCCTCGACATTGAGCCTGGCCATCCGCCACGAGGAACAGCTCACCGTCAGCGCCGCCACCTTCTTTGCCGCCAACCCGAAGGCTTCGCACGCGCAGTTCGCCGCATGGGTCAAATGGGCGCGCACAGTGCGTCACTACCCTGAGCTCGACGCGCTCGATCTCCTGAGACGCTCCGATTCCTCGCCCGCGCTGCTGCAGGCTGCAGACAGCGCGCAGAGCATCTACACCCCCGTCTCGGCGGAGGGCAGGAGCGCGCTGGAAATCGTGACGCCCGTGTATCGGAGCAACGTGACGCCGCGCAGCGTATTCGGCCGCAGGGCGGCGTCCGTAGGGTGGCTGCGCGAGGTGCTCCTGCCCAGGATCATGCTGGCACAGGTCCTGCGGGGCCATCCGGGCTACGCGGTCCGTGCCCGCTATCGGTCCCACTCCACGAACCTCGCATTCGCCGCCGGCACGCCTGCGCCCGATGCGCAGAGCGGGGCGATCGACCTCCACGACGGGTGGACCGTCCGCAGCTTCGGTGCAGCGCTCGCCGCGGGCGTGCTCGCGAACGGGGACGCGCTCGCGCTGCTGATCGGCGGCATCCTGCTGAGCGTGCTGCTCGGCCTGCTGGTGTTCCTCCTCGGCGCTCCCCGCGCGGCGGCGCCCGCTGCGCCTGCGCCGGAGACCCCCGAGGCGACGCCCCACGAAGATCTCTACGACCCCCTGACCGGTCTGCCCAACCGCGCGCTCACGCTCGACCGCGCCGAGCGCATGGTCGCGCGCGCGGGACGCCAGTCGGGGATGCTCGCGGGCGCGCTGTTCATCGACGTCGACTGGTTCGCGGACGTCAACGAGAAGTTCGGGCAGGCCGCCGGCGATCGGCTGCTTCAGGTCGTCGCGGGGCGGCTCGGAGACGTCGTGCGAGAAGGCGACACCGTGGGTCGTCTCGGCTCGGACGAGTTCGTGGTACTGGTCGAGTCGGCGGCCCGCGGGGTGCGGCTCGACAACCTGGCCGGACGCATCATCGAGGCTCTGCACAAGCCCGTCGAGCTCGAAGGCTTCGGTCCGAGCTTCTTCTTCACCGCGAGCATCGGCGTCGCCTTCGGCCGCTACGAGACCCCCGACGATCTCCTGCGCGACGCGCTGCTGGCCCTGCACGCGGCCAAGGCCGCGGGCAAGGACCGCTACACCCTCTTCAACGCGAACATGCGCTCGATGATCGAGAGTCGCAGCGTGCTCGACGCCGAGCTGAACGCCGCGTTGCAGGACGATCAGTTCCTCCTGCACTACCAGCCGATCTGCGATCTGCGCAGCCGCAAGGTCGTGGGCCTGGAGGCGTTCGTCCGCTGGCAGCACCCCACGCGAGGCGTCCTTACGCCCGCCGACTTTCTCCCGCTGGCCGAGGAGACTGGGCTGATCGTGCCGATCGGGCGCTGGGTGCTCGAAGAGGCCTGCACCCGCGCCGCGGCGTGGGAAGTGACCGGCCATCGCGTCGGCGTCTCGGTGAACGTGTCGGCCAATCAGCTGAATCGGGACGGATTCGTCACGGACGTGCGGCGGGCGCTGCAGCAGTCCGGAGTCGACCCCTCGCTGCTCACGCTCGAGGTCGAGGAGACCACGGTGATGCGCGACCTCGCGGCGAGCGCAGAGCGCCTGCGGGAGATCAAGCAGCTGGGCGTGCGCATCGCGATCGACGACTTCGGCAACGGGTACGCCTACCGCTCCGGCCTGCAGCAGATGTCCCTCGACTACCTCAAGGTCGACCGCAGCTCCCTCGCGGAGGCCGACGACGAGGACTACCGCAGCTGGCTGCTCGAGGCGATCCTCAGCTTCGGGCGCGAGCTGTCCCTCACGGTGATCGCCAAGGGCATCGAGACGCAGGAGCAGCTGAGCACGATCGACGCGATGGGCTGCACGATGGCTCAGGGATTCTTCCTGAGCAAGCCGATCCCGCTGGACGCCGTCGAGAGCCTCTTCGACGTGCGCCTCCCAGCGGCGCCCGCGACGGCGCCCGCGGTGCTCGTGAGCTCCGTCCAGCCGGCCGCGCAGCCGGCGGCCTTCGAGTCAGAGCGGATCGACCCCGAGCCCATCGGCTGACGGCAGCGCGATCCTGCCTTCATTCACGGGCAGTTGGTCCTCGACGCCTTCGAACATCTGAAGCGTCGCCAGGCCGCACGCCGGCACCGGGCCGCGCGAGGCCAGCGCCGCCGCCGCGTGCAGCGCGGCCGCGACCCCGAGCGGGCCGTCCAGCGTCGAGGCGACATATGGCTCCGCGCCGGAGGCGCGCACGAGCGCCGCGGCGGCGAGCAGGCCCGAGATCCCGCCGCAGCGGCTTATCTTCAAGCACACCGCGTCGGCCACGCCCGCGCCGAGCGCGCCGTGCTCCGCCGCGGTCTCGTCGATCGCGATCCTCGTGCTGACGCGCTCGCGCACCTCTCTGATCGCGTGCAGCCCGTGCGCCGGCTCCTCCACGAGCTCCAGCCCGGCGGGCGCCAGCGCCTCGATCGCCCTGACGGCCTCCCGCACCGTCCAGGCGCCGTTCGCGTCCAGTCGCAGGGCGGTGCTCGGGCCCGCAACCGCGCGCACGGCCGCCACGCGCGCCGCGTCATCGCCCATCCCGACCTTCACCTTGATGCACCCGTACCCCGCTTGCGCAGCCGCCGCGGCCTGTGCGGCAGCGCCCTCACGGTCGCTCGCGCCGATCGTCGCGTTCACGCTCACCGCACGCGCGGGCTCGTCGGTGAGGAGCTCTGCGATCGGCTTGCCCGCGCGCCTGCCCGCGCGATCCCACAGCGCCATGTCGATCGCCGCCAGCGCCTGGGGCAGATCCTCCTCGCGCCGGCACGCTTCGATCAGCTGCACCCCCGTCAGGCCCTTCGCGCCGGCGAGCATCTGCCCGTATCGCTCGAGGGCGTCTTTCACCCGTTCGACGCTCACGCCGTCATACTGCTCCAGCGGCGCCCCCTCGCCGTATCCCGCCGGCCCCTCCTCGTCTTCCGCGAGCGTGACCGCGACCAGCTCGCGCTCGCTCACGGCGCCGTGCGCCGTCTGCAGCGGCTTGCGCAGGCGCAGCGTTCTCTGCTCGACGCTCAATTTCACCGCGCGTTCTACGCTCCCTCAACGCCAACAGCTGCGGTGAGCGGCTTGGACCGCGTTCGATGAAAGGGCTGGCTCACGGCTCACCCACCATCAGCCCCCACCCGTTCATTTGACCTCTTTCAGATCCCGCCGCTCGCGAGGATTCCGGCCGCGAACAGCGCGCAGAACCCCATCTGCAGCAGGCCCGTCTTCGCCAGCGCGCCGTTCAGGGCCGGTCCATCCACCCGCGTTCTCACGGTCCTCACCACATCCGCCGCGAGTCCGATCGCCGCCCAGCTCAGCAACAGCCACGGTGACATCCCCAGCGCCCACAGCACCGGCGCGCTCACGAACGCGCCCGTCACCATCGCCGTATACAGGGTCCTCGTGCGTTCTCTTCCCAGCCTGACCGCGAGCGTGCGCTTGCCCGCGCGCCGATCGGTGTCGATGTCCCTGACGTTGTTCACCACCAATATCGCGCTCGCCAGCAGCCCCACCGGCACGGCGCACCCGAACGCCTGCCACGGCAGCTCCTGCACTTGCACGAAATACGAGCCCGTCACTGCGACGACGCCGAAGAACAGGAACACGAACACCTCGCCCAGCCCCTCGTACCCGTACGGCCGCGGCCCGCCCGTGTACAGCACGCCCGCGAGGATCGACGCCGCGCCGACCGCGATCAACCCCGGCCCCGCCACCGCCACGAGGTAGGCGCCGCACGCCACCGCCAGCCCGAACGTCGCGTACGTCGCGATCAGCACCTGCTTGGGCGGCACCAGCCCGCCGGCCGTCACCCGCACCGGCCCCAGCCGATCCTCGGTGTCGGCGCCCCTGCGCGCGTCGGAGTAGTCGTTCGAGAGGTTCGTCCCCACCTGGATGAACACCGCCCCCAGCAGCGCCGCGACGAACGCGAGCGGGTGAAACACCCCCGCGCCCAACGCGAGCGAGGTGCCCACGAGCACCGGCGCGACCGCCGCCGGCAGCGTCCGCACGCGCGCAGCCATCACCCAGATGCGGATCGTGCTCGGGCGGTCCGTCATGCCCGTAGGGCCGGGTGCCGCGAGCGTCGTCGTCTGCGTCACCGTGCTCACGCGCGCCTCGGGAACCGCTCGAACTCCGGCCTGCGCTTCTCCCGGTAGGCGTCGCGGCCCTCCCGCGCCTCCTCGCTGCCGTAGAACAGCAGGTTGGCGTCGTGCGCGAGCTGCTGGATGCCGCTCAGCCCGTCCTCGGCGGCGTTGAAGCTCGCCTTCAAGAGCCGCAGCGCGAACGGCGAGTTCGCCAGCATCTCCTCACACCATTTCACCGTCTCCGCTTCCAGTCGCGCGAGCGGCACGACTGCGTTCACCATCCCCATCTCCAGCGCCTCCCGCGCCGTGTACTGCCGGCACAGAAACCAGATCTCCTTGGCCTTCTTCGGCCCCACCAGATTCGCCAACAGACCCGCGCCGAACCCCCCGTCGAACGAGCCCACCCTCGGCCCCACCTGTCCGAACTTCGCGTTGTCCGCGGCGATCGTCAGGTCGCACACCAGGTGCAGCACGTGCCCGCCGCCGATCGCATATCCCGCGACCATCGCCACGACCGGCTTCGGCAGCCGGCGGATCTGCACGTGCAGGTCGGTCACGTGAAACCGCCCGATCCCGGCTTTGCCCGCCTCGTCCTCGGCGAGATAGCCCGAGTCGCCGCGCACCCGCTGATCGCCGCCCGAGCAGAACGCCTCATCGCCCGCGCCCGTCAGCACGATCGCCCCGACTCGTGTGTCCTCGCGCGCGTCCTCCAGCGCCCTGGATATCTCCACGATCGTCAGCGGCCGAAACGCGTTGCGCACCTCCGGCCGGTCGATCGTGATCTTCGCGATCCCCGTCGGCGCGTCCCGTGACCCGGACTTCTCGTAACGGATGTCCTCGAATTTCCCCGCGCTCGTCCATGTCGTCGGCATGGCGGACAAGGCTACAGCTAGCCTGTGGGCAATGGTGGTCGAGGGCTGGCTGCATCGCGCCGCGCGCACGCGCCCCGGAGCGACGGCCCTGGAGGGACCGGACGGGACGTCGTCGCGCTCCTACGCCGAGCTGCACGCCGCCGCGCGCCGCGGCGCCCGCGCTCTATCGGCCCGCGGGGTGGGGAGGGGGGACCGCGTCGCGATCGCGCTGGCGCCCGGCCTCGAGTTCGCGGAGGCCCTGCACGCCTGCCTTTTGCTCGGCGCGGTCGCCGTGCCCGTCGATCTGCGTCTCACCGATGCCGAGCGCGCGCGCGTCTGCGACGGCGCGGCCGCGGTCGTGTCGGAGACATCGGCCTCGGGCGAGCGCGCCGGGGCGGGCCCGGATCTCGCGTTCGAGGAACGGCACGATCTCGACGCGCTCGCCGCCGTCATCCACACGTCCGGCACGAGCGCCGCGCCCCGCCCGATCGAGCTCACGTACGGCAACTTCCTGTGGAGCGCGCTCGGCTCCGCCGTCGCGCTCGACGTTCGCAGATCCGATCGATCTGCGAACGGTCGCGATCCCTGCGAGCGCTGGCTGTGCGTCCTTCCGGTCGCCCACGTCGGCGGCCTCTCGATCCTCGTGCGCTCGGCGATCTACGCGACGACGGCGGTCATGCACCCGCGTTTCGACACCGACATGGCGCTGCGCGCGCTGCGCACACAGGACATCACGCTCGTCTCGCTGGTGTCCACGACCCTCGCGCGCCTCCTGGACGCGGGCTTGCAGCGCCCCACCGCCGGCGCTGCCGGCGATGCCCCGCTGCGCTGCGCGCTCACCGGCGGCGGCCCCATCCCCGACGCGCTGCTCGCGCGCGCCCGCGACGCCGGCGTCCCCGTCCGCTCCACCTACGGGCTGACGGAGGCCTGCTCGCAGGTCACGACCGGCGGCCCGCCGCTGTTCTGCACGCGCGTGCGCATCGACGGAGCGTCCGAGCGCACCGCCGGCGGGCGTGGGTCCGGCGCGGATGTCGGCGAGATCCTCGTCTCCGGGCCGACCGTCGCGCCGGGATCGCGCGACCCCGACGGCTGGCTGCACACCGGCGACCTCGGCGCGCTCGACGAGCGCGGCTTCCTGCGCGTGAGCGGTCGCGTCGCCGACACGATCGTCAGCGGCGGCGAGAACGTCGCCCCGGCCGAGGTCGAGGCCGTGCTCGAATCCCACCCCGACGTGCTGGAGGCGGCCGTCCTCGGCCGCGAGCACCCGACGTGGGGGCAGGCCGTCGCGGCGATCGTCGTGCCGCGCCCCGGGGCTGCCGTCGAGGGCCCGGCGCTGCGCGCGTACTGCGCCGAGCGCCTCGCCCGCTATAAGGTCCCCAAGCAGCTGCACTTCACGCGCGAGCCGCTGCCGCGCACCGCGTCCGGCAAGCTGCTGCGAAGAAACCTGACATGAGCGTTACAGACCCAATCGACGACGACGCGCCCGCGCGCGAGGAGACAGGCGCCGGACGGGACGACGGCGGGCACGGCGGCGAGCAGTCGGCGTTCGACGCCGACGCCCACCGCGAGTCGAGCCTCGCGGGCTGGGAAGCGGCCGCGGCCGGCTGGACGCGCCGCCAGGAGACGATCCGCCGCTTCGGCGCGCCCGTGTCCGCGCGGATGATCGAGGCGCTCGCGCTGCAGCCCGGCCAGCGCGTGCTCGAGCTGGCCGCCGGCCTGGGGGAGACGGGGATGCTCGCGGCCGAGCTCGTCGCCCCGACGGGCGGGGTGATCGTCTCCGACCAGGCCGACGCGATGCTCGACGGCGCCCGCGCCCGCGCCGCCGAGCTGGGCCTCGCAAACGTCGAGTTCCAGGTCATCGGCGCCGAATGGATCGACCTGCCGCTCGCGAGCGTCGACGCCGTGCTCTGTCGCTGGGGCTACATGCTGCTCGCCGACCCGCCCGCCGCGCTGGCCGAGACCCGCCGCGTGCTGCGCCCCGGCGGGCGCGTCGCGCTGGCCGTGTGGGACTCCGTCCAGCACAACCCCTGGGCGCTGCTCCCGAACCTCGAGCTGATCGAGCGCGGTCTCCTCGCTCCGCCGGCTCCCGGCACGCCCGGTCCCTTCGCGCTGGGGGACCCCGAGCGCGTGCGCGAGCTGCTCGCGCAGGCCGGCTTCGCCGAGATCGACGTGCAGGCGCTCGAGATCGAGCAGCGCTACCCCTCCTACGAGGATTGCTGGGAGACGACGCTCGACATCGCCCACGTCTTCCACGACGCCGTGCTCGCCCGCCCCGAAGTCGAGATCGCACAGATCCGCGCCGGCCTCGAGGCGCGCCTTTCGCCCTTCACCGAACCCGACGGGACGCTCGCGATCCCCGGACGCACGCTCGTCGCCGCCGCGAGCGCCTGACGCTCGCGCCCCCGGCCGGCGGCCCGCGTGGGGACTTTCCCGGCACCGGGTCGATCGGCCCGGGGGTTCGGGATCGGGCGCCGAACCGATAGCCTCCCAGCCCACCATGCTCTACGACGACGACGCGGACCTCACGCTCCTGCACGGCAAGACCGTCGCGATCATCGGCTACGGCTCCCAGGGCCACGCCCACGCGCTCAACCTGAAGGACTCCGGCGTCGACGTCGTCGTGGGGTTGCGCCCGGACTCGGCCTCGGTCGCGCAGGCGCGTGAGCAGGGCCTCGAGGTCCTGTCCGTCGTGGACGCCGCCAGTCGCGGCGACCTCGTGATGATCCTGCTGCCCGACGAGCGCCACCACGACGTCTGGGAGTCAGACATCCGCGACGGCATCGCCGAGGGCAACATGATTCTCTTCGGTCACGGCTTCTCGATCCACTATGGCGAGATCGAGCCCCCCGCGGGCGTCGACGTCGGCATGGTCGCCCCCAAGGGCCCCGGCCACCTCGTCCGCCGCCAGTTCACCGAGGGCAGCGGCGTACCCGGTCTGATCGCCGTCGCCCAGGACGCCACTCACAACGCGCGCGCGCTGGCGCTCGCCTACGCCAAGGGGATCGGCTGCACCCGCGGCGGCGTGATCGAGACGACCTTCAAGGACGAGACCGAGACCGACCTCTTCGGCGAGCAGGCCGTCCTCTGCGGCGGCGCCTCCGAGCTCGTCCAGGCCGGTTTCGAGACGCTCGTCGATGCCGGCTATGACCCCGAGATGGCCTACTTCGAGTGCCTGCACGAGCTCAAGCTGATCGCCGATTTGATGTACGAGAAGGGCCTCGCCGGCATGCGCTACTCGATCTCCAACACCGCCGAGTACGGCGACTACACGCGCGGCAAGCGCGTCATCACCGACGAGACGCGGGCCGCGATGCGCCAAATCCTCAAGGAGATCCAGGACGGCGACTTCGCGCGCGAGTGGATCGCCGAGAACCGCGCCGGGCAGGAGAGCTTCCTGCGCATGCGCTCAGAGCAGGCCGACACCCAGGTGGAGCACGTCGGTTCGGAGCTGCGCTCGCACATGGACTGGATCAAGCCCTCTTTTTGAGGCCGCCCGGGCGGTGTTCGCTACACTCGCTCAACTCGTCGGGACTGGCGTCATAGTCGTAGCACTAGGTGGAGTTCACCACCGGGGACCGACGAGCATTCAAGCCGCGCGCCTGGGCATCCTTCGATCTTCGACCCGCGAGGAAGCCCCATGACGCCGACCCCGACGACAGACACCACGCAACCGGTCATCCCAGATGACCTCAAGCCCGCCGACGGGCGCTTCGGCTGCGGGCCCTCACGGGTGCGCCCGGAGGCGCTCGCGCGCCTCGCCGGCGAGCGCGCGGCCGTGATGGGGACATCTCACCGGCAACGACCGGTCAAGGCGCTCGTCGCGGACATCCGCGCCGGGCTGCGCGAGCTGTTCTCCGCCCCCGACGGCTACGAGGTCGCGCTCGGCAACGGTGGCGCCACGGCCTTCTGGGACGCCGCGGCCTTCGGCCTGATCGAGCGCCGCGCGCTGCACCTCACCTACGGCGAGTTCTCCTCGAAGTTCGCCACCGTCACGACCGGCGCGCCGTTCCTGGACGATCCCGTCGTCGTCTCCGCCGAACCCGGCGACGCCCCCGACCCGGGCTCGCTCCAGGCTCCTGACGGGCCGGTAGACGCGGTGACGTGGGCGCACAACGAGACCTCCACCGGCGTGATGGTTCCAGTGGCCAGGCCTGCCGCGACGGGCGATGCGCTGGTGCTGATCGACGCGACCTCGGGCGCGGGCGGTCTGCCGGTGAACGTGGCCAATGCGGACGCCTACTACTTCGCCCCGCAAAAGGCCTTCGCCGGCGACGGCGGACTGTGGATCGCGCTGCTCAGCCCCGCCGCGCAGGAGCGGATCGCCGCGCTGGCCTCCTCCGAGCGCTGGATCCCCGCGTTCCTGTCGTTGAGCACCGCACTGGAGAACTCGCTCAAAGATCAGACGTACAACACTCCCGCGGTCGCAACCCTGTTCCTGCTCGCCGATCAGATCCGCTGGATGCTCGACCTCGGCGGTCTCGACGGCTGTGTTGCGCGCACGCGCGAGTCCTCCGGCCATCTGTACGAGTGGGCGCAGCGAACCTCCTACACGACCCCCTTCGTCAGCGACCCGGCCAAGCGCTCGCTCGTCGTGGGGACGATCGACTTCGCGGCGGGAGTCGACGCCGCCGCCGTCGCCGCGACCCTGCGCGCGAACGGGATCGTCGACGTCGAGCCCTACCGCAAGCTCGGGCGCAACCAGCTGCGGATCGGCATGTTCCCCGCGGTCGATCCCGATGACGTACGCGCGCTGACGGCGTGTATCGACTGGACGGTCGAAAGGCTGGCTCCATGAACGCACATAGCTTGCTCTACACGCCCATGGGGGTTTCGCTCACATGAATGAGGAAAACAACGAGCGCCTGAAAGTCCTCGTCAAGGAGAAGGTCGGCGACTCGGGCGTCGAGCTCCTGCGCGAGCATTTCGACGTCGACCTCGGCATCGACTGGACCGACGAAGAGCTGAACGAGCGCATCGACGCCTACCACGGCATCCTCATCCGCTCGGCCACGAAGATGACCGCAGAGCTGATCGACCGCGCGACCAACCTGCGCGTGATCGGGCGCGCCGGCGTGGGCGTGGACAACGTCGACGTGCCCGCCGCCACGCGCCGCGGGATCGTCGTCGCCAACGCGCCGGAGTCGAACGTCGTGACCGCCGCCGAGCACACGCTGGCGCTGCTGCTCGCGCTCGCCCGCAACATCCCCCAGGCGCACCAGTCGCTGCACGAAGGGAGATGGGATCGCTCGCAATACTCCGGCGTCGAGCTGTACGAGAAGACGCTCGGCATCCTCGGCTTCGGGCGCATCGGCCAGCTCGTCGCCCAGCGCGCGCGCGGCTTTCACATGCGCGTGCTCGCGTTCGACCCGTTCGTCAGCGCCGAGCGCTACCGCGAGCTGGGGGTCGAGAAGGCCGACTCGCCCAGGGACGTCTATGCGCAGGCGGACTTCGTCACCGTGCACCTGCCCAAGACGTCCGAGACCGAGGGCTTCCTGGGTGCCGAGGCGTTCGCGCAGATGCGCGACGGCGTGCGCGTGCTCAACGTCGCCCGCGGCGGCTTGATCGACGACGCGGCGCTCAAGGACGCCCTGGACTCCGGCAAGGTCGCGGGCGCCGCGCTCGACGTGTTTCCCTCCGAGCCGATGACCGACTACCCGCTGTTCGACGACGGCTACCCCCAGGTGGTGGTCACCCCGCACCTGGGCGCCTCCACGGCGGAGGCGACCGACCGCGCCGGCTATCAGAGCGCCGAGCAGGTGCTCGCCGCGCTCACCGGCGGCGTCGTCTCCACGGCCGTCAACATCCCCGCGATCGGCGCCGAGGACACGGAGGTGCTCGGCCCCTTCCTGCCGCTCGCCACGCAACTCGGGCGCCTGGCGATGGAGCTCGCCGAGGGCAGCTCGGTCGAGCGCATCGAGGCGGCGTTCCTCGGGCGCATCGCCGACTTCGACACGCGCCTGTTGACGCTCGCCGTGATCCAGGGCGCGCTGCAGGGCCGCACGGAGGAGCAGGTCAACCTCGTCAACGCCCCCACGATGGCCCACCAGCGGGGGATCGTCGTCGAGGACAAGACCGTCTCCGAGGCGCAGGACTTCAACGAGCTGATCCGCGTCACGGTCACCGCCGGCGAGGAGCGCGTCGCGGTCGCCGGCACCGGCATCGGCCCCAACCGCGTGCCCCACCTCGTCGAGGTCCAGGGCCGGCGCCTGACGATCGAGCTCGAGCCCTACGTCACCGTCTTTCGCTACCGGGACCTGCCCGGCATGATCGGCCGCGTCGGCACGATCTTCGGCGCGCACGGCATCAACATCTCCTCCGCGGCCGTCGGCCACGTCCCCGACGGCCAGAGCGAGGACGGCGCCGGCGACGAGCAGCGGCTCGCAGCGATGGTCGTGACCACCGACGCGCGCGTGCCGGCTGACGTCGTGCAGGAGATCGTCGCCTCCGACAATTTCGTCAACGGCTGGTCGGTCGATCTTGGCTGATCGGATAGGGTGACCCCGATGCGTGCCGTCGTCATCACCAAGCACGGGGGACCCGGGGTGCTGCAGGTCCAGGAGCGCCCCGATCCGCCCCTTGGCCCGGGCGAGGTGCGCATCGACGTCGCCGCCGCGGGCATCAACTTCGCCGACGTGATGGCGCGCCTGGGCTTCTACCCCGATGCGCCCAAGCCGCCGTGCGTCGTCGGCTACGAGGTCGCGGGCACGATTCTCGAGCTCGGGGAGGGCGTGCAGGGCCTCACTCCGGGCCAGCGGGTCGTCGCCGGCACCGAGTTCGGGGGCTACGCCTCGCAGGTGGTCGCACCCGCCGACGGCGTGCTGGGACTGCCCGAAGGGCTCACGTTCGAGCAGGGCGCCGCGATCCCCGTCAACTACGGGACGGCCTGGATGGGGCTCCTCCGCTTCGGTGGCCTACGGTCCGGCGAACGCGTGCTGATCCAGGCGGCCGCCGGCGGCGTGGGCATAGCTGCGACACAGGTCGCCAAGCGCGCCGACGCAGAGGTCTACGGCACCGCCTCGCCCGGCAAGCACGCGCGGATCTCCGAGCTCGGCGTCGATCACCCCCTCGACTACACCAAGCCCGGCTGGGAGCGGGGCCTCCCGCCGTTCGACGTGATCATGGACGCGATCGGCGGTACGAGCTTCCGCCGCAGCTACGACCTGCTCGGTCCCGGCGGGCGCCTGATCGCCTTCGGCGCCTCCGGCGTCGTCTCGGGCGAGCGGCGCAACCCGATCGCCGCGCTGAAAACGGCCCTGCGCATGCCCCGCTTCAACATGATCAAGCAGATGTCCGCGTCGAAGGCCGTGATCGGCCTGAACATGTACACGCTCTCCCGGGACGATCGCCGCCGCGCCGAGGTCAGCGCGGCGCTGCAGGAACTGACGGCGGACGGCACCGTCCAGCCCGTCGTCGCCGGCACGTTCTCCTTCGAGGAAGCCGGCGCCGCTCAGAACATGATCACCGAACGGCGGAACGTGGGCAAGGTAGTTCTTACGCCGTAGCGGGGTGTCCTGCGGTCCGCCCGCGGGCGAGGCGGTTATATGGGCTCCAAATCGGTTGCTTCTGGGCGTGCGGGTGCTAATCTGCACGTAGATGTCGCTTCAGTTCTCGTCCCTGCTGCTCCTGCTGCTCCCCCCTCGGGGGGAATAGCGCGTGGCGGCCGCGTAGCCGCATACCAACGGAGAGCAGCAGGTGGATCGAGATAAAAAGGAATTGGGAACGGCATCATCATGAGTGAAACAGACGCATCGCCCACCCCGGAGCGAACCGAGCAGGCGCGCGTGCGGATCTTCGACACGACGCTGCGCGACGGCGAGCAGTCGCCCGGCATCTCGCTGAACCGCCAGGAGAAGCTGGAGATCGCCCACCAGCTCGCACGCCTGGGCGTGGACGTCGTCGAGGCGGGCTTTCCGATCACATCGCCCGGGGACTTCGAGGCGGTGCAGGCGATCGCGCGGGAGGTCGAAGGGCCCGTCATCTGCGGGCTGGCGCGCACGTCCAAGCAGGACATCGACGCGGCCTGGAACGCCGTCAGGGACTCGGAAAGGCCGTGCATCCATACGTTCATCTCGACCTCTGACATCCATATCGAGCACCAGTTGCAGACGACGCGCGAGGACGTCAAGGGCCAGGCGCGGGCGGCCGTGGCGCAGGCCAAGCAGTACCTGGAGGATGTCGAGTTCTCGCCGATGGACGCCACCCGGGCGGAGGTCGAGTTCACGGCCGAGGTGATTCAGATCGCGCTGGAGGAGGGCGCCACGACGATCAATATCCCCGACACGGTCGGCTACACGATGCCTCAGGAGTTCACGGCTTTCCTGGGAGGACTGTACGAGCTTGTTCCCGGCCTGCGCGATGTTGTGCTGTCGGTTCACTGTCACGACGATCTTGGCCTGGCTGTGGCCAATTCGTTTGCCGGCGTGCTGGCCGGCGCCAGGCAGGTGGAGTGCGCGGTCAACGGGATCGGCGAGCGCGCGGGCAACGCCTCGCTCGAGGAGATCGTGATGCTGCTGCGCACCCGCCGCGCCGACATCGGCATGGATACGGGCGTGAACTCCACCGAGCTGGCTCGCACGAGCCGGCTGGTCTCACGCTTGACCGGCTATCAGGTGCAGCCGAACAAGGCGATCGTCGGGCGCAACGCGTTCGCGCACGAGTCGGGAATCCACCAGGACGGCGTGCTCAAGGAGCGCTCCACGTACGAGATCATGGACGCCACGACCGTGGGCTTGAAGAGCAACTCGCTCGTGCTGGGCAAGCACTCCGGCCGTCACGCGCTGCGCGACGCCCTGGAGGAGATGGGCTTTCAGCTCGACGGCCAGGCGCTGAACACCGCGTTCAAGCGCTTCAAGGAGATCGCCGACCGCAAGAAGCAGGTGACGGCGATGGACCTGGAGGCGCTCGTCACCGACGAGCTGCGTAGCGAGGAGATTCCCGGCTACGCCCTGGAGTGGTTCGAGGTGCAGGCCTCCTCGCGCCGGCCCCCGCACGCGCGCGTATCGGTGACGCTGCCCGACGGCGGCTCGGCCGAGGGCTCGTTCACGGGCGACGGCCCGATCGACGCGGTGTTCCGCGCGATCAACGCCGCCGCGGGCGTCGAGGCGCAGCTCGGAGAGTTCACTATCGGCGCCGTAACCGAGGGCCAGGACGCGCTCGGCGAGGTCTCGGTCGTGGTCGAGGTGGACGGCTCCTCCGGCGCGGGGCAGGGCGTCTCGACGGACATCATCGACGCGGCCGCGCGCGCGTACGTGCGCGCGCTGTCGATCGCGCGTACGCGTACGCACGCTTCGGCGGATGCCATCGTCAGCGCGGGACTGAGACGCAGTTAGAAGGGATTGTCAGTGATGAGCCTCGTCTGCCACAACGCCAACCAAAAGCCGGGCGAAGCCCGGCGATACGGACGACACGAGGTCGTCCGTATCCATCAAACGCGGGGCGGGATGCCCCGCGGACCAGACCAAAAAACGCGGCGAGGGATTGAACAGAGCCATGTCAAGAACGATGTTCGACAAGATCTGGAAGCAGCGCGAGGTAGCGCATGGCCTCCTGCACACAAAAAACGCGGCGAGGGACTGAACTGAGCCATGTCAAGAACGATGTTCGACAAGATCTGGGAGCAGCACGAGGTAGCGCATGGCCTCCTGTACATAGACCTGCACCTGGTCCACGAGGTCACGAGCCCGCAGGCGTTCGACGGGCTGCGCCTGGCCGGTCGGACGGTGCGCCGCCCCGACCGCACGCTGGCGACGGCCGACCACAACACGCCCACCGACGGCACGCCCGTCGCGGCCCGCATCAAGGACGAGCTCTCGCGCGTGCAGGTGCAAACGCTGGAGCGCAACTGCGCGGAGTTCGGCGTGCCCGTGTACTCGCTCGGCTCCGAGCGCCAGGGGATCGTGCACGTGATCGGCCCCGAGCTGGGCGTGACCCAGCCGGGCATGACGATCGTGTGCGGGGACTCGCACACCTCCACGCACGGCGCGTTCGGCGCGCTCGCGTTCGGCATCGGCACGAGCGAGGTCGAG